>QXWW01000044.1 GCA_009911185.1 Lachnospiraceae bacterium
CTGTCATCTAAGATATATTTAGAAATTTATTAACTGTGTAGCTTTAATTGACTACACCATTATTATACAAGGAGGTGGGCGCATGTTCGGGACATTGTTTTTAAAAGAATGTAAGCAGATTTTAAAGAGTATGGTATATTACATTTATGTAATCGTTTTTGTTATGTTCCTTACCAGCCAGCTGAGCGGCGAACTGACAGAGCGGATGGAAAAACCTCAGCCTGGCCAGGAAAGCTACGGTACGGTAAACAGTCGCCGGGAATCTGATATTATGGAAAAAACGCTGGCGGGGCTGACCCTGGAGACATATCACAATTCTTATGCGACTTATCCAATGGGATTTTATAAAGGAGTTACCTTAAATGAAACAGAACTTGCCAGTGTGAAATCGATTGTGGAAAATTGTTCCGGCAAGAGCTGGGAACAGGTAATGCAGGATATGGAGGAGCACTATGCTAACTATGAACAGAACACCATCCAGGGAACGATGCAGGCGCAGATATCATATTCCGTTGTAGTCAGGGAAGATTTGAGTTATGAGGAGTTTTGCAAAAATATGGAGCAGGTCTGCGGTATAGTTGGAGCAGGCAGTGATTATCGAAAAGAAGTATTAAAAGCGGGAGTAGGAGTGCCTATGACGTATGAACAGGCGGTGGAAGAGTATGAGGCTCTTTGTGCCAGGGACAGGATTACCGGGGCAACGGCAAGACTGTTTTGTGATTATGCAGGGATTGTTCTTGCGGTACTGCCTGTTTTTCTGGGAGTCACCCGGTGTCTTCGTGATAAACGCGCCCAGGTCGTTCAGGTAGTATTTTCCCACAGAGCTTCCGCATTTGGGATTATTGTAAGCAGGTACCTTGCCAATGTGTGCATGGCATTTCTGCCAGTGGTTTTGACGGCTTTTGCTATGCAGATGCCTTACCAGTACCACGCAGAAACCATAGGGATTGCGCCGGACGTATTCGCATTTCTGAAATACAGCGGAATCTGGCTCCTTCCGGAGATTATGACGGTTCTTGCAGTATCTTTTGTCATTACCGAACTGACGGAAAACGTAATATCTATTTTTATCCAGGTATTTTGGGCAATTGCGAGCCTGTTTTCTACGGTAGCCTTACAGGGAAATTTTGGTTTCCACCTGATTGTGCGATGGAATGCGCTTGGCAATACAGCGGAATATTGGCGCCAGCGGCCGGAACTTTTAGTGAACAGAGGATTTTATTTTGTATTATCCCTTGCGGCTGTAGCAGTAACTATTTTAATTTATGAGAAAAAACGCAGAGAAGGAGAAACCGTCTATGGAAAGATATTTAAAGGTCGGAGGTAGTTTTATTCGCAGACAGTATGCTCCTCATTTACTGTTGGTTCTTTTCTTTTGCTGTATGTCTGCTTTTTTTGTCAGCTTTCGCAATCTGGATGCGAGACAGGCTGCAAAAGTGATGGAAATGTATGTCGCTTTTGTAGGGATACTCTTGCTGACCCCGCTGTTTATGCCAGAGCAGAATGGAGAAATCTGGCTTCTGAAGAAGTCCAAGGCAATGCCGTTGTGGCAGCTTTATCTGATCCGGCTTTTGCTGGCGGTGACTCTGCTCGCCATGGTTGTCACAATTTTTGCGCAGCTTATGCGGGGGAATGGAAGCGTTTTTTCTTTCGGGCAATTGTGGCTTGGCTCTTTTACAGAGATTCTTTTTTTAGGAAGTATCGGCTTTTTTATGAGTGCTGCTACCAATCAGGTTGTTTTGGGATATATGGGGTCTGTGCTCTATTTTATGGCAAATATAGGGGCCTCTAAGTATTTGGGCCACTTAGGATTGTTCCAGATGATGAAGGGGGAATATAATTTTATACCGGTGATGTTTACAGCAGCGATGGTATTTCTGGCGGGAGGCATTTTCGTGCGGGACGTTTTTAATAAAAGTGGTATTTATTAAGATACAATGGTACTGTCTCGATTATATTTAGTCGAATTATATAGCTGTTAAAGCTTTCACTTTAGCAATTTTCAGGTTATTTAGTGAGACTAAATAAATCAGACAGCATAGATTTTTTACACGTTTTTTCAAGCAACGGCAGGAATTTTAAGTCTGGCATAAACAAATAGTCAGTTATTATAACTAATATCAATTAGTTTCCGATGGCAGTCATCGGACAGCACAAACATCATTTAATTACATCTATGATGATTATAAACCGTCTACATGGTGTTTTTCAAGTAGCAGTTTAGGGAATGGGGATGTTATGGCATCCTCATTTTTAGGTTTGCGCGCCATAGGCGCGCTCTAACGGGTGAAAGTACCGAACACACCTGGGCAACGAGGGCAACTTGTAGATTTTTTTGTGTCGAAAGAGCTGCAACGTCCACAGGACTTTCCAAACTACGGAAAGAGGGCATTCTTGAAATAGATCGGAATCACTTTAAATTGAATATGTTGGATAGTTATGGGTTTTTATGAGAAGATAAACGTCTAAATCACGTTTGAAATACCAGAGAAATTCCTTAATAACAGGTTTTTGTAAATTTAGCAAAAGGAAAATTTCCGTTCCTTACGGAAATGTAAGATAATTGTAAGGTAAAAACAGGGCAGAATTAAGAAAAATGCGGTAATCTATTTTCATACAGAAGTGTTCAAAAAGAAATTTTCCTGTCTACTATGGAAGTATAAGGAAATAAAGGAAGATATTTTTATAGAGTTTGGCAAGATTAAGGAAAACTTAAGAATTTTTATGAAGAAAACGCAAGAATATTTTCGTTTAATCTAATAGAAGAAAGAAACAACAGGAGAGAAAACTATGAGACAGATTACTTTTACTGTGCCATGCTATAATTCAGAGGATTATATGGAACGGTGTATTGATACGCTGCTGACCGCAGAAGAACAGGCAGAAATTATTATTGTTGATGATGGTTCCACGGACCGGACAGGAGAGATTGCGGATAATTATGCGAGAAATTATCCGGAAATCGTGAAGGTCATTCATCAGGAAAACGGAGGACATGGCGCCGGGGTTAACGCGGGTCTTGCGCAGGCGTCCGGAAAGTATTTTAAAGTTGTGGATTCTGACGACTGGCTGGATCAGGATGAATTGAAGAAGCTTCTGAGTAAACTGCAGGAGTGGGAGAAAAAAGGAGTTACTGTGGACTTAATAATCTGCAATTATCTGTATGACCACTTTTATGAAAATAAGTGTAAACGCATGAGTTATAAAAATGTTATGCGGGAGGGAAGGGTCTGCGGCTGGGATGATATCAGGCATTTTCGGGCGTCACAGTATCTGGTTATGCATTCTCTGTTTTACCGGACTGAGATATTGCGTGAGTCCGGGGTAAAACTTCCGAAGCATACGTTTTATGTGGATAATATTTTTGCAAACCAGCCATTGCCTTATGTTAAAACGCTCTGTTATCTGAATCTGGACTTGTACCACTATTTTCTGGGCAGGGAAGATCAGTCCGTAAATGAGAAAGTATTGATGAAACGGATCGACCAGCAGATTCGGGTGACGAAGCTGGTTTCCGTCTGTACAGATCTTGAGAAACTGCGGAAGCGTAATCCACGGCTGGCAAACTATCTGACACGGAATATTTCTATTATGATGTCGATTTCTTCGATTCACCTTCTTTTGATTGGCACGCCGGAGGCTTGGAAAAAGCGGGAAATGCTCTGGAATTATGTGAAAAACCATGACCGGAGATTATATACGATATTAAAACGGAGAACGGTCAGCGGGTTTACCTATCTGCCCGGCCGTGCAGGAGCAGCGCTTACCCTGGCAGGTTACCGGGCGGCAAGGAAGCTGTACCAGTTTAACTGAGCAGAGGCACAATAAGAATGAAACGACTTGAATAGACAAAAGAGAGGTTAAGAAATGGAACAGATTTATTTTGCATTAGTAGATACGCCAGGATTTTTTGCATCTATCATAAGACGGGTAACGGGAATTAACTATATTCATGTGGTACTTTCCATGGACCAGAAATTGCAGGAGGCGTACAGTGTTGGAAGGCGGAATCCGGCAATTCCTATATTGGCAGGATTTGAGAAGGAGGATGCCGAGAAGATTGAGCGGAAATTTCCTACGGCACAATACCGGATTGTCAGCATGGAGTGTACCAGGGAACAGAAACGGCAGATTGCCAGTCAGTTAAAGGAATGTTATGAGAAAAGATTTCAATACCATTATTGTGTATTGGGGCTTCCCATGATATTATTGAATATACCGTTTTATCAGAAGAACCATTATACCTGTTCCTCTTTTACGGCAAATCTTCTTCAGAAAAATGGAATCAAGCTTTTTGATAAGCATTTTTCACTGGTGACTCCCAGAGATTTCTATGAACTGGAACAGACCCAGGTGGTTTATGAAGGAACCTTACATACATTTAACCGGATGAACGGCTGTTATCCGGCACAGCGCACCAGCAGATTCCGTCAGATGTGGCGGAAGCTGTCTTATGCAATGAATGGAGTTTATTTATGAATCGGAAAAACATTATCAGCGCCGTCATTTTTATCCTTCTGGCGGCTCTGACCTTTAATGCAATTTTTAAGGGGAATGATATGAGGGCGGTGGTTTTGGCTATGTCAAAACTGCATCCTGTGTATTTTGCAGCGGCAATGGCAACCGCCTTCTTTTTTGTATCGGCAGAAGGTTTTATGATCTGCTATCTGCTCCGCTCTCTGAATTACAAGACCAGCACAGCGACCTGCGTGAAATATTCCTTTGTGGGATTTTTCTTTTCTGGCATCACGCCTTCTGCTACCGGCGGCCAGCCTATGCAGCTTTATTATATGAACAAGGAAGGGCACAAGGTTTCCGACAGTACCGTGGTGCTGATGACCGTTGCGGTTGTTTACAAGCTGGTTTTAGTGGTGATGGGGCTTGGAATCCTGTTATTCTGTTACAAACCTCTTGTAAATTACCTGAAGGGATATTTGTATCTGTATTATCTGGGACTGTTTTTGAATACCCTGCTGGTAGTGGTTTTGCTTTTTATCATGATAAGCCCTAAATGTTTTAAGGGAATTGTAATTGGGGGCGAAAAGCTTCTGAAAAAATTCCGGGTTTTAAAAAAATCGCCAAAACGTACGGAAAAACTGATTGATATGGCAGACCAATATCATGAAGCCGTTTTATTTTTTCTGAAAAATAAAGGCAAAATTGCAGTAGTGATTATATTTACAGTAGTGCAGCGCTGCAGTGTGTTTTTCCTGACCTGGCTGATTTATAAGGGGATGGGAATGGAAGGCGCAACGGCATTCACGGTGATGAGCCTGCAGGCTTCCATATATATTGCCGTGGACATGCTTCCGCTGCCAGGAGCGCAGGGAATCACAGAGATGATGTATAAGACGGCGTTTTCCCAGATTTTTCCGGGCGCAAGTCTGACGGCCTCCATGTGTATTACCAGAGGTTTGAATTTTTACCTGGTGCTGATTGTCAGTGCATTGGTGGCGGTTTGGTGCCATTTCAGAAGTAAATTAAAAACAGCGAAATAGAAAAGTTAGATATTTTATAGAAATACAAGAATAGCGAATGGGAATTATTAGAATAAAAATGATATAGCGGTAAGTAGATTTGTAAGTTGAGAGAAGAGAATAAGGATTAGAGATTTGGAAAAGGGACTGTGTATTAATGATTTAGTACAGCAGTCCTTTGCTTATACGGATTATTTTATATTTTTTGAGACCATTTGCAACACTCATACATCTAATTAGTGTAAAGACAAAAAGCTGGCCGGCAGAAAGGAATACGAGTATTTATGAAGAAAGAACAGTTAGGAGAACTCATTATTGCATCTGAGGATACGATGTATCATGTGGCCAAAACCTTACTTTCCAGTGATGCAGATTGTGCGGATGCGATTCAGGATGCGATTGTGAAAGCATTTACAAATCTGCATAGCCTGCGGCAGGATTCCTATGCAAAGACCTGGCTCATAAGGATACTCATAAATGAATGTTATGCTTTTATGCGCAGGGAGAAGCGTATTGTATCATTGGAAGAATATCAGTACCAGGAAACGGCAGAACAGAAAGATTATTCTGACCTGTACGAGGCAGTCAGGCAGCTTCCGGAGAAAATACGAATCTGCGTGACACTATTCTACCTGGAAGGGTACACGGTGAAAGAAACCGCAAAGATTTTAGGAATTTCGGAGAGCGCCGTCAAGAACCGCCTGGCGCGTGCAAGAGCCAGGATGCGCGGGGAGCTGGAACACGCCATGACGTAAAAATGTTTCGATTTATTATGAAATGGAGGACGGGATATGAGATTAGAAGATATAAAATATGATTTTCCCAAAATGCCAAAGGAGATGAGAGATATGATCGAAAGAGAAGTAGAAAAACAGATAAAAGTAGAACAGCCACAGTTTGCAAAGAACAGAAGAAGGACAGGCAGAATTGCAGCGGCGTCTTTGGCGGCAGTGATGCTTTGCGGAACCACAGTGTTTGCCGGTGTGGGTATTTACCGGATGCAGCAGGAGAAAGTGGGCGCACATGGCGTAAATGTAAGTATTTCAGGAGACACGGAGAATACGTCGGACAGCGGCGCGATGGTAGAAACTCAGAAAACCCTCACGATTCCCAATGTGAAGCTGGAAGTGGGGTATTTGCCGGAGGGAATGGTAAAGACAGAGCATGGGAAGTACAGTTATGAAAACGCACGGAACAAGGGCGGTGTGTCTATGGCATTTTTCCGCATGGATAACGGCGATGACAAGTTTCAGGTACAGCATGGAGATGTTGCCGCTAGTGAAGATATTTCAGTGAATGGACATGACGCTGTTTATCTGCAGTATCCGAATCTGTATGAAGAAGATATTACATTTAACCAGCGGATTTATGTGGCGTTTACAGACGTTCATTATGTGATGGAAATGTATGTGGCCTCAGATGTGAGTAAGGAAGAGGCGGTTAAAATCGCCGAGGGCGTGAAACTTGTTCCGACAGAGGATTTGAAAGACGAGGATCTTGTCGTCGCCCAGAACTGGAGCGAATACCAGGAACATGCAGACGAGGCGCAAAGTGTGGAATATGTGTCAAAAGCCTCGATATCCAAAGAAGAAATGAAAAATACACATAAAATTGGCGACAGTTTATCCCTGGGAGAAGGGCTTGAGGCGAAAGTATCCAAAGTGCAGGTGGCAGATGATATCGGACTTTTAGACGCGTCTTTATTGGATGAAGATTTCAAAAAAGAAGTAGATGAGAATGGAAAATTGCGCCCGGCAACGATTCAGTATGTGAAGGACGGCGGTATGGATAACTTGAGTGAAGAGGTAAAAGCGCGGGAGGCGGCCCAGAAATTAGTGTATGCAACGGTAGAATATACCAATACCACGCAAAAAGAAATGACGGACGTATTGTTTTCGGCAGACTTGCCGCGCATTGCGGAAGTCGATGGAAAGATGCAGATTGTAGAAGAGGAACAACCTGGAGAGGGAGAGGAATGGCAAAGAGCAATTAACCATGGTTTGTCCAGTTTTTGGGAGATGACTTACTATGACGTCCATGGAGGAGAAAGAGGAAATAACTATATTGCAAGCATCAAGCCTGGCGAGACAGTGACTGTGCATGTGGCATGGATTGTCTTGGAAGAAGAACTTGACAATCTGTACCTCAATCTTGACCCCAGCGGCGGATGTTATGAGTTTGACGATACTTCCCTTGCAACAGGATATGTGGATATACGTCAGTAAACATAATTGAATATTTTTCTGAGAAACAGAAATGAGCGGAAAAGGTCCTTCCCGTGTCGACAGGGGAGGGGCCTTTTTTATCTTATAGGAAACGCCTTGTTACTTTAAAGTGTGAAAGTATCTTTCCTATAAGATAAAAATAGTATACACACGGATGCAGAAAGTGTGTTGTTGTTACGGCAATTTGCATCCGCGAGCCTAAGCGTTCAAATTTTTTCAGAATGAGGAAGTCAGGGGGAAGGGGCTTGCTCTGTTGTGGAAAATGAAAAGCGGCATAGTTATCGTAATGGATATTTTTGACGGTTTGGAAGCTGAAAGTTTACCTGCAACTGCCAGTTGACATATTTCCATATTTATTTGGTTGTTATGCAACGGATGATATTGCTATAATTACCACAAGGAAAGGAGAATTGACAATGAATATGGCAGACAGAATACAATATTTAAGGAAAGCAAAAGGAATATCCCAGGAAGAACTTGCAGACAAAGTAGGCGTCTCGCGACAGGCTGTTTCTAAATGGGAGAGTGAACAAAGCACGCCAGACCTGGCAAAAGTAATTATTATGAGCGATTTTTTTGGAGTAACAACAGATTATATTTTAAAAGGAATTGAGCCAGTCGCAGATCAAGAGCAAAAAAGCAAAGAACTTACAGGCAAAGTCCTTTACATCGCTTCAACGGCCTTTATGGTGATTGGGCTGTTTTGCGCTTTTGGCGGATGGTATGAAGAACAAAAGATGGAAGCGGTCTGGGGTTCCATGATTATTCAGGCAGTTGGAGCCGCCAGCTATTTTATTGGCAAACTATTTGCGGCGGAAAAGGTTCCGTTATATGTTCAGTGGTTAAATGTAATTTTGATTGCTTTTATGCCGATTTCTATGATAACCGGAATTATTTCAATATTTATTTTCAAGCTGGGGCGGGTAGCGCCTTATCCGATTGGGATATGTCATTCTTTCATATTTGGGATCGTATTCTTGGGTATGTTGGTTATGAGTTTTATTTTTATAAAAAAACGCGGGCAATGAGCTTTTTTAAATCCTTTCTCAATGTTCAAACGTTGTATATAATATAGGGAAGAAAGTTTTGTTATGGTATCGGCGGGAAAATCGGGAGGCATGGCAGATGAAGGAACCTCTGAATGACAGAGAAATGATTCGCGAGATTCAAAGAGGGAAAAAAGAATATCTCAACACCATTGCAGAAAAATATTATGATGATATTTATCGGTTCTGCTGTTATCAGACTGGAAACAGGGAGGACGCCTGGGATCTTGCGCAGGAAACGTTCCTGCATTTTATACGGTATGTAGAACAGTATCATTATAAAAATCTCAAAGGTTATCTTCTCACCATTGCCAGAAATGTATGCCTGGATTATTTTCGCAGAAGCCAGCGGAGAAATCAACGGGAAACAGACCTTTCCAGCGGAATGGAATTGGCTGGAAAAGAAACGTTAAGCTTTCGGACCAGGCAGGAAGAGGTCATTGTCAGTGTGGAGGAATTAAGCCGCCAGCTTCCCGCCATGCAGCGGGAAGCTGTGATATTGTATTATGGCTATGGTTATAAATACCGTGAGATTGCCCGTATGACAGGCGTTGGACTTGCCACCGCAAAATCCAGAGTCCGCCAGGCAACAGAAAAACTGAGGCGGATGGCAGAGAAGGAGGAGTTGTGTGAAGAATAAAGGAATTACGTTGGAAGAGATTCCGACAGAGGGAAAGGCGCAGGTATTAGAACAGCTTCAAGAGGCTGTGAAAGCGAAAAGTATCCGCTACTCTCCAACGCTGCTTCAAACCGTGCTGGGGCAGATAAAGTATCTGTCGTTGCCGGCGTTAGGAGGGCAGATTACGTGTCTGTTCCTGATTTTTATTATGTGCAGTTATCTTGAGAGAAGCCGGGCGCAGCTCATGCTGTGGCTGGGGACGGGTTCTGTGCTGGCCGCCTGCCTGGGGGTATTTCTGATGCTGGAATTGTGCCGCAGCAGTTCTTTTCATATGGTGGAACTGGAACAGAGCTGTTATCTGAATGTCAAACAACTCTGGTGTGTGAAAATGATTATTTTCGGATGTCTTGACCTGTTGGTTCTGAGTGTGCTGATTGCGGGCGTATCAAAAAATGTTGCCTGCGGCATGTTTCCGGTAATCCTTTATTTACTGGTGCCTTTTGTGATATCCAGCGGGCTGCAGTTTCTGGTATTCACTGTTTTCCGCAGGGGCAGGCGGGAATACCTGCAAATGTGCGCGGCAGTTTTTATCAGTATTGTTTCGCTGTTACCATTGAGTGAACCGGAGCTATACACACTTGCCTGTCTGGGGGTATGGATGTTAGCGCTGCTTGCGGGGATCATACTGCTGGCGGCAGAAATTGTATGGATGTACCGGACTCTCTGCAGCGGGAGTGAATGGTATACGGTGGAATTGTGAGGATGTTTGAGAAAGAGGAGAAAAGATGCCGGAGTTAAGGTTAGAACACATCAGAAAGTATTATAAAGGTCTGCCGGCAGTGGCAGAAATAGATTACGTGTTTCACCCGGGGGTTTATGGCCTGCTGGGAGCAAATGGAGCGGGAAAAACCACGCTGCTGCGTATGATTGTGGGAGTGCTGCAACCTGATTTTGGACGGATTCTTTGCAATCAGCAGGAAATTTCACATATGGGAGGAGAATATCGAAGGATGTTAGGCTATCTGCCCCAGGAATTTGGCTATTATCCTAATTTTACAGTCCACCGCTATCTGAGATATCTGGCAGAATTAAAGGCGGTGCCCCCGGAGCTTGCAGAGGAGCGGATTGACGAAACGCTGGAAAAGATGGGACTGCAGTCTTTAAAGAGACAGCGGATGAAAAATCTTTCCGGCGGGATGATACGCCGCGTGGGGATTGCGCAATCCTTGCTGAATGATCCGGATATTCTGGTTTTGGATGAACCGACTGCCGGACTGGATCCGAAGGAACGCATTCGGTTTCGCAATCTTGTAAGCGAGCTGGGAAGGGAGCGGATTGTAATACTCTCCTCTCACATTGTGTCGGATATCGAATGTTTTGCAGATGAATTTTTGATGATGAAGGCCGGAAAACAGGCACAGAGCGGTTCTTTAACCCAGATTTGCAGTCACATAAAGGGTAGGGTGTGGGAAAGTCTGGAAACTTTGGAGTCTGCCCGGCGTTTGTCCCAGGAATTTGTGGTCAGTAGTATGAAAAATATGGATGACGGCAGCATTCGTGTAAGGATGTTGTCTGAAAGAAAACCTGCAAAACATGCAGAGCCGGCAGAGCCTGGGCTTGAGGATGCATTTCTCTATTATATGACGCGTTGAGAAAGGGAGGGGGCAGAATGCGGCTTTGGAAGATGGAATTGCATAAGATTCTGGGACGCCCCGTCTTAAATTTCGGTTTTTTTCTGATTCTGGCATTTCAGTTTATCATATTCTGCAATGATGTGTCGGGAAAACAGAGCGAGATTGACGGCAATGTTTACAGGGGAATTTCTGCAATTGAGGCGGACCGCAGGCTTGCAGAAGAATATGAAGGTTTGTTTACGCTCAGTCAGGCGGAACAGATTATTAAGCGATTCGGGTTTTCAGGCTACAGGACGGAAGACGGGCAGAAAGCGCCAAGATACCGGGAAGGGAATTTCTGCAGCCAATGGGTAACTGACAACATGACCGATTTTACCCGCACGGAGAAAAAACCTGCTGCTCTCAAAGAAGGGGATGCGTGGCGGGAACGTGGACGGCAGTATTTGCAGCAAAAGATGCAATTTGGCTATACCGCGGGCTGGGCGTATTTTCACAGTCTTTGGAGCTGGTCCATGCTGTTGTTAAACATTTGGCTGGTACTGATGGTGATGCCGGTATTTTCTGAAGAATACAGTAGGAAGACCGCTCATGTGCTGCTGACCACTGTTCACGGAAGAAGCAGGGATATCTGGGTCAAAACGGCGGCGGCGTTCGTATTGGGCATTACAGCGTTTCTTTTGCTTACTCTTTGGCTGCTGGCATTGACAATCTCGGTCTATGGTACAGCCGGAATGGACGCCAGCGCCGGAATGTTTGACTACCGGGCGCTTTTTGCAAAAAATGGCGGCATGACGGTGGGGAGATATTTACTGTGGGCTTTTGCGGCAAAGTTTGCGGCAGTCTGCCTGAATGTCTGCGTGACCCTGTTTTTTTCCTCAAAATGCAGGAATACGGTAACCGGAGTGGTTGTGAGAGTGGCGGTTCTCTATCCGCTGGCATGGCTGCTGAATGAGATCGTTTACAGTATGCTTTTTAATTGGATGTATGATTCGGGTCTGATTCAGCAGCTCTGGGGCTGGGCGGCGCTGGATATTCTGGGGATTGTTTGTTCTGCTACAACCTATTATCTTTCATGGTCGGCAGTTATCGGTGTTCCGCAAAACTGGAATATCATAATTGCGGCTGTATTGACCTTGATAATGACAGGGAGTCTCTGGCGCGCCTTTGTAAATTACCGTAAGGGCACATAGAAACGGTTGAGTTTTCGATGTTCATAGTACCCCCATCCCACTGGAAACCAGACTCGTGAACTGCTTGTTTGGCACCATTGCGTCGTTGAAATTTCCAGACGATGCCACCGTATCGCTGTCGAAATTTCACCTGGCACGAATCACGCAGCCCACAAGTCTGATTTCTGATGGGATGGAACAATAGAATGACTGCGAAAAAGTGCAAAGGATTCCGTCATAACAGAAAATAAAAATAAAGCGAACCCCAATCCGGGGGAACGACGGGGATGGAATCCGCAGATGCGGCCGGACGCTGTCGCGTTGGCGTACAGAAAAATTTTCAGGTATGTTATCTTGTACAAGAAGAGTGAAAAGAGGTTTATTTATGGAAGAGCTTATTTTTACAGCGAAGGATCTCAGAAAACAATATTTTAAAATCAGGAAGCTGGAAAGGTGTTATGCGCTGGATGGGTTTGACATGGAAATCCATCGGGGAGATATTTATGGATTTGCGGGTGAAAATGGCGCGGGAAAGACTACGTTAATGCGGATTTTGACGGGACGCGTAAGACAGACAGGCGGTGAGATTACCCTTTTTGGAAAAGGCGGAGAAACCGGATTAGGTGTGCAGCGGGGAAGGGTAGGCGCATTGATTGAAACTCCGGCCCTTTATCCGGGCATGACGGCGGAGGAAAATCTGAAAGTGCTGTGGCTGCAGCAGGGACTGCAAGAGCAGGAGTGTATTTTGGAAGCGTTGGAAATGGCGGGGCTTTCCGGTACTGCGAAAAAAAAGGTAAAAGATTTTTCTCTGGGCATGAAGCAGCGGCTGGGCATTGCCATGGCGCTTTTGGGAAGAAAGGAATTTCTGGTGCTGGACGAGCCGGTGAACGGCCTGGATCCGCAAGGCATCGTCGAGCTAAGGGAATTGTTAAAGAAGCTGAACACACAGAGGGGAATTACAATTTTGATATCAAGTCATCTGCTGGGAGAATTAAATCAATTGGCGACCCGTTACGGTTTCATACATAAAGGAAAAATGGCAGAACAGATTTCCGCGGAGAACCTTAGAAAAAAATGCAGGAAATATTTGAGTATCCGTGTCGATAACGTACGTACGGCCGCCGCGATTCTGCAGAAGCAGTTTCCGGGGCTTGAAACGGAGATAATAACCGATAGCCGGGTGCATCTCTATGGATTTTCCGGCAATACCACCGAGGTGATCCGGGCGCTGCTTGCAGGAGACATTTTTGTTAAAGAAATAAAGCCGGAGTGCGCAAATCTGGAACAATATTATATGTCGGTGATAAAAGGAGGGAGCTTATGAGAGGTCTAATGAAAGCAGAATTGTTTAAACTGAAAAAATCACGGGGATTTCAGATATTGCTCCTGGTGAATGTCGTCATTACCCTGTTGATGGCGATATTCAGCCTGTTTGTACTGGATTCTGAGCTTACAGGATTTCATATCATGAAAAGCTGTCTGGCTATGGTTCTTTACCATGCATACATCGGGTATTTGCTGGCAGCAGTATTTTGCTGCGGAGAGTTTTCGAACCGCACCTTCGCCATGAGCCTGCTGTGCGGCTATTCCAGAACACAGGTATTTCTGGCAAAGGCCGTAGGATTCTTTCTGGCGCTGGTGCTGCTTTTTGCGGAAGCTGTGGGGCTTGAAACGGTGTTTTTTTCAATGGGAAATGGTTTTGGCCTGGATTTTAATCCGGGGAATATGACGGCCGTTTTCCGTTATTCCGCTTTTGGCCTGGCAGGATGCCTTACTATGGGAGCCGTTATGCTTCTTGTTGCAGTAACCGCTAAAAAAGCAATGATAACTTTGGGCGCCGGGATTGGCGGTACATATGTCTTGTTATATATGGAAACCACATTCCGCGATCATCCGCTGCCTTATGTGAAGTATCTTTATACCTATCAGATCAGACAAATTTTCTTTGGCGGCGATACCTTTTCACCGGGCCTGTTTCTGGCAGTTCTGGCGGCAACATTTACTGTTTCCTGTGCGGCTGCAGTTTTTATTTTTGAAAAGTCTGATTTAAAATAGGAGATTCCAGCTTCCATTAATAAAAATGCCAGGAAGCGGAGCATATGGAAATGCTGCAATTTAAGTTATAGTCTGCATCTGAAAAAGATGGATTCCCGCTGATAACTTGCATTGGCGGGGATGTTTTGATATACTAAAGGCATTATGACAGGGTATATTTGGAAGTTACGTCAGGCAAGCCTGCTTATGGCAGGAAACGGAGGAATGCCATGCAGTATGAATTTTTAAAGCATTTTCCCAGGAGAATGAAAAATGTGGGACTGTATGCCGTTCTGGTGCAGAACAGTCTGCAGAAGGCGTCCTGGAAAAAATATGGTTTTCAGAAGGCAGACGAGCAGTTTAATGTGATTTTTGCAGTGCTTCTCTATATCATGGAGCAGTCGCTTAAGGAAGAATACTGTACCATGGATGATATCGGCGCCTATATTGATAATGTAAACGCGCAGTATTTCGGCAAGCAAATGACGTATGAGGACTGCCGTGCACTGGGGGATTTTATTGTAAATGTGGTGCTTTCTAATGAGGGCAGAACCATGTACTTTGACGGATTTAATTTCGAACACAGTGCATATCAGATTATAAATATCAGTTATGTGGCAAATCGCATTGTGTACAGTGAGCAGGATGTAAAGCGCACTTCTTATTATCTTACGGATGATGGCTATAATCTTTTGTTATCCACTTTAGAAATTGAAAATAATATGAAATTAACCATCCACGAGATGATTTTTCAAATGCATCTGGAAAAGCAGAGCTACGATAAAGCGGTGGATGAGATCAAAAACGTATTCAACCTTCTGCGTATTCAGCTTCAGAAGATCCAGGAGGCGATGGGGAAGATCCGCAGGAATGCATTGAACTATTCCGTACGCGATTATCAGGAAATTTTAAATGAAAATTTAGAGACGATCAGCGATACCAAGGCTAAATTTCAAAACTACAGGGAGTTGGTAAAAAGCCGCGTCAGGGAATTGGAGGAGTCTGACATCAATGTGCGCAGGCTTACAAAGAAGGAAGAAGAGAAGTTGGAGAATTTGAGAGAGATTGAACAATATCTCAACCGCACCATAGATGAACATCAGAAGATTTTAAACAGCCATTTTGACTTGAAGTCGCTTTACACCAAAGAATTGGAAGCGTTATCCCAGATGTCTTTCATTCAGCGGTTTCCCCTGCGGACCAGTCTCTATGATAAGATACTGGAACAGCCGCAGGCTTTGGAACGTTTGGAATATTTTCTGCGTCCTTTGTTTTGCCGGGAGGTGGAGAAGTCCTATAACTTGAATAAGGCGTTTCAATTGCAGCGGCCTTTGCGCAAGAATAAGGAGACAGAAGAAGAGGAAACGCTGGATTTTGACGTCGGGGCCTGGGAAAAAGAGCAGGAGAAGATTCGCAGAGAGAAATTAAGACGGTATGAAAAGAGCCTTTCTTATCTATTAGAACGAGCGCAAAAACAGGGTGAGATTACACTGGAAGAACTTGCGCGGCAGGTAAGAGAAGAAGGAGGGCAAAAGGACTTGATCCCCAATGTACAAATTTTTAAGGAAATTATGGTGGAGCTGATTCGCAACAAAGAAATTAATATTCCTGCTCTGCAGAAAGAACAGCGTGAATATATTGGAGAACAGTCCGGAGAATTTCAGTTGAATGTGATGCTTCTGTATCTGATAGAAGAATATCCGCAGTTTGCGGACATTGTGAGGATAGAAACCTATCGTATGGAGGATGGAAAAACGATTCATTTTCCGGAGGTTTTGGATGAAGATGGAGAGATGCGAACGGTTCGCTGCTCCAATGTACAGATACAGGTAATCAGGGAGGGACAGTAAGCGATGGGATATGAAGTGGAAGAAATCCGGCAGAGCCAGGAAATTTTTTATTATCTGTTAGAACATCACGAATTGCAGGAGGAACGAGAGCAGCTTCTCTACCGCGCCTATGCAGAGCAGGAAAATGTGCAGAATCTTGTGAAATCCCAGGGAGAAGTCGCATTATGCAATGTGGAGCGGTATGGAAATGTAATTTATCTCATTCCCAGGGAGGAAAATCACTTTCTGGGATTTTCCAAAGCTCATCTGAAAAATGCTTTATGTAAATCTAATGGTACGGACAAGGATTATTACCTGTCCCAGTTTGTAATCCTTACCCTGTTAGTAGAATTTTTTGACGGTCAGGGAAGCAGCAGCAAATCCAGGGAATACATGCGGGTAGGGGAATTGCAGAACTGTATTTCTCAAAGATTGAAGGAGGGAGCGCAGAATGTGCCTCCGGAGGAAGAGGAACAGAGGGGAATTGCGTTTTCTAATATGACGGAGGCATACGAGTCGCTGCGCTCCGATGAAAAAGGTTCCCGTGCCAGGACCACGAAAGAAGGTTTTCTCCATAATATACTGACATTTTTGCAGAAGCAGGGTCTGGTAGAGTATGTGGAACAGGATGAAATGATTAAGACTACCAGGAAATTAGACAGTTTTATGGACTGGAACCTGCTTAATCAGAATAATTACCAAAGAATCCGGAAAGTGCTGCTGGAGGCGGCACAGCCTGCGGGAGGAGAAAATGAGTAAAATCAATGCAGTGAGACTGATCAATATCAATTATAATAACAATGCCATTCGGATCAGCGATGAGACATTTCATTTCAATGGTGAAAGCACTCTGATGTCTCTGCGCAACGGCGGGGGAAAATCTGTGCTGGTGCAGATGCTGACGGCTCCTTTTGTTCATAAGCGTTACCGTGACGCCAAGGATCGTCCCTTCGAGAGTTATTTTACAACGAACAAGCCGTCTTTTATCATGACGGAATGGGCGCTGGATAAAGGCGCCGGTTATGTGCTTGCGGGGATGATGGTGCGCAAGGCCGCGGACAGTGAGGAAACAGCGGCAGAAAGCCTGGAGATGGTGAATTTTATTAGTGAATATCCAAGCGCCTGTCTGCATGATATCCATCATCTTCCGGTGCTGGAAAAGCGGAAGCGGGAAATAGTCCTGAAAAACTTTGCTTCCTGCCGCCAGTTGTTTGAAGAATATAAAAAAGATTCCTCCATGAAATTTTTCTATTATGAAATGAGTAACACAGCGCAGTCGCGGCAGTATTTTGATAAGCTGCAGGAATACCAGATTAATTACAAAGAATGGGAAGGGATCATTAAGAAAGTCAACCTGAAAGAATCCGGGCTGTCAGACTTGTTTGCGGACTGCCGCGATGAAAAAGGTCTGGTGGAAAAATGGTTTTTGGACGCTGTGGAAAATAAACTGAACAAAGATAAGAACCGTATGAAGGAATTTCAGATGATTTTAGAAAAATATGTAGGGCAGTACAAGGAAAACCAGTCTAAAATCAAAAGAAGGGACAGAATCCGCCAGTTCCGGCAGGAGGCGCTTCGCATTGAAGAGAAAAACAGACAATATCTGGAGAATGAACAGGGCGTCAGGGAACAGGAGAACAGAATTGCCTGTTTCCGCAGCGAGTTAGAGGAGCTGCATCAGCGTACGGCGGATCAGGAGCAGGAAAACCGCAGTAAGATGGAAGAACTCAGGGCAGAACTGGCGCAGTTAGAATATCAGAAATTGTCGGAGGAATATTATCAGTTAGAGGAAAAGAAAAGTTTCCATGCGGGAAACCGAGAAATGATTGCCATGGAGAAGGAGGATCTGGAACGGGAAGCAGAACGGATGCAGCAAAAACTATATGTGCTGGCCTGCGCAAAACAGCAGGACAGCGTGGAGGAGGAAAAGGCAGATTGGGAGCTGGCGCGCCAGCGTCTTCTTGTGGCACGAGAACGAAAGAAGGATTTGGAACCGGAGCGTAATTGCCTGGGTTATCTTTTGCGCAGCCATTATCAGTCAGCGCTCGCCAAGAATCAGGACAGCTGCAAGGAGAATCGGGACAATTATGCAAAAATCACAGAAAATATACGCCAGGAACAACAGGTATTAATGGATTTGGAAGAATCTTTGCGCCAAAACGCCCTTCATATGGGAGAGTTGAAAACAAAGATTGCGGCGTATGACAGGCAGGAAGAGCAGTTTAACGGCAGATACCAGGAGCAGCTTACCAGAAATATTCTGGGAGAATATGAACCGGGCAGCCTGGAGGTGTTTGGCGAGGTTTTAAAGAAAATGTTAGCGGATACAGCGCGTCAGAAAACTTTGCAGAACCGGGAACTGGAGAAGAGGAAAACGCAGGATATGAGTCTGGAGCACAAGCTTGCAGGGCAAAGGGAAGAGAGAACCCGCGCACTGACGAGCCGGGAACAGCATTTGCAGCTTCAGGAGAGCTATGAGAAGGAACTGGAACAGCGGAGGTTTATCCTCAAATATCTGGAATTGGAGGAGTCTGCACTGTTTGAGGAGGAGAAGATTTTCCAGACGGCAGACCATAAATTAAGAGAGATAGAGATTTTAAGGCGAAATCTGGAGAGAGAGGAAAACGAGCTGCAAAAGGAGTATCAGAGATTGACAGAAGGCAGAGTGCTGGAACTTCCGCCGGAGCTGTCAGAGGAATTTGAACGGCAGGGCATTCATACGGTCTATGGTATGGAATGGCTGAAAAAGAACGGCTATTCCAGGAAGAAAAACCAGGAGCTGGTGCAAAAGCATCCATTCCTTCCCTACGCGCTGATTTTATCTGAGGGGGAGATGAAAAAACTGTCAGAATTTTCCGGAGCGGTTCCCACGGCGTTTCCAATTCCTATTATTTTGCGCAAAGATTTGGAACAGAAGGACGGCGGGGGAGAAGGAAATGTGATTCAATTTCCCAGGCTTAGTTTTTATCTGCTGTTCAATGAGAATCTTCTGGATGAGGAGAAGCTCGCCATTCTTGTGAATAAAAAGCAGCGTCAGATTGAGAAAAAGCAGGAAATGACGGCCGTCCGCAAACAGGAGTACAGCGAGTATTTTGCTTGGAAAGAGCAGATAAAGAATCAAAACGTCTGCAAAGAAAAGTATCAAAAAAATCAGGCGGAGCTTTTGCAGTTAACGGAAACGATATCCAAACTGGAAGAGGATATTCGTTCTGGTTCTCAGGAGCTGGTAAAAAATCGGGAGCAGATGGCAAAGATTGAAAAAGAGATTCGAAAATTGGATCTTAGATTTGAACAATTCCAGAGAAAACAAGCAGAGTTTGAGGAATTGCAGACGGCATATGCGGAGTATAAGGAAAACCGCAGAATGCAGGAAAAGTGCAGAAAAGAAGAATTGCGTTTTTTGGAAAATCAGAAAATATCCCGGTTTAAGACAATGAAACTTCAGGAAATACTGGAGAGTCTGCAAAATTCACGGGTAATACTGGAACGGGATCAGGAACAGCTTAAGAAGCAGCTTGCACTTTACCAGGGATATAAAAAGATACCAGAGCGGGAAATGAAAAAGGCACTGCCGGAAACCATCCGGAAGCGGCTTGCAGAAAACAGAGAAACAATGCAGGAAGACGACAAGGAAGAAGAACAGATAAAAGGCCGGCAGGCATATCTGCTGGAACTGGAGGCCAGATATGCGGCAGTAACAGCGACTGTTTCGCAGGAAATCCAGGAACTGGAGCATACCGAACAGAGAAGCGCAGGACGGTATCGACAGGCGCAGGAGGAATTGGCGCACCTTTCAGAGAAATACCATCTTTCCGGAAGGGATTGGCTGGAAACCAATTACAGCCGCAAAGAGGAAAACGATGTGGAAATCCGGCTGCAGGACCGCAGGATGAAAATTAAGGGCAAAGAGAGTCTATGGAATCAGGAAAATATACAGGTTGCATTATATCATCAGCAGTTGCAGGATCGGATGCGGCAAATGAAGGAAGCATGGGGTAAGGAGGAGCCATTGCCCAGGGAAGAGATACCCAGGGAAGATTTTGAGTCCAGGAAACACCAACTGGATTATCAGTATCAGGAGCTTGGGAAAATAGAAAAAACCCTGCAGGACCAGCTTCATAACTATGATGAGAATTTAACGGCCCTTGCAGAGTATAGTGAGTTTAAGCGGGAACAAGCAGTTGCCTGGGAGGAAGATTTCTCTCTCATGGACACCCAGGCACTGCGCAAGTTTAAAGGAATACTGCTTCGTGATTACAACAGGCTCTGCAGTGACAGAGGAAAGGCGAGAGAGAACCTTTTGCACGTATTGAACCAGATTGTGCGCATGGAAAGTTTCCAGGAAGACTTTTACCGCAAGCCTTTAGAGGCCATGCTGGAGTTGTCCGGGGATGCCCGTTCGGTGCAGAGACAGTTGGAAACTACGCTTCAGTCCTATGAAAACCTGATGGAAAAGCTGGAAGTGGATATTTCTCTGGTGGAAAAAGAAAAAAATAAGATTGTAGAATTGTTGGGAGATTATCTGAAAGAGGTACACCAGAACTTAGGAAAGATTGACCAGAATTCCACCATTACAATCCGGGAACGTCCAGTGAAAATGCTGAAAATTCAGCTTCCCTCCTGGGAGGAGAACGAGAGCATATACCATATCCGGCTGCAGGATTTTATAGATGAACTGACGCGGAAGGGACTTGCCATTTTCCAGAGAAATGAAAATGCCCAGGAGTATTTTGGTACGCAGATGACGACCAAAAATCTCTATGATACCGTGGTTGGCATCAGTAATGTACAAATCCGCTTATATAAGATTGAGGAGCAGCGCGAATATCCGATTACCTGGGCGGAGGTGGCGCGTAATTCAGGAGGAGAAGGCTTCCTCTCAGCGTTTGTGGTGTTGTCCAGCCTGTTGTATTTTATGCGCAGGGATGACTCTGATATTTTTGCGGACCGCAATGAGGGCAAGGTGCTTTTGATGGACAACCCCTTCGCCCAGACCAATGCGGCGCACCTGTTAAAGCCTCTGATGGATATGGCGAAAAAGACCAATACGCAGTTAATTTGTTTCACGGGACTTGGCGGGGAATCCATTTACAGCCGTTTTGATAATATTTATGTGCTGAATTTGATTGCCGCAAGCCTGCGGCAGGGAATGCAGTATTTAAGGGCCGACCATATGCGGGGAAATGAGCCGATTACAATGATATCTGCGCAGGTTGAGGTAGTAAAACAGCAGGAACTGATATTTTAAAAATAGAAGGGGGCTGTCGCATTAATGAATAATTAGTGCGGCAGCACTTTTTTGCCCCAAAAGATAAGAGCCAGACTTTGCCAAGTCCGGCTCATGGTGTAAAATATTAGTATGCAACTACTTAATAAATTACAAAAAGATTATACTCAAATTCAGAGCGGATATCAATTAAAACTTCCGCTAAATCTTGAAAGTATTATTCCTGAGAATGATCCTGTTCGGTTGCTAAGTCAGTTTGTGGAGGAGCTTGATTTATCTGACTTATATTCAACGTATGAAAGAATACCTGAAAATCCGTCGCCGCGCAGAATGCTCAAGATCGTACTCTATTCTTATATGAATCTAGATTTTTCATCACGTTCCATAGAACAAAACTGTAAACGTGATATCAATTTCATGTATCTTTTAGAAGGTTCACCAGTTCCCGACCATTCCACTCTTGCGCGTTTCCGAAGCTTACATTTTGCGCCTTGTGCAAAGTCAATTCTTGCACAAATGTCTGACATCTTTTATGAGATTGGCGAAATATCAGGCGATGCCATCTTTATCGATGGTACAAAAATCGAGGCGAATGCAAACAAATATACTTTTGTTTGGAAAAAGGCAGCAACCAAAAATCTCGAAAAACTATTAAACAAACTGGCAGCCTTTGTTCAGGAATGCGAAGAACGTTACGGTTTTAAAATTGTTAAAAAAAACAGCGTAAAACTGAAACATTTAAAGAAACTCCGCAAAAAAATGTATGCATTAAAACAACAGGAAGGAATTGTTTTTGTACATGGAACAGGGAAAAGAAAAAGTCCACTTCAAAAAAGCATCGAAACTCTGGAAGCGTATTTGGAGAAATTGAAAGAATATACCAAAAAACTTCATGTATGTGGTTCCAGAAACAGCTATTCCAAAACAGACACAGATGCTACTTTTATGCGAATGAAGGAAGATGCTATGGGGAATGGACAGTTAAAAGCAGGTTATAATCTTCAACATGGTGTTGATTCTGAATATATCACATGGCTTACCATAGGCCCACAGCCAACAGATACCACAACATTAATCCCATTCTTAAAAGAGATGGAAGAACATCTTGCATTCAAATACAAAAAGATAGTTGCTGATGCAGGGTATGAAAGTGAAGAGAACTATCTTTATATAGAAGAAAACCAACAGCTTTCTTTTATAAAACCTTCTAACTATGAAATATCCAAAACCAGAAAATATAAGAACGATATTGGGCGTGTGGAAAACATGGATTATGATACAGAGAAAGACTGTTATATATGCAAAAACGGAAAGGAGCTTCGTCTGTCAGGAACACGGAAGAATAAATCAAAAACGGGATATGTGTCAGAAAAATCCATCTATACTTGTGAAGACTGCCAGGGATGTCCGTATAAACAAGAGTGTATAAAAGGGAATCACTGTTACACTCCTTTGGAAGAACGCACAAAAAATCTTCAGGTGTCCAGGAAATTCAAAGAGCAGCGGGAATCCGGTTTGGAGCGCATACTAACAGATGAGGGATGCGAATTAAGAATGAACAGAAGCATTCAGGTGGAAGGTTCCTTTGGCGAATTGAAACAAGATATGGGGTTCAGACGTTTTCTGTGTCGTGGAACACAAAATGTACTGGCAGAAAGCATTCTGCTGGCCATGGCACATAATATAAATAAACTACACAATAAAATCCAGTCTAATCGTACGGGCCAACATCTGTATAAGTTAAAAAGAGCGGCTTAATTTTAACCTTTCTAAATCAAATATGTTCTCTTAGACATTGCAGAAAGCAAAGTCTGTTTTCTAGTACCCTTTTTTAAGAATAACTTGTATTTTATCCACACACCTCAGAAAAAATGGGCAAAAAAGTGCTGCCGCACCTATGATTTGTCAATCATTGATGCGACAGCCCCCT
>QXWW01000045.1 GCA_009911185.1 Lachnospiraceae bacterium
TCGCAGATTGCCCCAATCTGCGAAAAAAACACTGTAACAAGCACAGTGTCCGCGTATATAAAAGCGAATCCTTTCGCACCTGACAAAATCCATTTTGCTACGGCTATCTTATTTTTCATAATACGATATTTCTTATCAATAGTTATATCGGACAGAATCACAAATACTTTATAGAAAGTTTTCTGATTCCCTGAATCCAAATTTTCTCTCTATTGCATATTTTTACATAAATTTAGAACAGTTTATAGCTTAACCCGTATGTTTCAATTACTTTTTGTTTATCCCAAAGGCGTTTTCCTGTTACCATTCAATAAGAAATAACTCGTCAAAATCAATCTTAATTTGAGGAAAATGTAATATTTTCAATTCATCTTTGTTTTGTTCTGTAATAGTCTTATATAAATAATATCTAGGTTTATCATTTTCATCGTAATCAAGATGATATATTTCGACCGCTCTTTTTATCCAATCAACAATCCAATATTCGCAAATTTCCTGCTCTTTATATAAATCCATTTTTTCCCCGCGGTCAAATCTTTCGGTGGACTCCGACAGAACCTCCATAACAAATTGGGGCGCATTGATAGAAGAATTTCCACGCCGCGACCGGATCTGACAGTTTATCGTTGCGTCTGGAATAACAGCTCTTTCCATACCGGTTTGGGTATGCCATTTATATTGCACGTTATCAGGAAAAACTCTGCACATGCTGTTCTTTAATTGTGGAGAAACAATTGTGCAAAAATTAGTAATCACCATCGAATGTTCTATATAAGCGCCCGCCATATCTGTGATCTGTAAATTCAAATCCATTCCATTCCTCCTTGCCGGAAATAAAACAAAAATGTATTAAGACTGTTCTTATTCTATAAATAATTCCGTGTATTCCGTTTTTATTTTAACATCATTTATTGGGAAATACAATTATAGGTTAAAGAAGGCAGGAATTAAATTTAAATATTTTCTGATTTGCTCCAATCATTGCTATCGTTTCTGAAAGAAAAATTATAAAATTTCTTAATGAATAATGCTTCTGTTTCCTGTAACAAAATATGAATCATCCTTTCGCTTTTCTGAAGCTGCTCATAAAATTTAATATCATCCATATAAATCAAATAAATCAAGATGTTTTCTAGTACAGCGAACATTAAGTAACAGGGCTTACAGAAACATTTCTACTCCATATTATCTGATTGCATCCAGTATTGTTTCTCCGTCAAAATTACCGTCAGAAAAAATCCGAAAAATGCGAACAATCAAAGAAAAATTCCTGAAACCGAAATTTTTTAAATACTTGTTTTTACGTCGACAAAATGGTCAGATCTTCTAAAACATTCTGAAATCATGGAAATATGCAACTATATCGCAGATTGGGGCAGTCCGAGAAATTAAACGCAGCATCCATTACAAATCCGTGCAATGGTATTTCATGTTTACTGAAGATGATCGTAGGAGAGAAAAATGGTCAAAATTGAAGGCGCGCTCCTAAAGAAACTGCAGATGACAGAACTTGAAATGATGATTGAAGTAGACCGAATCTGTCACAAGCATAATATCTGCTACTCGCTGGATGGCGGCACGCTGCTGGGAGCAATACGCCATAACGGTTTCATTCCCTGGGATGACGACGCAGATATTGTCATGTTGCGGGATGAATATGAAAAATTTTATCAGGTATGCAAAAAAGAGCTTGATACGGAACGTTTTTTTTTACAAGATTACAGAACAGATAAAAACTATCTATGGGGCTATTCCAAGATGCGCCGGAACCATACGGTTTTTCTGAGGGAAGGACAGGAGCATGTGAACTGTCATACAGGCGTTTGTATTGATATATTTGTATACGATAATGTGCCGGACGGATGGCTAGTACGCAGACTGCATCTTTTCTTGTGTTATCTTATCCGTAAAGGATTATATGCCCGGGTTGGAAAAAAGAATGCGGATTCAGTTGTTATGAGGAAATGGTTTTGTATCATCAGTAAGATTCCAAGAAATTTCTGGTTTAAACAGATTGGATGGCTGGCAGGAATTACAAACAGGAAAGAAAGCTGTTTAGTACGCCATATGACTTATCCATACCGCAAACAATGTCGTTATGGTCTGCCAAGGAAATGTTTTGATGAATACATGGACAAGGATTTTGAAGGCCATAATTTTAGAATTTTTAAAGACTATGACTTATATCTGAGCAGACTGTATGGGAATTATATGGAACTTCCTCCGCCGGAAAAACGCAAGATTCATCCAGCAAGCAGAGTGGAACTACCGATTTAATGTACGTATTTTATCTGCTCTGACAATAAATTAAGGAGACAAAATGAATGTAGCTATTATTATTGCAGGGGGCTCAGGACGCCGCATGGGACAAAATATTCCCAAGCAATTTATCAATATATACGATAAACCCATACTAATTTATACCCTGGAAGGGTTTCAAAAACATCCCCAGATTGACGCCATTGAGCTAGTATGCATTGACGGCTGGCATGACCTTGTCTGGGCTTATGCGAAACAGTTTAACATAAATAAACTAAAATGGATCGTTTCCGGCGGAAATTCCAGTCAGGAATCTATAAGGAACGGCGTTTTTTATCTGGAAGATAAATGCAAAGATGAGGATACCATAATCATTCACGATGGCATACGCCCGCTTGTAGACGCGGCAGTGCTGGCAGATGTTATCGTTAAATGCCAGATGTATGGAAATGCCGTTACCTCCCTGCCGTACAATGAACAGATTTTTGTGGCGGATGATGAAATTTCAACTGTTAAATATATCCCGCGGGAAATTTTGCGGCGCGTCTCCACTCCACAGGCTTATAAATTTGGAAAACTTGACAGCGCCTATCATGAAGCATTTGAAAAAGGTATTGGCATTCAGGACTCTTCCTACACCAATACTATGATGGCCGATCTCGGAGAACGTTTATATTTTGCGGCAGGTTCAGACAAAAATATTAAACTGACCACCACGGATGATCTGGAAATGTTTAAAGCATATCTAAACTCGGACAAGAATACCTGGCTGAAATAGGAATGGAGGAAGATATGTATTTTATATTGGACCACAAACTGTATAAAGAAGACCTTCACTCTGCCGCGGCATTAGACTTGCCGTGGAAAAAGCTGGAGAATAAAAGTGTTCTGATTACCGGGGCAGGCGGATTGGTAGGAAGTTTTGTTATCGACCTCCTCATGTATAAAAATCTGTATGAAGGCTTAAAGTGCCGCATTTATGCAATGGGTAGAAATCAGAAAAAAGCAGAAATGCGGTTTCAGTCATACTGGCAGGAAACATCTTTCCAGTTTATAGCGCATGATATCAACAAGCCTCTGGCGTTGGAAGTAAAAGGGGATTTGGGCTATGTTCTGCATTTAGCAAGCAATACACATCCTCTGGCATATTCCTGCGATCCTATTGGAACGATTGCCGCCAATATTATTGGAACAAATAATTTGCTTGATTTTGCCGTGAAAAATCATGCAGAAAGATTCGCTTTTGCATCTTCCAATGAAATCTATGGTGAAAACCGTGGAGACACAGAGTTTTTCCGGGAAGATTACTGTGGATATCTTGATTGTAATACATTAAGAGCAGGGTATCCAGAAAGCAAACGCTGCGGGGAAGCGCTCTGCCAGGCCTATAAGAAACAATATTGCCTGGATATTGTGATTCCCAGGCTGACTCGAACTTATGGCCCGACAATGTTGATGAACGACACGAAAGCGGTTTCCCAGTTTTTAAAAAAGGCCCTGGCCAAAGAAGATATTATATTAAAGAGCACAGGAACACAATATTATTCATACACATATGTCGCAGATGCCGTTTCAGGTCTTCTGACCGTTCTTTTGAAAGGTCAAAATGGGGAAGCCTATAATATTGCAGAGAACACTTCCGATATAAGGCTGAAAGATTTGGCGGCGGCAGTTGCTGAAAACGTTGGAAAAAAGGTTGTATTTGAATTACCTGATGAAATGGAAAAAGCCGGGTACAGCACAGCTACGAAGGCACGGCTGGACGGTGGAAAACTGCAAAAACTGGGTTGGAGGAGCAGATACGATATCAAAAACGGGATAACTCGGACGCTGAGCATTTTAAAAGACAGCATAACAGACACGTTTTAAAATTATGTTTGTCGGGCAAATATCGGATAAGTTTTAGTATATTCAGGGCAACATGAAAGGAACTCAAATTACCATGAAATTTTTGGACTGTAATGAATGTAAACAATTATTTTACCAAAAAGAAATATTTGTTTTTGGCGCGGGGGTAGACGGTGAAAAATTGTATAGTAAATTGGCAGATATTATAACCATTAACGCTTTTATAGATAATAAGAGATATGGCGATGGGAATTTATTATGCGGGAAGGAGATTATAAACTTAGAGCAGTTTCGGCAGCGAAGGACTTCCAAGCAGCCCATTGTTGTGGCCTCATACCGATTTATGGCAGACATTTGCAATCAACTTGTGGAAGAAGGATTCGTTCCGGATAAGGATTTTTTTATCTGGGACGACATGTACATCCATCACCAGGACGCAATAACCTCCAGATACATAACCTTTATGTCGAATATCTGGCGGGATAAAAAAAGAGAGACAACAGACAGGATAATCCTTGTTCCGTTTGACAGCCGGCACGATCAAAATTCTGTGCAGTATGCATATTGTTCCAATTACTTAGCAGAAAAATATGACGCATCCATTTTTGGTTACTGCAGGTATGGAGCTTCGGCAAAAAACGCGTCAAAAGTGGTGTTTGACATTTATAAGGCGTTTAATGTTGTTGGTTTGGTAGACAGCGCTTTGAATGCTGATTTGCAGAAGGAATCAGATATTATTTTTGATAATATTTGGAGGAATCTGTATACCTGGGAGGACTGGAAAAACATTACCATATATGGGATTTGTTTTGGGACCACTGTTATTACTGACTTTCTAAGGACAGAATTGCCGGACTACAATTTAAGATCCGAACGAATATGTACATTTATTAAAAAAACGATAGATACGATTGTTTTTTGGTATCGTTATATTGAAAAACATAATGTCGTAACAGTTCTGCTTGCAGACGCAGTGTGCTGGGAAGGATATATCAGGGATATTGCAATTACAAAAGGCATTCCAACATATGCGTTAGAATATATCATGCAAAAAGCATACCTGAATTTTCACAATCGTCACGATGCGGCTCTGCATTTTAAGGATATGTGGAATCAATTGTCCGTAAAAGAACAGGAGTATGGGATAAAATGGGCCAAAGAGCGCATAGAAAAAAGAATAAGTGGCGATCTTCAAGATGTAAATGAATTTGTTGCAGCGCATCTTATATTTGATGATAAAAAGCAGCAGGTTTTAGATCAAGACAATAAAATCAAAATTATAATCTGCCCGCACATCTTTGAAGAAAATTCCTATCAGTTTGAGCAGATTTTTGACAACAGTTACATGTCATGGCTGTGTCATCTTGGAGAATTATCCGAAAAAACGCCAAATTATCACTGGTATCTGAAACCTCATCCTTGCGGACGGCGAAGAGATTTTATAATTATGGCAAATTTTATAGAACGGTACCCGAAGATTAAAATGCTGCCGCCAGGCGTTTCGGCAGTTCAACTAAAAAAAGAAGGAGCTAATTTTGCGCTTACTGTCTGCGGAACCATTGGACACGAATATCCAGCGCTCGGCATCCAGGTAATAAACGCTGGACAAAATCCGCATTCTGCTTTTCACTTTACATGGAATCCAGCAACAAAAGAAGAATATGACAAATTAATCATGAACTTAGATAACTTAGAACCCAAAAATAATTTGGATGAATTATATCAATTTTATAGTATGAATTATCTCTTTTATGATTGGGAGTATATCCCATATAAGAGCATATTTTACCAAAATCCTTTTTTGTCAATGTGCAAGGAAGAACTTATGCTCTATGGGAAAGAACTTGGCACATGGAAATATGAGGAATATATGAAAGAATGGACGCCGCAGAGGCATAAGGAGCTTTATAGAAAAATGGAGTGCCTGTTTCAAAAGATGGACGAGTGGGAAGAAACTATTTTTTACAAACGCCAAGTGTCCGTGGAAAATTAATTTGAACGCAAAAATCAGTATAAAATGCATGATATAACAGCAAAAGAATCCTATGCTGCAAGGAGATAAATTATGGCACAGTTATGTCTTGGAACCGTACAATTTGGTATGAAGTATGGAATTAACAATACACATGGACAGCCGACGGAAGAAGATGTTTTTAAAATGCTGGATACCGCAATGGAAGGGGGCATACATATAATCGATACTGCACGTGCTTATGGAACTGCTGAAATTCTTTTAGGAAAATATTTTGAAAACAGAAAAAACACAAATTCCTTTCGGATAATTTCTAAATTACGTCCCAATGTAATAGAAGAAAATTCGATAGATGTCTACAGCATGATACGAAGAGAACTTGAAGAAACCTTAAGCCGGCTGCACGTTCAACATTTAGATGGGTACTTGCTTCATACGCCGCAATATATTTATAATTCTCAAGTCTTAAAAAGTCTGCAGCAACTAAAAGCAGAACAGCTTGTAACTCATATCGGGGTATCTATATATGAGTTACAGGAAGGATATGCCGCGCTGGAAACAGGAGATATCGATTATATACAGTTGCCGTATAATATTTTTGACCAGAGAGGGATTCAGGAAGGATTTATACAAAAAGCAAAAGCACAGGAAATCACGGTTTTTACAAGAAGCGCATTTTTACAGGGTTTATTTATGATGGAACAGGAGCGCATACCATTACATCTAAAACATGTAATTCCATATATCTGTACATTTGAAAAACTGCTGAAAAAATATAACCTGGAAAAAGCAGATGCATTAATGCAGTTTGTGAATCATGAAAAAAGTATAGATTATCTTGTGTTCGGCGTAGATACGAATATGCAATTGCTTCAGGATATACAACTTTTTAACAAGCCCAATATATCAAAAGAATTTATTAAGGAAGTAAAACATACTTTTGCGAATATGGAGAAAAGCATTATTTTTCCAAGTTTATGGTCAAATGGTAAAAAGGCAGAATAGAAGGTGACATATGAAATATTTAGTACTAATTCAAGCAAGATGCGGTTCTTCCAGACTTCCTGGAAAAATAATGAAGGACTTGTCCGGAAAAACGGATTTACAATGGGTTATTGAGCGCGTACAGCGAAGCCGGCTTATTGATGAAGTGGTAGTTATTACTTCTATCGAAAAACAAGATTTACAGGTGGTTAAACTGTGCGCCGAATTATCTGTTCGTGTTTTTGTTGGTTCAGAACAAGATGTCTTAGACCGTTATTACCAGTCTGCAAAACTGTTAAATCCGGAATATGTCATACGAATTACGGCAGACTGTCCGCTGTTCGACTGGAGATATCTGGATATGGCCATTGAACAGTTGGATAGTGTTTCTGATTATATGGCAGATTTAAAGGAAAGTTTTCCTGACGGGGAGGATATTGAAATTATAAAATTTTCGGCACTGAAAAAATGTTGGAAAGAAGCAAGGCTTGCATCGGAAAGAGAGCATGTGACCCTGTATATTCGCAAACATCCGGAACTATTCACAATCCAGCAGTTAGACTGCCCTATACAGGGAATCGGCGACAAAAGATGGACGCTTGATGAAGAGGGCGATTATAAAATAATCAGCGCAATATACGATTATTTTATTTCTAAAAATAAAGAAGATTTCGTGACAGAGGACATTCTTCAATTTCTTGCGTCAAGACCGGAATTGGAACTTTTAAATTCAAAATATATTAGAAATGAAGGGGCTCTAAAATCCATCGCAAATGATAAAATAATGCAATTGGATGAGTAATAGGATGAATACCATGGGACGTGGACAAGAACTTTATATCAAAGCAAAGAAAATTATACCAGGAGGAACACAGCTCCTTAGTAAACGACCTGAAATGTGGCTGCCGGATTTATGGCCGGCGTACTATAGTAAAGCCAAAGGCTGTGAAGTATGGGATCTTGATGGAACCCATTATTACGATATGAGTATCATGGGCGTGGGTTCAAATGTATTAGGATATGCTTATGACGAAGTAGACGCTGCCGCCAAAGCGGCAATTGATCTTTCAGGAATGTGTACTTTAAATGCGCCGGAAGAAGTAACCTTAGCAGAAAAGATCTTAGAATTGCATCCATGGTCTGATATGGTAAGGTACGCAAAATCCGGCGGAGAAGCCCTCGCTCTTGCCGTCCGTATTGCCAGAGCTTATACCCGCAAAGACGTCGTATTAGTTTGCGGTTATCACGGATGGCATGATTGGTATCTTGCGGCAAATTTAGTAAAAGGAGATCCTTTGGCCGATGTTCATTTAAAGGGGCTGGAACCTATTGGCGTACCGAAAGGATTGGCGGGAACAAATTTGATTTTTCACTATAATAATATAGAAGAATTTAAACGTCTGGTTGCAGAAAATGATGGACAGATAGCTGCAGTTATCATGGAACCGATACGTAATGAGTTTCCTGAGAAAAATTATCTTGAAGAAATCAGGCGCATTACGCGAAAAAATCAGATTGTATTAATTTTTGATGAAATTACAGCCGGTTTTCGCCTGTGTACCGGAGGAAGCCACTTAAAATTAAATGTGTTACCTGATATCGCTGTATTTGCAAAAGCAATGACAAATGGCTATCCCCTTTCAGCCGTTATAGGTGTGAAAGATGTCATGAGAGCTGCGGAGGATACATTTATCAGCAGTACATTTTGGACAGAACGGATCGCATTTGCCGCAACACAAAAGGCGATCGATTGTTATCAGCGATATCATGTGGAAAATACGCTGGAATATGTCGGGAATAAAATCAGGAGAGGCTGGAAAGAGATTGCAGAAAATGAAACAATAAATATACAGATATCCGGAATCATTCCCCTAAGCCACTTTAGCTTTTCTTATGAAAAGCCTCTCGTATATAAGACATATTTTACACAGCAAATGTTAAACTATGGTTTTCTGGCTAGTACAGGCGTTTACGCATCTTTAGCGCATTCAGATGACATCATAGACCAATATTTGAATGCATGTCAAGAGATATTTAGACAGATTGCAGAGTTTCATAGACAAGGAGTGCCTATCGAAACGCAGTTGAAAGGAAATGTTTGCCATAGCGGATTTGAGCGGCTGAATTAAAACCCGTTAAAGCCATTTGTTACATACTCAACGACAAGGTCAAAGGGTATATCAAGGCAGAACAAAACGATAAGGAGAAGCTAGAATGATCGATAAAAATAAAACCAAAGATATTATTAATCTATATTCAAATATTTATGAGAAATTTAGAAATATTGAAAAACGTACAGAACGAAACATTAAAATAGATGATCTGTGCAGTACGGACGTATTGAACTTGTATGTGGAGCCGACAAACAGGTGTAATTTGCATTGCAAATTTTGTGCCAGAGACACTTCAGACAGAGAAGTGGCAAATATGTCTATGGAAATGTTTAAAAATATTATAGACGGACTAAAAAAGGGCAGTTATATTACGATCAATGGCAACGGCGAACCATTACTCAATCCAGCTATTTATGAAATGATAAAATATGCTTCAAGCAATGGAATTTTTACATCCATCATAACAAACGGAACAGCCCTGACCAAAGAAAATACCGCCAAATTATTGAAAAGCGGGCTTTCCAGAATACAAATATCATTCCAATCCATTGATAAAAACACCTATGAAGAGATTATGGCAGGGTCAAATTTTGAAAAAACGCTCTATAAAGTATTACGTTTTATAAATACCGTAAGGGAGGAAAAGGTAAACCTGTTCATATCGATTTCTGCCGTTAAAACAGAAAGAAGCCTTCCATTTTCAAAAAAATCAAAACAATTCTGGATGAAAATGCCTATTGATAATTACTATGAAGGAGAATTATTGAGTTTGCAGACAGATTCTAAATTATATCCAGAAATAAGTAATAACTCGGAAGCATATAAAATTTGCGCAGATCCCTGGGTTTGCGCAAAGATAAATACGGACGGCAGTGTCAATCCGTGTCCGCAGGATTTTTCTAATAAATATGTACTTGGAAATGTGAAAGAAAAAACATTTTGTGAAATTATAAACGATGCGCCTGCAAAACGCTTTCGAAAAGCAATTATAGAAGGCGATCATGAATTTTTGGATGGCATAGGCTATCATTGTTCTCAGTGCAACACATGGACGGATGATGTAGGATATAACATTTCCGAATATTTAAAAAATACATATCCTGTAATATTAGCATTAATTATAGATGAAATAGGAAGTATAAAAAAACATTATGATTGTACCTATTTGAAACAAATATTACAAGAAATTGAGAACGAAAAATGTTAGTGGAGAAGGATCAAAGATCCGCAAAAAGAATATGGCAAATTGTAACACAGGACATGTATTTATAATAGCAGAAATTGGCTCTAACCATAACCAGGATATAACTCAGGCGTTTGAACTGATGGACACGGCAAAACAAATCGGAGCCGACGCAGTCAAATTTCAATCTCTGAAACTGGAAAAACTAATTTCCCCTTCTGAGATTACAAGAAATGATGTTGAACTATTTAAAAAGATACAATTGCAGGAAGAGTGGTATAGCGAAATATTTGCGTATGCCCATAAGTTAGATATTGAGTGTATCAGCGCTCCAACCTATTTACAGGCTCTTGATCTGTTGATTCAATTCGGCGCAAATACAATTAAAATTGCTTCCCCGCAGACATATGGTTTTCCGGAACTAATCAAGCAGGTTGCCCTGTCAAAAATTAACGCCATTATGTCCACAGGATATTGCGGTGAAAGGGAGATCGACCGAGCCGTACAGTTATACAAAAAATATGGTAATGTAAAAAAACTAACCTTATTGCATTGTACCTCACAATATCCAACAGAAGTAAACAATGCCAATCTCAATTATATAAAAACTTTAAAAGACAAATATGGAACGGCCGTAGGATATTCCGACCATACCTCTGGAATCATCGCACCTGTTGCCGCCGTCGCACTTGGAGCATCCGTTATTGAAAAACACATTACATTATCCAGAAATATGGAAGGTCCAGACCATTATTTTGCATTAGAACCCAAAGAGTTTCAAAAAATGGTTCTAAATATCCGTCAGACAGAATCGTTACTTGGCACAACAGAAAAAAAACTGACCGCATTTGAAAAAAACTTTCGGGAAAGCGTCATAATGTATCCATACTCCAAACATGCTATGGGAAAAGGAGAAATAATAACTGCGGATGATATTCTCTACTATCGTTCAAAAAGAACTGGAGTCTCTCCTTGGGATGTGGAACAAAAATTATTGGGAAAGATTTTGGATGGATCTATACCGGAAAACCATCAATTTCATGAAATGGAATAAGACAAAAATGAAAGAACAAATTATACAATATATCAAAGAAAACAGAGTATCCACCACAGAAATTGCAGACTGTATGGGAAAATCAGGTTTGTTAGAGAATGCAAATGCTTTAAATAAAGGAAAATTTAAGGTTGGCAATGTAAAGTGGGTTTATGCGTACAATGAATCGAACTGGCCCCTCCATGAACAAATACAAGAGGTGAATACAAAAGATATTGTTATGATAGAAGCATTTCACTGCGGTAAACGGGCAACAATTGGAGAATTGGTTGCAAAATATTTATTGTTGTATCGGGGGGCAGCAGCGATTATCTCAAATACAAACATGCGTGACGGCGCAAGGCTCATCAAAGAAAATTATCCAATTTGGTGCAAGGGGCTTACACCCATTGGATGTTTTAACACACAAATCAAAAAGCCTTTGGAAGATCGTCTGCTGGAAGAACATCGTGAAACATATGATGGAAGTATTGCAGTATGCGATGACAGCGGCGTAGTAATTATACCCCAAAAATATCATACACCGGAATTTCTGCAAAAGGTCAAACAAATAGAAGAGCAAGAGGATATTTGGTTTGAATGTTTAGACCATAAAAAATGGAACACCTTTGATATTGTGTGCAGGAAAAAATATTTAGACTGAGAAAAGAGGTCCGTTTTCAATGAAGAAAATATTAATTATAGGGACAGGCTGGGAACAAATTCCGCTCGTGAAAAAAGCAAAACAGTATGGCTTGTATGTGATTGCGGCGGCATGGTGGGATAAGGAGCAGATACCTGCAGATAAAGTATATGAAGTTGACAGTCACAATCTGGAAGCCCTGGATAAGATCATATGCACGGAGAATCCGGATTACATAATCGCTGATGAAAGTGACAGCGCTATGTACGCAGTTGCTTTTTTTGCAGAAAAATATCATTTTTACGGTCCCAAATTAAGCACACAGACAATAACAAATAATAAATTTCTGCAACGAGAATGCGTAAAAAAAACTTCTGTACTGCAGCCGGCATACCGCATGTGCTGGAATCTGGATATGGTGCGGGAATTTGCATATGAGGCTGGATATCCAATCATAATAAAACCGCTTGACAATTGCGGAAGCATCGGCATATCAAAAATACATACAGATAGCGAGTTAATTGCAGCATGGCTGAAAGCCGTTCAAAACTCTTATTCAAGAATGTGCATTGCTGAAAAATGCATCTGCGGGAAAGTTATAACAGCCGATGGATTTTGTGACAGTTCGGGGTTTGAATTTATAACAGCATCAAGTAAGGATATGTATCCAGAAAATGAAACTGTAGCAAAAGTTTTATATTTTCCAGGCAAATTTAGTGACAGTATGCTTGAGAAAATTAAAGAAGCAACCGAACAGACAGTAAATGCCATAGAAATCACCTACGGATTTACGCATATTGAATTTATTGTGGAAGAAGGAAGCAATGATATCTATTTTATAGAAGCGGCAAATCGCGGAGGCGGTGTATTTATTTCCAATATCATTCTGGAAGAAATTACCGGAATTGATTATTGCGGTGCATTACTGCAAATGGCCATCGGAAAAAAAACTTATGCAAAATGCGGTCGGCAATATATAAAAAAAGCAATATTATACTTTTTAGAATCGCCGGAAAAAGATTCAATTTTCAATTCTTTGGACGAAAACTTTCCAACAGAGTGCCGGGCAATTCATTTAAATAAAAAGGATGATAGGAAGAACGTAAAAAACGAGGCATCCGCAGGCAGACATGGAGTGGCAGTCCTGGCAGGAGATTCATTTGAAAACCTGCTCAATATAGGAAGAAGCCTTGAAAAAAAAGTTTCTGCCTGCCAACAGGAATATTTTTGGCTTAGAATGAAACGTTGAATTTAATATACATCATAAGATTGGCGGGAAAATTATGAACAAAAATGAGGTTTATGAAACAATTTATAAAGAAACATTAGCAAGATATCAAACACGCTATTTTGAGTTGGGGGTATCACCCCAAACATTAGGATGGGGAAAAACTTCTGATCAGCAAGAACGCTTTACTGCGTTGATAAATAATTATGCGTTCCATGGGGAAACAATTCTGGACATTGGATGCGGATTTGCAGATTTTTATGAATTTTTAAAAAGCAAAGGTATCCTGTGTAATTACATTGGCGTTGATATCATCCCGGAATTTCTTGCCTGCGCCAGAAAAAAATTCCCGGACGCCGCGTTTATTCAGGCAAACTTTATGCTGGAAAGCAGCCGGCTCCCAAGAGCAGACGTAGTGATTACAAATGGAACCTTGAATTTTAAGCAAACATTAATCAACAATATGGAATATACCTCAGATTTCATGAAACTGGCTTATGAAAAGGCTGATAAAGCCGTTATTATGGACTTTTTGAGTACCTATCGCACAAAGAATTATCCCAAAGAAGAACAGGTATTTTATCATGATCCTTCAGAAGTTTTAAAAATGGCTTTTCGATATACGAATGATGTAAAGTTGATACATAATTACCAGGCAATTCCACAAAAAGAATTTATCTGTATGTTATATTCCAATTAATATTTTCATGCTGTACGAAAAGCAGTATTTATCGCAAAAAAGCACCAGGAGGAACTAACATGGCGGAAATTATAGATGCTCATTTACATTGCAGTCTTCATGGAACAGATAAAGAGATGCGACTCAGGCAATTGAAAATGGAAATGGATAAGTTTGGAATAAAAAAGGCTATTCTGTATTTCATTGATGATAATGATTTTGACGAGAAAAATTATGCGCATAATTTGGACAAACATATCATACCTGGTATGATGCTGCACCCAAATGACAACAGCGCAGATGCTAAACTAAAAGAATTGAAACGCCATAATATTCGTCTGATAAAGTTGCTGCCCTATGAACAAAAATTGCTGTATCAAGACTACGATACTGTATGTAAATTTACAAAAATGGTTCAGGAACACGGAATGGCGTTGACAATATGTGCCGCTTACGGTTCTAAATACATTTATGCCACCAATGGAGTAGAACTGGCAGAAAGAGTGCTGCGCAATGGTTTTGAGGGGCCATTAATTATTGCACATGGCGGCATGGTTCGAGTACTGGATGTTTTGGCTCTGATGCAGGAATATCAAAATCTATATATAGATATTAGTTTTACGATACCATTTTGGTGGGAATCACATGTGATACAAGATTTGTATTTTGTGATGAAACATTTAAATTATAAAAGAATTTTCTGGGGCTCCGATTATCCAAACTACTCTCTGGAAGAAGCATTGTCGAAGTTTTATCTGTTTTGCAAAAAATATAATATCAGCGCTGCGGATCAAGCGCAACTGCTGTCGGGAAATTTTAATAGCTTTTATCAAAAATATTGGGAGAACTGAAATGAAAAAAATTGCGTTTCGCCTGGATACCGGAAACTCTATAGGAGCGGGCCATTTTATCCGATGCATGGCTTTGGCTGATGAGTTATCAGAGATATCTGGTTATGACATAATATTTATTTGCAGAAACAAGCTGGAACAACCATCCAGGTATCCGGTTATTTATATAGAAAAGCCGTATGTAACAAAGGAAACTATTTATGAATTTCCCAGTATCATAGATGAAATGGATGAACTGACTGATATTCTCAATAAAGAAAACATAGATTGCCTGATCGTAGATCATTACGGTGCAAAAGACGACTATTTTCAGAAACTGAAAAAGTTTGTTCCGTATTTAGTATGCATTGATGACAGCTTAGAACGTCATATTCCAACTGACATTGTGATAAATGGGAATATCTTTGGAGCTGATGCAGAATATGGAAACATACCTCTGAAATTAACGGGTAGCAGCTACTTGCTCCTGCGTCCCATGTTTCGCAATGTTGCAGCCCCAAAAAACAATGCTATAGTAAAAGATATATATATTACATCCGGAGGCGCAGATCCGTGTGAATTTTGTTACAGAATCAGTACAGAATTAAGAAACCATTTTTCTGATATGAATCTCCACGTAATTGCAGGTTGCAGTTTTTCCAAAAAGTACATAATGAAATTGCAAAAACTAAAACTTTTGATACATCAAAATGCTGATATGAAAGAATGCATCTTAAATGCTGATTTTTTTATTTCTTCTGCCGGAAGCACTTTATATGAACTGGCCTTATGCGGAGTTCCTTCTATATGTTATATCTTAGCAGAAGATCAAAAATTATTGGCCGAATATATGAGCTGCCGAGGAAGTACTTATTTGGGCGGGAATTTTCAATCATTTTGCGGACAGGCGTTTTTCCATCAATGCCAAATGCTTTTTTCAAATCGGAAAAAGAGAGAAAAAATGAGTGAACATGGGAAAGCATTGATAGACGGATTTGGCGCTAAAAGAACGGCGGAAAAATTATTTCAGTTTATCAGAACACCATAATATAGATCTTATAATTATTCTCATATGAAACAGAAAGGATACCAGTATGAGTGTCATTTTAGTTATTGCCGCTCATCCAGATGATGAAATTCTGGGTGTGGGAGCTACAATTTCAAAAAAAATATCGAATGGAGATGAAGCGTTTGCATTAATACTGGGAGAAGGACAGACTTCCAGAGGAGACAAACGGGAGAATACTCCCCCGGAGGCAATCGCATCCTTACGTGAAAATTCAATATCGGCGGGCAAAATAATTGGTTTCACTCAAATTTATTTTGAGGATTTCCCGGACAACCGTTTCGACAGTGTTGATTTGTTGAATATTGTAAAAACGGTAGAGAAATATTTAAAACTAATAAAACCAAATATATTATATACGCATCATGCTCATGACTTGAATATTGATCACAGAATTACATCTACGGCCGTGCTTACGGCAACAAGGCCAATTGAAAATTATCCGGTAGAAGAAATATATGCGTTTGAAACCGTTTCATCGACAGAATGGAATTTTGGTGATAAAAACAAAGCATTTTATCCGAATGTGTTTATAGACATTGAAGAACACTTTTTGAAAAAATGCGACGCCATGAAGAAATATAAATCTGAATTATGTAGTTTTCCACATCCCCGTTCGCTGGAAATGTTAGAATACAATGCCAAAAGATGGGGAGGCATTGTTGGAAAAAGATATGCCGAGGCTTTTGAATTGCTTCGAAAAGTCGAATAAATACATCTGTTTTTTCCAGGAGGATCATGAAAATTATGAGATGTCTTAAGAAAGCCACTATTAAGGATTTGAATTTGCTGTTTCAATGGGTAAATGACGGCTCTGTCAGAAAGAACGCCTTCTCAACAACAGATATTTCATTTCCGGAACATAAAAAATGGTTTGAAAATCTTTTAACACGCAATGACGCTATGCAATATATATATTTTTGCGATAACGAACCTATTGGACAGGTAAGAATTAACATTGAAAATGAAAACGCTGAAATTGATTACAGCATATGTCCATCCCAAAGATCCAGAGGACATGCAAAGGAAATGATTAATTTGCTCAAAGAACAGATAAAATTGGATTTTCCTGAAGTAAAAAAATTAACTGCAAAAGTGAAACCTGATAATACAGCTTCTCAAAAAGTATTTGTACATACGGGATATATTGAAAAATACTATTTTTACGAATTAGAACTCATAAACTGATATGCTTTTATTTTAACCGCAGCGTGTCAGCACAATAAAACATTGGAAGGTGCTTAGTATGTTGAATGAAAAAACCATCTTGATTACTGGCGGAACAGGATCTTTTGGAAAAAAATTTTTGGAAAAAATATTTGCAGAGTATAATCCTAAGAAAGTAATCATTTATTCCAGAGATGAATTTAAACAAAGTAACATGAATATCGAATACAAGAACAAAGTAGATATGAACAAGGTTCGTTTCTTTATCGGGGATGTCAGAGACCGGGAACGGCTTTTTCGCGCATTTGCGGGCGTCGATTATGTGATTCACGCGGCCGCAATGAAACAGGTTCCAACCTGTGAATATAATCCAATGGAAGCGATCAAAACAAATATTCATGGTGCGCAGAATGTAATTGATGCAGCTTTAAACTGCAATGTACAAAAAGTAGTTGCCCTATCTACTGATAAAGGCGTAAATCCTATTAATTTGTATGGAGGTACAAAACTGGTTTCCGACAAATTGTTTATTGCAGCAAACGCATATCGCGGCAATAATTATAAAACGGTATTTTCTGTAGTGCGATATGGAAATGTTGCCGGCAGCAGAGGATCCGTTATCCCAATTTGGCAGAAAATTATTGACAACGGCGGGGATACATTAGGCGTTACCGATATGCGCATGACAAGATTTTGGATAACTTTGGATCAAGGCGTTAACTTAGTTTTTAAAGCAATCCGAGAGTCAAAAGGCGGCGAAACATATATATCCAAAATACCATCTTTTCATATTGGAGATTTGGCAAAAGCAATGATGCCAACCTGCAAAATAAATGAAATCGGTATTCGTGAAGGCGAAAAATTACATGAAATTATGATTACAAAGGATGACTCTTTTTTGACATATGAATATGAGAAACATTATATCATATATCCGCATTTTGACTGGTGGAATTTCGAAAAGGGCTTTACAGACGGAGGCGTTAAAGTATCTGAAGGTTTTGAATATAGTTCAGGAACCAACGTGAACTGGCTCGGCGTGGAAGAATTAAAAGAAGAATTGAAATATATTTAATTTAGGAAGGAAATGATATCGATTGAATATACCTTATGGGAAACAATATATTGATGAAGAAGACATTCAAATGGTTGTGGATGTCCTGAGATCAGATTATCTGACCACAGGACCTGCAGTACATGATTTTGAACAATCTGTTGCTGCTTATGTCGGTGCAAAATATGCCGTAGCAGTTTCAAATGGAACAGCAGCGTTACATGCAGCGTGTTATGCCGCGAATATCAGGGAAGGGGATGAAGTCATTACCAGTCCCCTTACCTTTGCAGCATCTGCAAATTGCATTCTATACTGTAAGGGAACGCCTGTATTTGCCGACATAAAAAAAGACACCTACAATATAGATCCGGAAGATGTAAAACGCAAAATAACACCTAAGACAAAAGCAATTATTGCAGTTCATTACGCCGGCCAGCCCTGCGAAATGGATGAGATACATGCAATTGCCAAAGACAATCATTTGCTGGTAATTGAGGATGCCGCACATGCATTGGGTTCAAAATACAAAGGAAAAAAAATAGGCTCTCTTTCTGATATGACAATATTTAGTTTTCATCCGGTGAAACATATTACTACTGGAGAAGGCGGAATGATTACAACAAATAACGAGACTTTATATCGGAAACTTCTTTTATTTCGAAACCATGGAATTACACGGGATGATTCATTAATGACCAGGCATGAGGGCGGATGGTACTATCAACAATTAGAATTAGGTTTTAATTATCGCATATCAGATATACAATGCGCTTTGGGAATTTCGCAAATGAAAAAACTGGAACGCTTTGTGGCAAAACGGCGCTCCCTGGCTGAAAAATACAATGCGGAATTTGAAAATATTCATGATATTGTCTGCCCTTTACAAAAAGACGACTGTATGAGCAGTTGGCATTTATATGTAATTCAGGTTCCGGCCCCAAAGCGCCGGAAAATATACGAAGAAATGCATGAGGCTGGTATTCGGGTAAATGTACATTATATTCCAGTGTATCAGCACCCTTACTACCAGGAAAATGGGTTTAAATATGTCAAATGCCCTAACACAGAATTTTTATACGAAAGGATTCTCAGCTTGCCATTATATTATCAGCTTGAAGACAATATGCAGGATTTTGTTATAAAAACTTTGAAAAAGATACTCCGCTAATTGGGGCGTTTTCCGCTATTTTAGAAAATTCTTATTTTCCATCCATTAAGTTCGTGGTATACTATTTGCATAAAAGCAATTGTTCCGGTACAAGATTGATTCGAAATATTCAATTATTAAAAAGCGGGGTGTCTGTCATGTTAAAGCGTCCATTGCCAATTGGAATTGAATTTTACAAAGATATGATAAACAAACCTTATTACTATGTTGATAAGACTTTGATGATAAAAGATATTCTGGATAAAGGTGCAAAAGTGAACCTGTTCACCCGTCCCAGGCGGTTTGGAAAAACTCTGGCTTTGAGTATGCTTCGTACTTTTTTTGAACAGGAAACCGACCAACATGGCACAGTGATCGATAACAGTCCATATTTTGACGGTACGATAATTCAGAAAACAGGAGAGTCGTATATCTGCCATATGGGGCAGTATCCGGTGGTTTCATTGTCTTTAAAGTCGGCAAAGCAGCCCGGGTTTCAAACGGCGTATGCCTGTCTCAAAGAAGAGATTGCCAGAGAATTTAGCAGACATAATTATTTGCTGCAGACAGATTGTATCTCAATGAAAAACAAGGAGAAGTTCCAGAAATTAGCTGACAGACAGGCCGAAATCAGTGATTATTCTACTTCCCTGAAGTTTTTGTCAGAATGCTTGCAAAGTTATCATAAAAAAAACGTAATGATCTTCATAGATGAATATGATGTTCCTCTGGAAAATTCATACTTTAGAGGATTTTATGAGGATATGGCAGATTTTATCCGTTCTCTGTTTGAGTCGGCATTAAAAACCAATGAATGTCTGGAACTGGCTGTGATCACAGGATGTCTGCGAATCAGCAAAGAGAGTATTTTCACCGGGCTGAATAATCTGGAAATTAATTCCGTTATGAACGCGGATTATGCAGAATACTTTGGTTTTACGGATACTGAGGTAGAACATATTTTGGACTACTATGGTTTAACGGAGAAAAAAACGGAACTACAGGAATGGTATAATGGATATTTATTTGGCAATACACAGATATACAATCCCTGGAGTGTTATCAATTACGTCAAGTCTAAAAGCATCCATACGGAGGCATTTCCCAAACCCTACTGGGCAAACACTTCTTCGAACAGCATAATCCGGGAATTAATAGAACATGCCGACCATGCGGTGAAACAGGAGATTGAAGATCTGATTGAAGGAAAAACGATTGTTAAACCCATACATGAAGATATTACTTATGAAGATATCTATAAAAGCCAGGATAATCTGTGGAATTTTTTGTTTTTTACCGGTTATTTGAATAAAATCTCGGAAAGTCTGGTGGGAGACACTATTTATCTGTCGCTTGCTATCCCCAATACAGAAGTGCGATACATTTATCGTCATTCGATTCTGGAGTGGTTCCAAAAAAAAGTGGACGAGATGAATTTAACGCCTCTTTATCAGGCAGTATTGGAAGGAAACACCCAAACCTTTTCCGACCTTGTTTCAGAACAATTGACACAGACAATCAGTTTTTTCGACTATGCGGAAAATTATTATCATGGATTCCTATGCGGGCTACTAAAAGGCTGTCCAGGCTATATTACTTTATCAAACCGGGAACATGGAAACGGAAGACCGGATATTGTTATGAAAACCCCTTCCGTACGGGGCATGGCAATTATTATGGAGCTTAAGGTCGTAAAAGATTTTGAGCAGATAGAGGCAGGCTGTGAAACCGCCCTTCAGCAGATTGCGGAGCAGAATTACGAAACCACATTATATAAGGAAGGCTTCCGGAAATTTATAAAGTATGGAATCTGCTTTTACCGAAAAGAATGTTTGGTAAAAACAGGATAGAACCGTCCTTCCTATAATTGATTTTTAAGGTTATTCTGATATAATATAATGTACGAAACACTTTAACAAAAGATAAATGACGGAAAGAGCCAGGCTGATGCCTGGCTCTTTTTCCGTCAAAGATACCGTCAGGAAGAAAGGAGTCAATTATGGCAAGAAAAGGTGAAAATATCTACAAGAGGAAGGACGGACGATGGGAGGGAAGATTTATTGTAGAAAGAAAGGAGTGTGGAAAAGCACGATACCAATCTGTATATGGAAAAACTTATCTGGAAACAAAGGAAAAGCTCCGGGTTTCCATTATCAGCCATCAGGAAAAAAAATCCACTGCGCAACATCTGCCGAATGAAGAAACGTTATTTACCAATATTCTTTTGGATTGGCTGTCAACACTCAAGCCTTATATCAAAGAATCCTCCTATAATAGGTATTTCAATCAAATACATAAAAATATTATTCCATATTTTAAAGACAAATATATTTCGGAGATTGATACGGCCAGCCTGCAGCAATATATTTCTACTTTAGCCAGTGACAAAAACCATCAGCAAAAACCTTTGTCGCCTCAAACAATACATGATATTTTCTCTATCGTCCGAAGAACTTTTGACTTCGCGAAAACGAAAGATTATGAATTTAAATGTAGCTTTCAGAATCTGTACATTCCCTGTCCCAAAAACAAATTAACCGTATTTTCCATGCAGGAACAGCAGCTCTTGATTTCACGCCTGGTAAATTCTCCTCTTCCCAGTGATGTAGGGATTCTTCTTACTTTATTTACCGGTCTTCGTATCGGGGAAATCTGTGCCTTAAGATGGAATAAAATTAATATAAACAGCGGCTCGCTTTATGTTGATCAGTCCATGCAGAGGATTCAAAATCATACCAAAAATCATGAGGCAAAAACCAGAATTATTATTACGACACCCAAAAGTCTCTCTTCCATCCGAACCATTCCTTTGCCGGATTTTATCTTATCCAGCCTAATGCCAATTCGCAAACCGGGCGACGCCTTTTTTCTTACAGGCGTTTCTGACAAGTTTATGGAACCGCGCACTCTGCAGTATAAATTCGAAAAAATTTTATCGGACTTAAATATCAGGAAGCTGAATTTCCATGCGCTCCGCCACACGTTTGCAACCCGCTGTGTAGAATCAGGCTTCGATGCCAAAAGCCTGAGTGAGATTTTAGGGCACGCCAGTGTCAATGTCACTTTAAATCGTTACGTCCATCCTTCCGATGAAATTAAACTGCAAAATATGAACAAGCTTGAAAATTTATTTGACGTAAGTAAAAAAATGAACGATACGGTTCATTAATACTTGAAGTAGAGTTTCTGCACATGAATCATACAAGTGCAGAAACTGTCTTTCCTCCGTAAGAAATACTTTTACAAATTACAATATGAAAGTCTCTTTTCTATAGAAGAAAAGCAAGTTACGCACGAGAAGCATTGTAACGATAAAGCGCCCGCGCCCGGAACATCAAAGGGTGCAATCTCCCGTATAGACAAAAGGGTATCAGAGTGGCAGCAGAAGTGTTCACGTTGTTTTTGATTATAATATGTATTTGTTTTATTCATTCTATACGCATTCATTTTTCCGTCAAAAAAATGGTCAGAAATTCTTTCAATCTTCAGAAATCAGGTCGATCCCAGGCTTTATCGCAGATTGGGGCAATCTGCGA
>QXWW01000046.1 GCA_009911185.1 Lachnospiraceae bacterium
TGGACTCTAAAAACTCTAACCCGGATTTTACAGGAGAACGCCATATATTTCACTACACGTTCTTATTTGACGCTTACAATGTTACGTAGGTTTGCTACGCCAAAAATGCAAATTGATGTAGGAATCCTACACCACGACCGAACAGATAAATAATGGTGTAGGAATGATACGCCAAAATCACAAAATGACGTAGGTTTGCTACACCAAAAACGCAGAATGGCGTAGGAATCTTGCACCATTTCTAAAAAAACATGTAAGATAGGAGAATTTTTCTCAAAAAATGTCTGAATTGGATTTCATGGGGAGGGACTTGAATGTGCCTATGGCACATTGCCAGATACGCATTTTGTCAGACAAGCTGAAAATGCGATTGATTAGGGGAAAATCCCCTAAGACCTCTTAATATTTATATAACCTATTCGACATTCCCTATTTGACCAGTATTCTATTCATGAATTTCCCAATATCCATAACGCCTACCGCCTTTACGTTCAATGCAATTTTTCTTTTCTAATTTTTCAAGTTCTCTTTGTACTGTTCTTCTGTTCACAGATAATTTTTGTGCCATTCCCGCTGTTGTCATAGTTGCATCTTCTCTCAGTAAGGCTAAAATTTCTGTTTCCTTTGTGACATTTTGATTTTTTGTCGCTATGGTTTCTAACACCTTGGCACTTTGAAGGGTAGTGTCAAGTAAATCACCCCAAAACCGCCCCAAATCCAGTAAAATTAAGGGTTCCAAGGCTGTAGAACCTTTACCTCCCCTTTCTTTGGCTTAGGTGACCAAAATTTTGCGGCGGGAGACCAGTCAAGGCCGGGCTGAAAGTCCGTTAAATTCAGCCTTGACGGGGCTTCCGTAAGCAAAATATAATCGGTCAACCCTATGGAAAGGGGGACGATTTTTTCATATTCTGTTTGACACTACCCTTTGAAGTGCATTAAATTTAAGCATAATGTCCCCGCCATGAACAATATACTCTGGCTCATCTGAGCCAAGCGTTTTGCAGGCATCACATATTTTTTGAATGCCACGCCCCCAACTTTCAATGTAACCGGCCCGATAAAAAACTTTAGCAATATCTGGATTAAAAGGTTTTGAAGAATGGGAATGCATCAATGTTTCTGCTGTCCAACCAAAGGGCACATACTGTTGTTGCTGATATACATTGCATCTTCTTCAATTCGTATCTTTATAGGAATATTATCTGCCCAATTACAATGAATCAGTGCATTAAATACGGCTTCTCTGACTGCATCTCGCGCAAACGGATATGTCTCCACTCTTGTTTCCTTATGGTATGATATTGCAGCTTTCAAATATTTTAAATAAATTAAGTCAATCACTCTGTCTGCAATAATCAACAGAGAACCATTTACTTCATCCTGATACAATAAGTCGCTGCCTTCAAACTTCCCAGTTTTCACATAGAATCCGCTAATTACTTTTTCTGCCTTACGGTAAAAACACAATGCGCCTGCACGTTTTAGCTTTCCATCTTCCATTAAATCTAATTTTTCAAGAAACTCTCTATTAGAAATATCTAAATCTTCTTTTGTCATTTTACCGCTCCGAAGTGCCTCCCGCCTGAAAATATCAAAGCTTTCCTTGTCCAAATCGTCAACTGAAATATCGGTTATTGTCGCCGCATCCCATGTTAAACCTGTCTTAGATATGAGAAAATTCGTCAGTTCATTTCCCCTTAGCTGTTGTTTTGTGCTTCCACTGCGGTAATGATATTCCCCGTTATAATTTACAGGAAATGCCCATGGATTCACAATAATTTCTATATATTCTAATTCATCCTCTGTCAGCAAATTGACATCGGCCACAATCTCCAGTTTGTTTTGTATCTTATTGGGAATATCCTCAAGTTATTTCTTGGAATTGATGACACCGATAACAGTTCCGTCATCTCTTTTTCCAATATATATCTTTCCGCCTTGTGCGTTGGCAAATCCACAAATCCATTTTAGATATTCGTCACGCCATGATTCTTTCCATTCGATGTTTTGGTTTTCCGACATTTGGTCACCTCCCTCCGTTGTGCAATAAGTTCTCTTAACAGTGTTGAGCGTTTTCAATTATGCTATTAATCCATTTTTAATCCGGGCATTAGCACCCCCCATAACAACTCTCACTTTATCACTGCCTATTATTGTATACTTTTTTCAGAAATTCATCAATTCTCATATAACTGATGATTTCTATAGCATTATAACTTGGACATGAAACTATTTTTCTTAAACTATAATACTTAAAAGCAAATAAAACTCTTTAGGCATTACTCTATAAATGTACTTAATATTATTAGATTCTTCCTAATCTTTCATGTACCAACGGAAGCAGTATTTTATCGACTTCTGCTCTAAATTCATCATCCTCAAGATATTTCTCACAAAATTCTTGATTTTGTGTCATTCGCCCTAAAACGATATCCATGATGTTATTATCATAAACTATCTTAAATAGATCAAGCGTGTTTTTCGCACGTAGTACCATTTCCTCATTGGTCGACATATCCTGCACAAGCTGCTCTAAAACTTTATCCATTTCTGTAAAGTTGGTACCCATTCTCTCATTTAATGCCTTTATAATTTCGGAAAGCTTGTCCTTCTCATCTTCAAACGGCAGTCCCATTCTCGTTCTATTATTCAGAACGCCTTCCTCTTCCTGCAGTTTAATGGAACCTTCATAAACTTTTTGGATTCGATAATACTGAAGATTTACATCATTATCTAAATTTGGAACACCATCTCTTACATCCTTTGGTATCTTCCTTATAAGGCATTTTGCAAAAACATAGAACTTATGCAGTTCCTCATCCCCAAGGTTAATAATATGCGTAAGGAAAGAGTATGTGCGTATAAATTTAATAAGCGTATGCCTAAAATCATCCCTATCCTGCTTATCTGGTAATGCTTTATATTTATCTACAACGGGATCAATAAACGAATTCAACTTTGCCAAATCCATATTGCCCTGGTGTTTCTTTTCCCTAAAAAACACTTTTGCAAATTTATTAATGCCGTTACTATCATAAAGCATAAAACTATCGAGAAAATTTTTCATGTCATAAATGACATTTGGATCCGTTTCTTCCGATATAGTTGTTGAAACATAGTAATCCTGAAAAGCCTTCTCTATCTCGTCTCTGCTGTTTACAAAATCCAAAACGAAAGTATCAATCTTTCCCGGACAAGTTCGATTAATTCTCGAAAGTGTCTGCACCGCTTTTACCCCTGATAATTTCTTATCCACGTACATTGTATGGAGCAATGGCTGGTCAAATCCTGTTTGATACTTTTCTGCCACCAACAAAATCTGATATTCGCCACCCTCAAATTTTTCAGACAACTCGCCTTCTGGGAATCTGTTGATTCTCTCTTCCGTGTATTCCTCTATCTTTCCAGTCACATTATCCTTAACTATTCCGGAAAATGCCACAAGCACACCGAGGTCACGATATCCCATTTTCCTGATATACTTCACAAATTCAAAATAATATCTAACAGCGTGAAGTCTAGAACCCGTTACAATCATTGCCTTCGCTTTTCCACCAATTCGGTGCATTACCTGACTGCGAAAATGTTCTACGATAATTTCTGTTTTCTGTGCAAGATTATGAGGATGCAAGCTCATATACTTACCAAGTGCCTTATTTGCCTGCCCTTTTGCATATTCTGGATCATCAACTGTTTTCTTACCTAACTGGAAATAGGTTTTATACGTTGTATAATGTTCTAGTACATCAAAAATAAAATGTTCTTCAATCGCTTGCTTCATACTATAAATATGACAAGGTTCCGGCTTACCATTTACTCCCTTACGCCCAAACATCTCCAATGTCTTCTGCTTTGGAGTAGCTGTAAAAGCAAAGAATGAAAGATTTTTTTGTTTGCCATGTGCTGTGATTTCTTTTTTAATTTCTTCCGCCAACTCTTCATCTGAATCAAGCATATCTGCCTCTGCCTTTTCTTCCTCCAACGCATACTCGTTCAGTTTCTTATCAATGACATCCTCTCCCTGCATGGAAATATCCGAAAGAACCTCCTTCAAGCGTTCGCTTGCTTTTCCACTCTGCGAAGAATGTGCCTCATCGACAATAATTGCAAATCTCTTTCCTTCTGTCGCTATCTCTTGCACATCCACGAACGGAAACTTCTGCAAAGTAGATATGATAATTCTGTCTCCTTTTTCAAGAGCCGATGTCAGTTGCTTAGCATTCTTATCTACACGAACGACCACACCCTGCTTATGCTCCATATTGAAAATATCCTTTTGAAGCTGTTTATCCAACACACGCCTATCCGTAATAACAATAATGCTATTAAAGACAACCTCGTCATTAGCATTGTGCAGGTTTTCCAAATGATGTGCAAGCCAAGCAATAGAATTTGATTTGCCAGAACCCGTTGAGTGCTGTATCAAATAATTCTCTCCACAACCGTTTTCATAAACTTGCGAAACTAAATAACGCACAACATCAAGCTGATGATATCTTGGGAAAATCACTTTTTCCTTACCTGTCCTTTCATCCTTTTTAACCTGTATAAAGCGATGGATAATATCCAAAAGACTGTCCCTTTGCAGGATAAATTTCCACAAATAAGAGGTACGATAATTGCCTTTAACTGACGGATTGCCTGCACCACCATTACACCCTTTGTTAAACGGAATAAAAGAAGTGTCTAACTTATCTAATTTTGTGGTCATCCACACTTCTTCCGTATCCACGGCAAAGTGAACCAATGCCCTCTTTTTAAACGAAAGTAATAATTCACGGGGATTCCTGTCATTACAATACTGGTCGATTGCATTTTTATATGTCTGTCCTGTCAGTGGATTTTTCAGTTCAATCGTAGTAATGGGCAGACCATTCAGAAAAATTACTGTATCAATAGAATTCTCATTCGTTGTACTATATTTTACCTGTCTAGTAATTTGCAAAATATTCTTTTCATACAAATCCATTGCACTTTTGTTCATATTACTGCCTGGTCTGAAATATGCCAGTCGGATATCCACACCGAGGTCAATAATACCATGACGAAGAACATCTATCATTCCTCTTCTGTCAAGCTCATCACTAAGGCGTTTAAAAAATCCCGCCTCCACACTATCACCATGTCTCTTGCACAGTGCATCCCACTTGTCCGGTTGAGTATCCTTTACGAAGGCTACAACCGCTTTCGTATCCATAGCAAATGTTCTGTCAAAATCCGCAGGACTGCCCTTACTATAACGTTCATTTTTCTTTCCCTTTTCTGTAAGACAGTATTCCATCTCGCTCTCAAAGGTTCTCTCTGATTTGTCGATTGCCATTATATCATCCCTCCGTTACTTTGATTTTGCCTGTTACGGCATCATGAATAACGATTTTTCTGTATTCCTTCAACTTTTCTATCTGTGCAGAAATGTTCGCAAGCAGATTATCTACTTGCCTTACCTTATCATCAAGAAATGAGGCGATTTTTCGCTGCTCCTCAACTGGTGGCTGCGGAACTTTCATATTAAGAAACTGACCCGCCTGCAATCTCCATCTGCCCAGATTAGAAACACCCTGTCCTAGACGGTAAAAGATTCGATTTGTGTAACACATCTGCATTAAATACTTGTAATATGCGTGGCACTGCGGCTTACTCTCGTGAAAACGAAATACACGATAATCGGGACTTGTCACTCCTTCATACGAACTACAATCTACCCAACCAGTAAGTAAATCCATAGAATTCATAGCAAAATCATTTACATTTACCACTTGATAATTTGCGTAAGATTCTGCAAGTTGCCCCTCATTGGAAGTAATATCCTTTATCTTCAAACCATTCTGCGTAATAGAAAGCACATCCCTATCTTCCTTGCCATAAATTCTTTTTACAATTTCAAAAATCCACTTTATTTTGGTAACTTCCCAATGCTCCGGCACCTCGCCTATCCAGTCAACACCGCTGTCTTTCTTTGGTGCGGATTTGTCTAAGCCCTTTGTTATACACTGACCGATTAAATCCCGTTTGTATTGTCGAAGCATTTTTGCCTGTTGTTCCTGTTGGGAAATAACATCATTAATTTCTCCAACTTTTTTGTCCAAATAATCAGCGATTGCTTTTTGCTCCTTTAACGGCGGACGAATAACATAAAAATTTCGCAACTGTGTTTTGCTGAGCTTGGGTTGTACTGAACTTGCTGCAATTCTCCTTAATTCATTATTTATCATAGGACTCACAAAACAATAGTAGTAATACCTGTTGCATTCTTTCATATCCACAAGAATCGCATTAGGTGCCAATGTAGCTCTCTCATACATGGGTTTATAAATAAAAACACTTCCAACTGACCCTATGTTAGACAATATTATTTCTCCACCAAATAAATTTGAATTCTTTAAGAAATCATACGAATGTTTATCAATATAAACTCTAAGTGTATTTGATGATCCTGACAAATCTACCGTCCTAATCAACATTGCATAATCTGGCTCATCTAAATATTGAACATTTTCATTTAAGGTTGCAAAACTACCACTCGCTACATAGTCTGTTATCCGTCTTGCAATAGATGAAAGTTTTCTCCTTTCCCAATGTTCTGGAATAACTCCAATCCACTCTTTTCCACTATCTTTATATTTTGTATATTCCTCCACGCTTACTCCTCCTCAAATAGCTTAGTGATATTAGCTTGAATACGAACACCGAACGCCTCAATATCTCTGCGTGTCACCTCCGCATCGCCTATCTCCACATACTTGTAAAAATGACGTGTAAATGGAATTTCGTATCCTTTCTTCGTTTTACTCTCATCTACCCACGCATCTGGTACATACGGAAGAACCTCACGCTTAATGTACTCGTCAATATCTTCTTTTATCGGAATCTGCTCCGTATCTCTCAAATCTGAATCAGGTTCTGGATTACCATTTTTACCAAGACAGATGTCCGCTGTATCGTCTTTCTCCGACAAAGCTGCCAGTATCGCTCTCTGAATATTTGCCTTTATGGCTATACCACTTTTTTTCATAGCAGTTTTTAATACTTTTAAAAATTCCTCACGGTTTTTGTACAGCACCGTTTCATCCATAGAAGATATAACCTTAAGAATCTTAGACTGCTCTGCCTTTCCTGCCTCGATTTCCTTCTCTGCATCTTCTTTTTTTTTCCTGCGGCTCTTAGCAAGATTAGCAAATGCTGTCTGTTCCTTTATACGGGCAATGCGCTCCTCGCTTACCTGAAAATTCAGCCGAAGCGGTCTTTCGACTGTTACCTTCCAATAAGCAAAGTCATCCTCATCAAATATTTTGCAATACTCATTTGGCACAAGGTTGCCATAAATATTAGTGAGCTCTTTGATATGCTCTTCTGTCAACATTTTTCTCTTCTCTCCGAGTGGCTTCCGCATACGATCAAAGAAAGAAGTTCCATCAATTAACTGTATCTTTCCCTCGCGCAGTTTACTTTTTCGATTGGTAACAATCCAGATATATGTAAGAATACCTGTGTTATAAAACAACTGGTCTGGCAAAGCAATAATCGTTTCCAGTAAATGCTCTTCAATAATCCATCTGCGGATTTCACTTTCTCCGCTTCCTGCATCACCTGTAAAAAGTGGAGAACCATTAAACACGATAGCAATTCTTGTACCGCCTTCCTCCGGCGGAAGCATTTTACTAATCATATGTTGCAAAAACAGAAAAGAACCATCAGACACTTTCGGAAGCCCTGCGCCAAATCTGCCATCATGTCCAAGAGATTCTGCCTCATTACGGATAAAGTCTTCATACTTTTTCCATTCCACGCCAAACGGAGGATTGCAAAGCATATAGTGGAATTTCTCGTTTGGCAGCCCATCCTCTGTGAAGCTGTTTCCAAGATGAATGTTTTCGTATCCTTTCCCCTTAATCATCGTATCGGACTTACAGATGGCATAAGTCTTTTCATTTAATTCCTGCCCATACACTTCTATTATCGCTCTGTCATTCTGCTCAGCTGCGTACTCTATTCCCGCAGATAACATTCCGCCCGTTCCGGAGGCAGGATCATACAGCTTGGCCATAAATTCAGGAGCACAAATCTTGTCCATATCGGGGTCAAAGAGAATCGAAACCATAAGACGAATAACTTCACGAGGGGTAAAATGTTCTCCCGCTGTCTCATTTGACATTTCTGAAAAGCGTCTGATAAGCTCCTCGAAAATATAACCCATCTCCGTATTACTGACCTTTTTAGGATTTAGGTCAATTTCATCCACAAATTTCAAAAATACCATATAAAGCAAATTTGCCTTATCCAGTCTTACTATTTGCGTATAAATATCAAATGATTCTAGGATATCTCTAGCATTATCCGAAAACCCTTTGATATAATCAATTAAATTATCAGCAATGTTACCTGCATCATTTTTCAGCTTTTCAAAAGTAAACTCGCTCGTATTATAAAATTTGTACTTAGTAATCTTAGTAAGGAATGGTGCCTTATTTTTAAACTTCAAGATTTTATTTTTTTCCAACACCTCATCCTTAGTGTCACGTAGCACACTATCCAAACGACACAATACTGTAAATGGCAAAATAACATCTCCATATTCACTCTGTTTATAATCTCCACGCAGCAAGTTAGCAATCTTCCAAATAAAATTTGATTTCTCTGATATGTTAATATTCATCAATGTCAATCCCTTTCTCATGCAATCGTTGATACTTTTCATATGAAATAACCACAGTCATGGGTTTTCCATTTTTTAGTACTAACGCAGTTTTATCTTCCTCGACAATTCTCTTCATTATTTTTGACGACTGTCCCCTGTTCAATTCAGCAATATTTATATGTTCCATGAGCGGTTTGCACAACTGTTTCTCTGCCATCCAATGACCTCCTGCCTATAATAATTTACTCTGATTATAACGAAATATAATGTTAATCATAATATTAATTTCAAACTTTTTTAGTATTGTAAAACTCATTACTTTTTATTATGCAAGACAATGAAATATAACAAAAAAGGCTAACGTCTACCAGCCTTCCAAAACTCATATGTTCACTTGTTCGTTAATTGCTTTATATGCATATTATAAATTCACATTAAGACTACAACAATCTCTACAAAGATTATCCACCACAACCTGAATTTTGTCCAAAGAAGTAAAAGCCCCCGCAAGTCCATTCATGACCTGCAAGGGTTCTTATAAAATCATTACCAAACTTCCAAACTATCCTCCGCATCCACCCAAGCCTGCATTTCTCCATCCAGATACATCCTTGCGTATTCCAACGGCTTATCAATCGCTAGAGCATTCAAAGCACACTGCGAATTAGACGTTAGCTTCAACCCATTCTCTGCCTTATTACATTCAATCCGCAGTAGATAGCCACCAAATGTCGTAATATCAATGCTATTGTGATACTTATTGTACCTTACATATATCAGTTGCATTATCACCCGTCCTTTCCCGAGTAATTTCCAATCCTCACTTCTTAATGTTTAGTCTTAGATGTACCGCCACAAAATCACTGGCACTGTTGCTACACTCTTAAAATTCCATCTCACATCATCGTCCCAAAGTTCCCTCATTTGGTGTAAAACTGGTGTAAATTTTCTTCCCCTGCCCTCACAACATCCCAAATCCCGGCATTCCCTCCCCCATCTCGCGCCTACGGTTTTGTAAGAATCGACGTCACCCCTTATTCACCTATGATGCAATATCATATTCTCAATCGCTTTTATCTTGTTCATGCTCCGAAATATATCGATTACATGTACTAATGAAAGAATCCTTCATATTGCCATAGGTCCGCTCCAGACTTATCATCTTTTTCGCCTCTCCCAGAATCTCTTCCATAAAATCAAAATCTTCTAAACTGTCTTTTTGTGCAATATCTGTTAAATATGTATATATTTCCTGACAACTCTTTAAACGCTCAAATTCCGGCATCAAATCGCTCAGCATCACTTTCTTCCTTATTTGTGACTTTGTATACTCGTTTTTTGTCCTTTTACACATATAACATTTATTTGTATTGGCGTTATTCTTATATCCACACATACAAGTCCACTGAGAAACATCATCACGGAAATCATTCATGACGTCTTCACCATATAAATCCCGTAACTTCACCAATTTATCCGCCTTTATACCGGAAATCTGATACAAATCATTTAAAGAGTACGCCTTTCCGCCAAGAACATAATGATTAATTCTCAACGTTATACTCTCTATCACTTTCAGATGATTGTTACTAATATCCAAAAAAACTTTTTCCGTCTCTACCGTACCTTTGTTCACGATAAGATTGACAAAATTAATGTCCGGATATTCATATACGGTTCCAAACACAGTATTGGCAAGAATATCTACGTTCAGAGCGCTCAGTTTCTCTTCTCTGTAGTTATTGATAGAAATTTTAACTTCATTTGTCAATACATCGAAAGACAGGGCAAATGGACGGAAGGATACCTTTTCATAATAATTTATGATAGGAAAACAAAGATATTTTTCATTTCCGCCTACTGTATCTTTTGTATTCGAATATAAAGAGTCAGCGTCTGCACTTTTCTCAATTCTAACTGCTGTCCCTTTTGCTATCACTCCTATAACGTCCGCTGAAAATGCTGTATAGGAAACATCCAGCCCTATGATGGCATTTGCCCCATTTCCTCTCGCCAGCTCTTTTAACTCGGAAAGCGCCATGGATTTTGCCTTTGACAATTTCTGTTCGTACATCGAACTATTAGACCCCAGAAAATCCGCCAGTCCTGCGTTTACAGAACTCAAAAAACCCGTGCCCAACGCACATTCCCCACTAAAGAAACCAATATATCTGGTAATTTTATATCCCTCAAAATTAAAACCCGATGTAAGCAATAGCCCCGCCATATAATCACTCCTTACTCTTATTTATGATAATGATACATAAGTCTCCAAAAACACTTTACGCCTCTAATAATTTCAATGCTTTTTTATACAATGGATCTAAATCGCAGCCGCAGCTTCCACATTCTTTGTCCGCTTGTCTGATTGCCTCTATTAAAACATGTTTATCTGCTTTTCCATCTAACCACTGTTGCGCAGGAACAGATATCAAATCCCACCCTGACGCCACAAACTTCTCCATAAGATGTTTTAATTCTTCCATATAATTCTCCTTTCTGAATATAGCAATCTTTGACGATTGTTTCGCCGCTTATTCTATCTTCGTTACTCTAAATCCTCCATGTTAAAACTTTCTGTTTTCAAAGCACTATAGTATCTGCCTTGCATTGCCGTAAATTTCAAAACACAATAGTCCGGATCCGTCATCCCCTGTTTGTAATATACGTTGTCTCCTGTACGCCAAATCTCCCGCTTTGCAGCGTCGTCCTGTAAGAACTTCTAGTACAACGAAAATTAAGTCTTTGATATATTCACGCAGGATAATTGTTTCAGATACAAGGAAAAAACGACGGCGTAGCGGTGGCTACGGCCAGGTTTTCTGACGTAGTAGCTGGACAATCAGGCAAGTGAAGATGTCAATTACTTAATTTTCGTTGTATCAATACCTGTCAGCATCATGCCTTCATACTTAAACACCCTCTGTTATAAAAATAGATGCCTGCCCTGGGATTTTTCATAAACTGCTGCGTTCGCATGGAAGAGGTATTGGTGGTAAAATAAAAACAATTTCCCTCTATTTTGCGTGGTGCAAACATTACTTTCATATTCGGAAAACCATTTTCATCTACACAGGCAACAAATGTTGTTTTTCTCTTGCAGATAAACTCAAAAATGTATTCTCTCGTCTGTATTAGAACTCCTCCTCTTTTTAGATTATTTTGCCATCCGCAGATGTTCTGTCAGGGTTTCCAATATTCGGGCCAGATACTCTTCAAACTGTTTCTGCTCCTCTTCTGTAAAACCTTTATAAAATAACGTATCCATTTGCTGAGATACCTTTTCATATCTTTCCTGTAAAGATTTTGCATATTCTGTAAGCGAAACGATGGTCTGGCGGCGATTCGAAGGATTGATATTGCGTTCCAGCATCCCCTTGCGGACCATACCGTCAACTACGACCGATACTGTATTCCTGGCAAGAGAAGTCTTCTCGCTAATCTCGCTGATTGTAAGATTATCCGTTTTCCACAAGACAAATAAAATTCTTCCCTGCCCGCCGCTTATTTCAATATTGTTTTCCAGTAACAGTCTTTCAAAAATCCGATCTTGAAGCTGTTTGATTTGCGTAATATAAAATCCGCCTTTTGTTTCCATTCCTGCATCTCTAATCTAATCAGAATATTTCTATATAGAACAATTAATAATATATCATAAATATTCACAAAAAACAATCATTTTTCATTAAATAATTGTGCATCCCGCCTTCCTTTTGACTTACGCAATTCCCAGCGCATGCTTTGCCAGCTGATCTGCCAGATCATTATATTTATCCCCGGAATGGCCTTTCACTTTGACAAACTGTATTTGCACTTTAGCGCTCGCCTCTTTATAAAAATTGGCGTATGCAATCGTTCCAGCCTTCTTCGCCTGCCATTCTCCACTGCACCATTTTGCAATCCCTTCATAATCATGATAAATGGTTATACTGGAGATACCCTGATCCAGACAATAGCGGATTGCGGCTTCTGCTCCTTTCAGTTCCCCGGCTACATTATGCATGGACGCCAGTTCCTGATCTGTATATTTTTCTGAAAAATGCATTTCCTGCCCCTTATGAAACAATACCATTCCATAAGAAAATGTGCTGGTTGACGCATCATAGCTCCCATCAACATAAGCTTGCGCCTGTGTTTCTACCTGTTTCCTGTTTTGCCCGCCTGCGATAAATTCCATTGCTTCCTCTTTGGTAGCAAACCCTTTAAATACGGCGCTGGAAAATCCATGTATCTGCTTTTGGCATTCCGCCCATGTCCCATATATTCCAGGTGTCTTTCCCACCTTAACCGCATAAAATTTCTTAGCCATTATATCCTCCGTTCTCGGTACTTTGCCCATTCAACGAAGTTCTTTAACGATTCATTTCCCTCTGAACCTCGTTGTGCCATCTTTTCAATATTTTAGTATACAATGCCACGCCGCGCTCGTCCAGAGAATTTCCTCAAACCTCCACTGCAGGCAGTGTGGCATCAAACCTGCAGCCCGCGCGGCATTGGACAAAATCCATGCAGACATGGCTATTATCTTATTGTCCGCGCGTATAAACGCTCCGTATGCAGCTTCATAACCATGAATTAATTCTATATCCCCCGTACCGATATATCATTCTCATTGATACGCTTTCGTACAAACACATCTTCCTGTTATTTTCATATATTGTAGAGACCATTTATTTTTGAGGAACTCTATGGAAAAATCCATTACCATACTAGGCGGAGATTTAAGACAATGTTACGCTGCGGAATATTTTCGCACGCTGGGCTGGCAGGTCGTATGCTGGCACACGCCTGAATTTCCCTTCCATTCAGATATTTTTATCACTGACAATTTGGCCGATGCACTGGAGCACTCGACATTAATCCTTGCGCCTGCCCCGCTGACGCGGGAAGCTGACACCCTCTTCCAGTCAGACGCCATACAGACGCCTTTTCCTCTGGACAGTCTGTGGGCAGAGATAAAAAGAACGCATACCTTTGCCGCTTTCAGCCTCAATGATGAGCAGCAGCGTACCCTGCTGGAAAAAGAATGCCGCATTCTCACCTATGGCTCTTCCCCACTTTTCGTTGCAGAAAACGCCTTACTGACCGCTGAAGGACTACTGTCTGAGGTGATACGATGCACGCCTTTTTCTCTGTCCTCTGCAAATATCATGTTGTTAGGTTACGGACACTGCGGTTTGGAAATCGGCACATTATTTTCCCCTCTTTGCCAAAGTATTTATCTATTGGAAAGAGACGCCGCAAAACAGCGTCTTGCAAAAGAAAACGGTATATTATCTGTTACGCCTGCGGATTTGCCTCAGGTACTGCCCCAATGCCAGATTCTTATTAATACGATACCCGCCTTTGTACTTGAGCCGCCGCTGATACGCCTGCTTCACCATTCCTGCCATATATTTGACATTGCCTCCGCCCCTTATGGCTTCCCGGTAGACAGCACCAGAAAATATCTGCTGCCTTATTACCGGCTTCCCGGCATTCCTGGACGTTTCTCTCCTATTACCGCCGGTGAACTCATTGGCAAAACGATAGAAAGGATGACAGAACATGACTTATGATTTTCATGACAAATCCATCGGAATCGGTTTTACTGGTTCCTTCTGTACGTATGAAAAAATTTTCCATGCGCTGGAAAACCTTAAAGAAACAGGGGCAAAACTCCTCCCTGTATTTTCTCTGAACGCATCTTCCCTGGATTCGCGTTTTGGAACCAGCGCTTCCTTTATGGAACGTGCAGAAAAATTAACCGGCCATGCGCCTATCACTTCCATTCCAGCGGCAGAGCCAATCGGTCCCAAAGGGCTTATGGACATTCTGGTTATCGCGCCCTGTACCGGAAATACCCTTTCCAAACTGGCAAACGGTATTTCCGATACTCCTGTGCTGATGGCTGCAAAATCCCATCTGCGCAATAACCGCCCTCTGGTAATTTCTCTGTCGACTAACGACGCCCTGGGCATGAATCTGAAAAATATCGGCATACTTCTAAATACCAAAAATATTTATTTTGTTCCCTTTGGCCAGGATGATTATCAGGCAAAACCCAACTCCATGACGGCGTTCACGGAACTTCTGCCGGAAACAATTGATGCGGCTTTAAATAGCAGACAGATTCAGCCTGTAATCCGCAGCCCGCACCGCGCATAAATAAAAAGGCCGGAAAAAACAGCCGCTTATTGGGCGGCTGCTACATATTTCCTGAGCGTTAGAGATAAAACGCTATGGCGTGCTTATGGTATACTCCATCATTTCATAATGGATCCCTGTCCCCTCTGTAATTTCCGCCGGCAGCAAAGCTCTTGCCACACATTTCAATTCCTGCTGCGGCTCGTCGTTCTGCTGCAGATAAGCATAATCTCCATCAATTCTCGCTACTGTATATTCTATTGGCCCAAAATTCATGTTCTGCTCCTTCCTTTTTCTGACAACTAATTTGACTCTGCCCTCTCATGCAACGCCAGAATATCAGAAATCTCTTCCTCAGAAATCCTGGTATACTCACAAAGCTCCTGTAACGTAGGATCTGTTCCATTTTCGCTGGCAAGCGCCTTTCTTGCCTCATAAACCAGGCTCACTTTTGCCAAAATAGCATTTTCACTGTCCTGCTCCCCTTCCCGTTCTCTCCGGTAGCGCGTAAGTCCTTCCTGAATAAAACGCTCCAGCCTCTGCTCCAACTCTCTCCTTTTATCCTCCTGCAGCCCCTTTCCCACACTGTCCGCAGTCCTGTTTTCTGCTCCCTCTCTTTGAAGCTGCTGCAGCCCCAGCAGCAGGCTCATATTCCCTTCCTGCACCAAATCCTCCAGAAGCGCCTTAGAAGTCGTATATTTTTCTGCAAGACGGATAACCTTTTGCAGCCATTGTGCCGACAAATCCGCGATCACGGCCTCATCCCCGGCAAGAAGCCGTTCATACAACTTCCCTTTCTGAGCGTCGTCCAGACGGGGCACCGCGGAAATCTCCTGCAAATACATGCGAAAAGGGGCAGAATAAGAAGCCTCTTTCTTCTCCTTACACTTAGAGCTTTTCTTTTTCACCCCCTGCTCCCGTAACTCTGCTTCAGAAATGTTTTTTGCCGCCGCTTCTCCGCCGTCCTCTTTCGGCGTCTGCAGATACTGATATATCATCTCCTGCTGTTCTTTTGAAAGCTCCATATCCTGAAAATAACTTTGTATCTCTTCCCTGGACATTGGTGCCGGATTAGTCTTTGCCATCTCCTGTACGGAACGTAACGTCTCCATAAAGGTTATTTTGTCTACCATAATTCCCTCCATTCCGCAGGCTCTTTTGCGCATACCTACATTCTCTATAAAATATAACAAAAAGCAGGACTATTTTCAATGGATAGTTTTTCTGCAAAACAAACTGGACAAAATCCCTGTTATTTTATCACGGCGCAATTCTGCTAAATTCTTTACACTGCCTGCATATCATGATAAAATAAGCAGGCAAACAGCAGTAAACGCTGTAGCATTTGTTTGTACTCACAGAAAATAATTTACATAAGAAAGGAGCCTATAATTATGGCAAAATATGCTTATCCGGCAGTTTTCGCCCCGGAAGAGGAGGGCGGTTTTTCCATTGTGTTTCCCGATTTGGAAAATTGTTACACGTATGGCGATGATATCGTAGACGGACTGATACGGGCAGAAGACGTCCTGTCTCTTGTCCTGTATAATTATGAAAAGGAACGACGAGAAATACCTTTACCTTCCGACGCCGCTTACCTTGCTGTCCCAGAAAACGGGTTTGTAAATTTCGTGGCGTGCGATACCCTGCAATACCGGAAAATGTACAATAACAAATCTGTGAAGAAGACGCTTACGATTCCGGAATGGCTCAGTGACGCTGCCGCAGAGAAAGAACTGAATCTCTCTCAGGTATTGCAGGAAGCACTGATATCTAAAATACAAATTTAATAAGGGCGCTCACACAGAAAATAACCCGTGACTGCCGCCTGATTTTTTTGCAGCGCTGCCTGCAACCGCAGTAACCGCGGCTGCGCTCGAACCTCTTGCCTTGTATCAGAAATTTATTATTCATTGTACCAGAAAAAAGACCTTCTGCAGTCACAGAAAGTCTTTTTTCTCAGTATATTGTACGATCTGTCAATTTGGTAGTTCAGCCATATCCTTATTGGCCGTTTCGTCAAAAAGCACTTCCAGATTCTCTGTTTCTTCTTTTACATCCGCTCTATTGTCAGAGACGCCTCGTGAAAAAGACGCTTTTTGATGCTGTTTTCATCAGCTACTTTTCAACTGCGCAAGTTCATTTCCCAGAAAATCAATGGAACATCTCCTAATTATCGTTCGTTTGAATCTTCTCACCAAATTTCTCCTAAGATCTGCTCCCAAAAAGAGCCAATGGATAAATCCGGGCGGTACTCCTCAAAGGAATCCACTTTCCGCCGCAGCCGTTCCAGGTTTTCTTCCGATACCGCCTGCTTATATGCGTCTCTTATCTTCTGTTCCACCGCTTCTGGAGGCGCCGGAGACTTTTTCCCGCCAAAAACTTCCTGGATCTGCACCATGACTTTCTTGGAAGCGGCAATGAATGTAGTACGCGCTTCATAGGCGTAATCCAGCTCTGCCAGCCTGTCATCTACGGTTTCTTCTCTCCGCTCCCCAGTGGCTTCGTCAATCACATAAGTAACTTCTCTGTCCGTTCTGGAAAATTCATCTACAATACGGTCATGTACGACCTGATATGCCTTTGCCCAGGATGCAACAGAATTATCAAACGATGTTTCGCCTGCCTGGCTTCCCCAGACAGTCCGCTGCTGTTCAATGACTTCCCCCATTTCCTGCCAGAAATTGTTCGTATAGTCCATCGTTTTCGTGTGAAGCTGTTTGTCCAGCTCTTCCAAATTTGCCTGAAAATCTATAGAAGAACTCAAACCATTTTCATTCAGGTATTTACGCATTTCTCTGGCGGACTTCATCCCTTCCTGGGAGAATGTAATTTTATCTCTGGTAAATTTTTGTACCTTTTGCTCTTGCTTTTGCTCCTGGGCACGGGCGGCAAGCTCCTCATAAGTATAAATATGTTTATTGATTTTGGGAATTTCCGTTCTTCCCGCGTAAATTCTGCTCATAAGTATGCCCTAACTCCAGAAATTATATCTGCTGGATTCTGTAAAATAATTAGTTCCGGCGGCATTATACTGGCTGGATGCGCTGGCCGCATTTGCCTTGGCATTATCCGCAACTTTATCTGCCACAAAAGATATTTTCTCTGTAAAAGAGCCTCCTAACACCTGTTCTAAAGTATCTGCATCCGCCTCCTTCAATTTATCCTTATCCAGACTTAAGGAACCGTCTTTTCCCTGGGTAATGCCAATACCCTCCAATTCTTCTTTTCCTGCCTTGGCCGCTTCTATTAACGTCTGACGGTAAAATTGATTGAGAGGCGACGTTGTGCCTTTCAATGACTTTAAGGTCTGATTATATTGCTCCAGCAAACGTTCTGCATAATCACCGACAGACTGGGTGTCACCGCTTTTTCTTGCCTCTTCATACAGCTCGTCAGAATGCAGCTTATCCGCAGACTGCTGCAGATTCTCCGCCGACTTTCTGAGAGCCTCATATTTTTTGCGGTCTAAAGACGACGCATTTCCTTTGCTCAATGCAGATAAAGGATTCTCATTCTGGAGCCCGCTGCTTTTCATACAATCCAGCAGTGACACCGAGTTAATGGGCAGCCCCGCTCTCCTCATAGACGCATTCAACACTTGTGTAGTTATTCTCATAATCATCCTCCTTTTACCGATGCTATTCCTGTCCCCTTGCAATAAAAGCGAGATATTCTTTTACAAATTCAGTATATTTGTATCGTGAAATCAACAGCTTCTCTCCATTGGTAAGAATCACCGCCGTCTTACTGTAACCGTCCACAAAGGAAAAATTGACCAGATACCCCTTGTGAATCCGGAAAAACTGCCCGCAAAGCTCTTTTTCCAGCGCGCCAATCTTGGCGTAATATTCCAAATTGCCTTCTTTCATATGAAGTATGACTTTATGTCCCTGGCTTTCCACATAATAAATACTATCCAGGCAAATTGCCTTACTGGCTCCTGCATACTGTATCACCAGCGACTGCCTGAGATTTTTCAGGCCGGATTGGATTTGCCCCAAGGCGCGTTCTAAAACCACGGCAAATCTTTTTTCATTTACCGGTTTCAATAGGTATTGGAATGCTCCGACATCAAAGGCGTCATAAACGTATTTTTCATAAGCGGTTACAAAAACAATCAAAGGCTGTTTTTCTCCGGCATTGCCGCGAATCTTCCGCGCAAGCTCCAGACCGTCTCCCGGAAACTGCAGCTTCATATCCAGAAACACCAAATCGAATCCGCCTTCTCCAGCTAAATATTCCTGCATGGAAGCATATTCTGTAATCTCACATTCTGCATACTGATTTTTTACAAGCTCAGAAAGACAGGCTCGTTCATCTTTTTCACTGTCACATACTGCAATTCTTATCATAGTTTCCTCTGCTTTCCTTATGTTTATCGGAAACCAGAAAATATAATTAACACAATTTGCACAAATTGACGCTTTTTCGACGTAAGTGGAAGCCCTTCGAATAACCGTGTGAAATGACTTCCAAAAGAATCCTGGGGAAATATCCTCTGATTTATTTACAAAAAGAAACTATTACACAATACCATAACATATATTACAAAAAAGACAGCGCAAAAGATGTCATCTTCAACACTGCCTCTTACATTCTAATTAAATTTCATTTTCATTTATTCGAACCATTTTGGCTTTTCTTCACATATCTAATAAATGGAGAAGGATTCGAACCGTTTTGGTTTTTCTTCACATATCTAATGGATGGAGAAGGATTCAAACCGTTTTGGTTTTTCTTCACATATCTAATGGATGGAGAAGGATTCGAACCTTCGAAGGCGTTGCCAACAGATTTACAGTCTGCCCCCTTTGGCCACTCGGGAATCCATCCAGATACAGAAACAAACAATCATGCTTGTCCTGACCGACTTAAATTATAACACATGTACCTATGTCTTGCAAGACAAATTTTTAACTTTTTCTAACCTGCTGCTCATTTCCTGAACCAAACTGCTGTACTGCACAAAAAGACACACAGGTTTTGCCGTCGCCAGATAAGGATGTATTTATGTAGGGTATGGCGCAACTCTGTAAAAAGGGTTACACCATATTCTTTTAATTATGCTACAAATTTGAAGTCCTGCGGATTATTCCGTATTTCTTCAACCATCGCTTGGATTTCCTTTTCAGTGGGAATATCTATCATCCCCACTGCCGTAAAATAAATATCCACCTTCACATGGCAATGACCGCTGGATTTGTCGCTGTTGTGAATTTCAATACGCTCAATCAGCGAATTGACAAGTGTAGGAGTAAGCTCCTGAATGTCGGTCATCTCCCGAAGTGTGCGGAGTACCAGTCTTAAATCCACAACCTGCTGTTCGGCGTTCTGCAAGGTCTGCTGGTTCTTGGAAACTTCCTGCGTCAATGATTTTTGCTCTTTTTCATAGCTTTGGAGCATTTTAGCAAACCGTTCGTCAGAAAGTACGCCGCCTGCGTTCTGCTCAAATACTTTTTCAATCAGCCTGTCGATTTCCGCTATCCGCCTTGTGCCATCCTCAACCGCCTGCTGAAGCTGCCTGTATTCTTTCTGCCGCATTGCGTTGTTTTTCTTTGCCAGCATATACAGGAATACAGGCTCATAGCAGCGGACAAAATCGGATAAGCCGCTACAGCTTCCAGCACAAGCCTTTCAAGGACAATGTCACGGATATAGTGCATGGTGCATTCCCCTCTGCCGGATTTATATTGGGAACAGCGGAAATGCTCCTGTTTCCTCGTCATGCTCTTGGCGGCTGCAAAGTGCATTTTCGCTTTACAGTCATAACAATATACTAATCCCGAAAAAAGGCTTGTCCTGCCTGTTTTCGTTGGTCTGCGCTTGTGTTTCCGAAGCTCCTGCACCCTCAGCCATTGTTCCTCGGAGATGATGGCTTCCTGCATATCGGGTATGATTTGGTAATCTTTCTCGCTGTGCTGGATTCTCTTGTGGACTTTGTAACTGACAGTAGTGCTTTTGAAATTGACGGCACAGCCCGTGTACTGCCTGTTCTCAAGGATATACCCAACGGTAGCCTGTTCCCATCCGTAAGGGTTTTTCGGGACTTTCTGTGCATGTTTCCTGCCGATGGATTCAAAATAGGCGGCGGGGGAGAGTATCTGTTCTTCCTCAAGCTGCCTTGCAATCTGCATCGGGCCTTTCCCGGCAAGGCACAGGGCAAAAATCTTCCTTACGGTTTCTGCCGCTGGCTCGTCAATGACCCATTGCTTGGGGGTTTCCTCTGACCTCTTGTATCCATAGGGTACGATAGAAGCGATACGCTCGCCGTGTTCCGCTTTGGACTGCCATACCGCACGGATTTTCTTGGAGGTCTGCGCCGCATACCATTCGTTGAAAATATTGTGGAAGGGCATCATCTCCACGCCCTCGCCGGTCAAAGTGTCCACACGCTCCTGTATGGCGATAAAGCGGATGCCGAGCGAAGGGTACACCACCTGCGTCAGCCTGCCCATCTCCACCTGCTCACGCCCGAAGCGGGATAAATCCTTTACGATAATTGTGCCGTTTTCACTGTTTTCCGCCATTTGCTCCATTCTTTGAAATGACGGTCTTTGAAAAGTTGTTCCCGATATGCCGTCGTCTACGAAGAACATCGTATTGGAATATCCGTTCTTTTTAGCATAGTCGGAGAGTATCTGCTTTTGGTTTGTGATAGAATTGGATTCCTCGTCTTTATTATCGTCGTCAACGGACAGCCTACAGTACAAAGCCGTTATTTTTTCTTCTGTCTGCCCGTTGGTTTTGTTTGCTGTTGTCATAATTTTTTGCTCCTTTCCGACAACCGGGCATAGCAAAGGCAGGATTA
>QXWW01000047.1 GCA_009911185.1 Lachnospiraceae bacterium
CTATCTAAAAGTACGTGTAAACTATTGAACCGCCTTGGTACCGAACGGTATGCCAGGTGGTGTGGAAGGGGGACTAACCATCCCCCTATCCAATTTTTATCATATTAGCGAACTCCATATATTTTCCTTACGAGGACAGTATGTAAGATAGTGTTGAGTGCCAAATTTATCCAGACAGACAGTCCATGGTCGGCTAAAATAAAAAATAATACCAAAAAAACAAAGATTTTGCATATGTTTTTGTGTATTTTACCTCTATAATTTAACTTATCTAAGCGGAGAAGGAGGAAAAAGAACGGAAATTTATTAAAAAAAGGAGGGTATTATATGCAACTTAAGCGATTGAAGAGGTATCTGAGTACGTTTTTGGCAGCGGCAGTGATCCTGAATACGGGAGCCTTTGATGTGATGGCCGCAGGAAGCAGTTCAGACACCAGAGTCGGAGAAAGTACGAATCAGGCAGTATCTACACCAGAGAAGGTTTATGTGGATGCTTACGGGGTGGAAGGCGAGCGTTCCGTTTCTTTTAATGATCACTGGCGCTTCTATCTGGGAGAATTGAATGGGGCGGAGGATCCGTCTTATAACGACGCTTCCTGGAAGAATGTCAATCTTCCCCATGATTATAGTATTGACCAGGGACACACTGTGGCTGCCCCTGCGGAGCCGGAGAGCGGTTTGATGCTGGGCGGTACCGGATGGTACCGGAAGGCGTTTTCACTTCCTTCGGAAGTGGCGGGCAAAGTAGTCAGCGTAGATTTTGACGGCGTATATATGAACGCTACCGTCTATCTAAACGGCGTGCAGCTTGGAACCCACCCGTACGGGTATACGCCGTTTTCTTTTGTACTGCCCGCAGATGTGCTTAAAACCAACGGAGAGGAAAACATGCTGGCAGTGAAGGTAGAGAACAAGCTGCCGTCCAGCCGCTGGTATTCTGGCAGCGGTATTTACCGTGATGTGAAGTTGACAGTTACAGATTCCGTACATGTGTCATACTTTGGAACGACGGTGACAACGCCGAATGTAGACAAAGAAGAGGCGCAAGGTACGGTTAAGATTGCCACCTCTGTGAAAAATGACAGTGCGGAGGATAAGAATGTTTCTGTTCGTCAGACGGTCTATGAAAAAGGCAGTACCGAGGCAGTGGTGACAGGTGAGAAGACGTCGGCACAGAATATAACAGCCGGTCAGGAAGCTGTGATTGAGGCGGAAGTTATTGTTCCCAATCCCAAACTCTGGTATATAGGGACGCCAAATCTCTATACGGTTCACACAGAAGTGTATGTGGGAGAGGAGGTTGTAGATGCGTATGATTCTGAGTTCGGATTCCGCTGGGTGGAATTTACTGCCGAGAATGGATTTTTCCTGAACGGACAGAATGTGAAGATGAAAGGCGTCTGTATGCACCACGACCAGGGCGCTCTGGGAGGAGAGGCATGGTACCGCGCCACGGAGCGTCAGGTGGAAAAGCTGATGCAGATGGGCGTGAATACGATTCGTGTAACCCATAACCCGGCTTCTCAGATATTGATTGATATTTGTAATGAAAAAGGTATGCTTTTAATTGAAGAAGCTTTTGACTGCTGGTATTCCGGAAAAAACGGAAATTCAGAGGACTATGGAAAATGGTTTGACCGTGCGATTGAAGAAGGCAATCAGATCGTAGGGGCAGAAGCAAATGAGAAATGGTCAGAGTTCGACCTCAAGGCGATGGTAAAGCGCGGGAAAAATGCGCCCTCTATCGTGATGTGGAGCCTGGGAAATGAAATATTCGAAGGACTGATCAGCGGAAACAGAGTAAGCGAGTATCCGGCGATGGCAAGACAATTGATTACCTGGGTGGGAGAAGAGGATGCTACCCGTTACGTTACCTATGGGGATAATAAGATAAAGGGCGGTAGTTATTTGGAAACAGCAGCGGAAATTGCCAAAGCGCATGAATATGGCGTGCCGGGCGGCGTGGTAGGATATAACTATGCAAATACCGACCAGGTGAAAAGCGGGCATGACAGAGGCTGGCTGGTTTATGGTTCCGAGACGGCTTCGTCTATTAATAGCCGCGGTATTTATGACAGGAAAAATAACGGCGGTGACGGAGGCAAAGGAGACAGAATGCTGACCTCTTATGATAAGAGCAAGGTAGGCTGGGGCGCATTGGCAAGTGAAGGAATGTGGGTTACTATGCGCCAGAACTTTAACGCGGGCGAGTTTATCTGGACAGGGTTCGATTATATCGGTGAGCCGACGCCTTATAATGGTACGGGAACAGTTGGCGCCGGGCATACGTGGCCGAATATGGCGAAAAGCTCTTATTTTGGGATTATTGATCTGGCAGGTTTCCCCAAGGACAGCTTTTATCTGTACCAGAGCCAGTGGAATGATGATTTACATACGCTGCATGTGCTTCCAGTATGGAACCGCGATGAAATTATGGTAGACAATAATGGCAAGGTGGAGGTTGTAGTTTACAGTGACGCTCCTGTAATCAAGCTTTATCTGAATGGCAGGGAAGTAGGTTCTGCAACGGCAGCGCGCACGGAGACGCCTACCGGAGGTTATCAGAATTATACGAGCGGTACCGGATGTTTTGATGCTGGGAAAGCTTCCGGCCATACTTCACTTTATGCAACATTTAATGTGCCGTATGAAGCCGGGAAGTTAGAGGCGAAGGCATATGACGCGGAAGGAAATGAGATAACAAATACGGATGGACGCAGTATTGTCGAGACGACGAAGAATGCTACAAAGCTTACAGCAGAGGCAGACCGTACGGAGATTACGGCCGATGGAAAAGATCTGAGTTATATTACCATTGATGCGGTAGACCAGGACGGCAAATTTGTCAATGGCGCGGAGCCGGAAATTACGGTATCGGTAGAAGGCGACGGCGTACTTATGGCTCTTGATAATGGCGTGCAGAATGATACGAGCGGTTATAGCGGGAATACAAAGAAGGCCGGAAAAGGCAAACTTTTAGCAATCGTCCAGTCCACCAAAAAGGCGGGAACCTTTACAGTAAACGCGCAGGCGGATGGATTTACAAAAGCGTCGGTGACAGTCAAAACTACAGCCGACAATTCCGCTTCAAAAAAGAGCATTGAAAACTATGAGATTTCCAGGCATTATTATGTTAAGAAGGGAGCGGCTCTGCAGCTTCCGGCATCCGTAAAGGTAAATTATACTGACGGCACGTCGGAGTCAAAGAGCGTTGTCTGGGATAGTCTTCCGTCAGAAGATCAGTTTGTTGTATATGGATCTGTTGCGGGTACCAGTCTGCGTATTCCGGTTTATGTCACTGTGATTGAAGATGTGGCGGCGATTCTGAATTATTCGGCGGCTATAGGCGTGGGTTCGGATTTCACACTTCCAGAGACGCGTCCGGCAGTTTTGCCAGACGGCACCGTTCTCTCGGCAGAATTTCCAGTAACATGGAGCGGCGAGGTAGATTCCTCTGAGGAAGGAACACAGACAATAACGGGAACGTCAAGCGTGTTTGGCAAGTCGGTTGACGTCTCGGCGTCTATTCGCGTAACAAAGGGAGCTTACAAAGATGGAAGCGATGTACTGGCAAATGTGGCAGAGTTGTATATCAATGGCATTTCCAGTAAAGAGCGCGACAGCGTGGCGGAAGTGCTCACGAAGCTTACGGATGATAAGATTTCTAATGAAGACGCTGCCTGGAGCGGACGGGGAACGATAGATTTCCGCTTAGATACAGCGATTAGTTTAAAGGATATTACATTGTATCTGAAAGATCCGACTCCGATTTCCAGTACGATGAAGATTTATTCTTCCGGCGATAAAGGCGACAACTGGAAACAGGCGGAATGCACGATTAGTAACCGGCGGCTGAATGGTGTCACGGTCCGTACCTTTACGCCGAAGGAAACGGTTTCGGAAACGGATTTCCGTGTGGAATTTACCCAGAGCGCGACGCTTGTGGAGATGGAAGTGAATACCAGGATTCCTACGTTCCCGATAGGAGGGGAGGCAGCGCTTTCTTCTTTAAGGGCGGACACGTATATTGCAGATGCGGCAACCTTAAGCCAGGGCTGGTTTGGCGTCTCCGATCAGGCATTGGGAGAGAGTGATATTAAGGCAGTTGGAAAAGACAATGCGAGCGTGACGATTCTTCCCAAAGATGCGGAAGATGTCGTAAGGATTCTGCTGGAGTCCGAAGACCACAGTGTACGGGATATGTACCAGGTGTATTTTGGAGTAAGTAATGACAGCAATGATAATGCGGCGGATGATTCCCTGGATTATCCTTATGCCGACATGACTTTATCGGCGGTAAGTTATCATTCATCTGAGCCTCCTGAAAAGGCGAACGATGGAAATAATACTACCAAATGGCACAGTAGTTGGGGAGCGGCTGGAAGCACAGGACCTTCAAGTCTTACCGATTTACCGGAAAAACGTTATCTGCAGATGAAACTGGACAGCGCAAAGAAAATCACGGGACTGCGTTATCTGCCGCGTCCAAGACCGGATAAAAATGGTATTGTTTTGAAATATCAGGTAAGAGTCAGCAATCAGGAATTAACAGATGAAGAATGGATGAATCAGAAGGTTGTTGCGGAAGGAACATGGAATGACGAGGTAGTATGGAAACTGGCGAAATTTAATAAAGCCGTTGAGGCGCAGTATGTCCGTCTCTATGGTGTGCAGACACATAGTGATGGTGTGGCAAACGCATATATGTCTGCGGCGGAAGTCAGGCTTCGCAAGCCTCAACAGGAACTCAGCAGCAAGAATACAACCGTATCGTTTGCAGAAGGGGCGGGTTCACTGGATTATACCGGAAGTGAACTGAGACCGGAGCCGACTGTAGTTTATAATGACGGCACTGAAAAAACATTAGTAAAGGGAACTGATTATGAGTTAGATTACCGCAACAATGTAGAACCGGGCAAGGCGACCGTGATTGTAAAGGGAACCGGTATTTATACAGGAATTGTAGAAGCAGAATTTACGATCCGTGCGGTACAGGAAACGATAGATGATTATGAAGCAGTGAGCGTAACCACAGGAAAGGGCGTATATCCGGAACTTCCTGGAACTGTGATTGCCAATACAAACTTTGGGCAGAAGGTTATGGAAGTGCAATGGGATCGGATTGCCGCCAGCCGCCTCAACAAATTTGGTACGTTCCGGGTGCAGGGAACGGTAATAGAAACGGACGCACAGGTAAGTGCGGAAGTAACCGTCTGTGATATTATTGGTATTAAGCAGGTGACCTTGACAACGGTAGAAGGCATTGCGCCGCAAATGCCGGAAAAGGTAACGGTATATTACAGCAATGATGAAATAGAAGAGCGAAATGTGACATGGGATCTGTCAGAAGTTTCTTTTGAAAAGGCAGGCATTGTAAAGGTAAATGGTACGGTGGGAAGGTCGCAGACAGAAGCGTCCGTTCGTGTCGAGAAACAGGCAGATACAAGTACGCCGGCAGGGGAGAATCTTGCCCTTAATGAAAACGGCGTCAATAAACCGAAGCAATGGCCCAGAACGTTTGCATATTATTCTTCCGGAAGCGATAGGGTGCATAATGCAACAGACGGCGTCAAGGACTTTGTTACAGATTCTTCAAAGAAGATCTGGTGCGATTGGGAAAGAGGCGTGTACCATACCAATGCCGATGCGGCGGTAGGAGCAAATGATCATCTTCCGTTCGTAGTTTCGGCTTTTGGTAAGAAAGGTTCCGAAGCCAATGACGACCAGAAAAAATATATGATTAATAAAGTGCGTCTGGGATTTACGGAAGAAGACGGCAGCAGTGCAAACAAAGTGCGTCTGCCGCAAGGGTATAAGATTGAATATTACAGCGCAGATGCGGGAGTTATTCCGGCAAGCAGGATTTCAAATGATTCAGCCAATGAGTGCAGCAACGTAAAAGGCTGGGGTGCGGATAATCCGATTAAGGATCACAGCAGTTGGACAGAGGTAACGTATATTAACAAAACGGCAGTGCCTCCTCTGGATGATTTTAAACGCATGGTAGACGTAGAATTTGAACCAGTTGCGACGACGGCAGTCCGTATTACTTTACAGCCCCAGGCAAATAACTGGACGGGACTGGAAGAATTTGAAGTTTATTACGAGCCGGTCAGCAAAAATGACAATTATACGGTGACAGCTATAAATGTAGACGGCGTCAATAAACTGGCAGACTTTAATGCTGATACGAAGACGCTGGAAGTAGATGCCAAAGACGGCGTGATCACTGCAGAGGCAGACAACAATGCTTCCATTACGGTATTTGAGGCAGTAAACGGCACGGCAAAAGTGATGTTTCTTCCGGAAAACGGCGATGAAGCAAAGAAACAGGAGTATACAATTGTATTCAAAAAAGCGGGATCGTCTGACGGGATGCATCTGGTAACGGCAAAGGATGAGATGGTTGAAATTGATTTGGGTGAAGCAGCGCAAGGTGAAACCGTTACATTCTCTCCCAAAGAGGGTTATGAGTTTACAGAAGAACCCGCATTGATTAAGAGTACAGACAGGACGCCGTCAGGTCTTGCTATTAAGAAAGCAGACGGCAGTTATTCCTTTGAGATGCCGGATTATCCGGTAACGATTACAGGGCAGACCTGTGTAAAAACCTATCAGATTACTTATCACTTAGATGGGGGTCAGGCGGCGAACAGGGCAAATTATACAGTGGAAACCCCGTATTTTACATTGAATATGCCGTCCAGAGAGAACTATGTATTTCTCGGCTGGACCGGAAACGGCATTACAGAACCGACCATAGATGTGACTATCGCCCAGGGAACAACAGGCGATTTGGAATTTACAGCGCACTGGAGAGAAGGCAGAGGATACAGAATTACCTTTGATACGGACGGAGCCGGAGAGGTCGAGCCTCAGGAGGTTGCCGTAGATTCCGGAATGATCACGGAACCGGAAATGTTGAAGAAACATGGTTACGACTTCGTTGGATGGTTCAGTGATGCTAAAAAGACCAAACAATGGGATTTTGCGAAAGATAAAGCAGACAGAGATATGACGCTTTACGCGAAATGGGAAGAAGGAAAAATTACAGTTAACACAAAGATTGTGCATTATACCGGAGAAGCTTTTGAAATGCCGGGTAAGGTAAATATTACAATTGCAGGCGAAACGTTTGATACAGATGTATCATGGAACGCACAACAGGCGCAGGTGGTGGAAAGCGCGACAGAGATAGGGATGTATACGGTTGCCGGAACCTTATCCGATCCAGAGGGAAGAGTTCTTGAAATCCAGGTTCCCGTATCCCCGTCAGGCATTGTCTATTATCTGGACAATGGAGCCGCAGAATTTACAGATAAAGGTAAGGCTGTGGTAGAGGGCAATAAAAACTTAATCAAAAACAAAAACGCGCAGGGGAAAGTGGTTCCGGATGGAGCATACAGTGCAGAGAGCGGATGGGGTTATACCAATCCTGATAATGAAGTGGGGGCAAGCCAAACTGGGGACGCATATGTTACCATACGGCATATGACCAATCCAGGAGGTCATGGCAAGACGTTATCTTATCAGTTCGACAATCTGCCGGCAGGCAAGTATGTCGTTACAGCAGGATTTTTTGATCCGTGGGCTCAGTATGTAGGCGATAACCGTCATGCAAAGGTTACGTTGACTGATGCAGAAGGAAATGAGCTGGCGTCTAAGGCGGATCATCATATTTCAGGAGACAAGGACACCGTTACCTTTGAGAACATTAAAGCAGCAAGGAAGGGCTCTGTTACTTTGAATATTGCTCCGATAAATAATACGAATGAAGATTGTGACGTTATGGTTAGTTTCATTGTCATTCAGGGCGTAGAATTTGACGAAGTGCCAATTACAGAAATTAAGGCAGAGGAATCTGCAAAGACATTGGCAGTCGGTGAGACGTACCAGATTCAGGCTTCTGTGGGTCCCGAGGATACGACAGACGATCAGACGCTGGAGTATGCGTCATCGAAGGAAGAAGTAGCGACCGTGGATGAGAAGGGCGTGGTGACGGCAGTCGCAGCGGGTGAAACAGAAATTGAGATTAGCAGTAAAGCCCGCCCGAATGTAAAGACAATTGTTAAGATTGAGGTTACACAGGATGAGAAGCCAAAGACGCAAATCAAGGTGAAGGAGACGGCAAAGACGGTATTGATAGGAAAGACCTATCAGATTAACGCTTCTCTGGAAAATGCGCAGGAAGGCGACGCACTGAAGTATGTATCATCGAAGAAAGAAGTAGCGACCGTGGATGAAAACGGTCTGGTAACAGCAGTTGCAGTGGGAACAGCAGACATAGAGATTTCCTGCGACAGGGAGGACGTGTCTCCGGTAACTGTAGAGATCACGGTGACAGACCATGAGATATTAATTACAGGAATCAAGGTAAAAGAAACAGAGACGTCCATAGAGGCAGGAAAGACTTATCAGATTGAGGCTTCTGTGGAACCGGAAGATACGACAGAGGATATGACGCTGGAGTATCAGTCGTCAAAGGAAGAAGTAGCGACCGTAGATGAGAACGGTCTGGTAACGGCAATTGCAGAGGGGGAGGCAGAGATTGAGATTAGCAGCAAAGCCCGCCCGAATGTGAAGACGACGGTTAAGATTAAGGTTACAGAGAGAAGTGAACAGCCAGATACGCAAATTACGGTGGAGGAGACGGCAAAGACAGTGCTGATAGGAAAGACCTATCAGATTAAAGCTTCCCTGAAGAATGCGCAAGAAGGCGACACACTGAAGTATCAGTCGTCAGATGAAGAAGTAGCGACCGTGGATGAGAAGGGTCTTGTAACGGCAGTTGCAGAGGGAACAGCGGACATTGAGGTTTCCTGCAGCAGGGAGGGTGTGTCTCCGGTAACTGTAGAAATTACCGTGACAGACCATAGAATACCAATTACGAGAATCAGTGTGGAGGAAACGGAAACCTCCATAAAGGTAGGAGAAAGTTATCAGATTAAAGCTTCCGTGGAACCGGATAATACCACAGAAGATACAACATTGACGTATATCTCTAAGCATCCTGATATCGCAGAGGTAGATGAAAAAGGTCTTGTGACGGCTCAGGCAGAAGGAGAGGCGGACATTGAAATTTCCTGTGTAAACCCGGATGTGGAGAAAGTAATTGTTACAGTTACAGTTATGAAGGAGGACGAAGAGAATCCGGTTCCAATTACAGAAATCAAAGTAAAGGAAACGGAAAAAACAATTGAGGTTGGAACGGCTTATCAGATCGAAGCATGGGTAGAGCCGGAAGATACTACGGAAGATGATACATTGACGTACACTTCTGGTAATATAAATGTAGCGACTGTGAGCGAAGAGGGTCTGGTGACGGCAATTGCGGCAGGAACGGCAGAAATTCGGGTTACCTGCGCGCGTACAGATATAGCGCCGGCAAAAGTAGCGATTACCGTAACAGCTCCGAACGTGAATCCGGATATCGCGACTCCTGAGCAGCGGGGTGAACTGACGAACCGGGTGAACGACTTAAAAGCTGCATATCAGGACCTGTCCAAGTATACGGCCGCCAGTGCAGAAGCATTTAGAAACGCGCTGGCAGCGGCAGAATATGTGCTTGCCAACCCGAACGCGACAGCGGCGGAAGTGCAGCTGGCGTTGAATAACCTGGCAGCGGCACAGGCCGGTCTTACTTTTAATCCGACAGAGACTGCTCCGCAGCCGCCGAAAAAGGGCTATAAATTCAAGGTTGGATCGCTGCAGTACCAGGTAACAAAATCGAGCGCGAAGAACGGCACGGTATCGGTAGTGAAGCTGATGAAGAAGACCAGCAAGAAGATAACCATACCCGCCACCGTTAAGGTAAAAGTAAAGGGACAATCGTTTACCTTTAAAGTCACACAGATTAACAGCAAGGTATTCCAGAATAACAAAAAACTGAAAGAAGTAATAATCGGAGCCAACATAACCAAAATCGGAACAAAGAGCTTCTACGGCTGTAAGAATCTTGGAAAGATTACATTTAAAGGAACCAAAGCTCCGAAAGCCGGCAGCAAGGCATTTACAGGAATCAAGAAAAATGCGAAAGTATATGTTCCGAAGAAAGTGTCCAAGAGTAATTTGAAGAAATTCAAAACGACAATGAAGACTGCCGGAAAGAAAATCACGATCAAGAAAAAATAACTGACGCGGCTTTCTCATCTTTCATTTTAGTGAAACAATAGAAACGCAAACGGACTGCACGTTGACGTGCGGTCCGTTTGCGTTTAATAAAAAATAAGGCCGTTTAGAAAAAATATTGCCAAAATACAAAAAAAATTCCATATGAACTTGTGCAATTTAGAGTTAAAATAGACGTGCAAATTAATTATCTTGCATATTTCTGCAAATTTGTTTTCTGTAATTTGCAGAATCATGCAATAAAACGAACAAAAGGAAGGAGAAAGTCATTATGCACAAGGAAAGAATTTTCAAAAAAGTTCTGACATGGGTTCTTTCGTTCGCCATAGCAGTATCCTTACTGCCCTATGGTATGTTTGGCAATACGATGACAGCAGAAGCGGCGCCTGCAGGCGTGCCGGCAGAAAACATCGCGTCAAATGAGCGGAAGATCAAAATCAACGATGACTGGCGCTTTTGCCTGCTGGATAAGGCCAGGGAGATCAACAACAGCCTGGATGAGACGGCAAGCAAAAAGGATTATGTGGAGAGCGGTACCTGGAATACCGTGCAGCTTCCGCATGATTGGAGTATTTATCAGGAGTTTAGCGATTCTGACGCCAGAGCGGCGCAGGGTTCGCTTGCAGGCGGTACTGGCTGGTACCGGAAGTCATTTACGCTTACGGAAGATATGATGAAGAAAAATATCGTACTTCAGTTTGACGCAGTGCAGATGGTCAGTCAGGTTTGGATTAACGGACATGATCTGGGAAAACAGTTTTTGGGGTATGTGACCTTTGAATACGATATTACAGATTATCTGAATCCTGCCGGGCAGGAAAATGTTATCGCAGTAAAGGCATATTCCAGCAAAAACAGCGCTCGTTGGTACTCAGGCGCGGGAATATATGGAAATGTGTATCTGATTGCAACGGATAAAGTTCATGTTCCAGTTAACGGCGTACATGTAGCTACTGTCGTAAAAGAAGGAGACAAATACATGCAGCCGGATTTCCATACGGAACCGGATATGGAGGCGCTGAAGAAGAAATCGACAGTCAATGTGCGCACCAGCGTTGAGAACAAAACGAATGCCGATTCTGTGGTTTCCGTGAAATCTGTAATCTACAGCAAAGATAATCCGGCGGTTGCGGAAGGGACGGAAGAGAATATTACTGTGAAAAAGGGCGACACAGCAAAGGTTAACCAGATTATTGAAATTAATAATCCGGCCCTTTGGAGTGTGAATGATCCTAATCTTTACTGGGTAAAAACAGAGATTATCCAAAATGGAAAAGTGATAGATACCCTTGATACCCGTTTTGGTATCCGCTATATCTATCTGAAGCCAGGTTCCTATGACGAGCCATACAGTGAAGCAAATACGATTGGCGGCCTCTATATCAACGGGGAATATACCCGTGTGAACGGTATGTGCGAGCACCGCGACCTGGGTGCGCTTGGCATGGAAACCTATCAGGCGGCAATAGACAGGCGGATTCGCAAATTAAAAGATATGGGTGTGAACGTTGTGCGCTGCGCGCATAACCCGGTATCACCGGAATATATCGAAGCTGCCGACCGGCTGGGCATGCTTATCTTTGAAGAGGGCTTCGACCAGTGGTTAAAAGCTAAGAATGACGACGATTATCACAATTACTTTAATAAAGCTGCAGACGGGACGACGACCGTATTTGAATATTCTGCTGCAGACGGTTCCAATACATATATCAACTGGGTCAATACAGAACTGGAGCCCAACTGTGTACGTGATATTCAGGCGATGGTAGACCGGGATAAAAACTCTCCCGCTATCTTCCTGTGGAGTACCGGAAATGAAATCTACGACTCTTCCGACGGACATGGAATGGATACCCAGTGGTTATTATCCGCCGCAGTTAAGGAGATTGATTCGCTGGATAATATTCCCTGGACAAATGTAGTGGATAAGACGACAAAACGGACGGTACGTCCGGAGCCGGAGGAAAATCATGCGGCCCTGCCAAGCGCTGAGAATAATTATACGACAGATTACAGCGTCAGAGGCGGCAGCAGGGGCGAAGCAAAATATGAAACATATGGCGCGCGCTATGGCAGACCAATTTCTGCAGCTCCTCCTACCTGGGATACAGGAAGCAGCAAAGTTACCAGAGACAATGGGTTCATTGACAATATGGCGTTAGCTGATATTGGTGGGCACAATTATTCCAGAGCCAACAATCAGTATAATGTGCATAAAAAACGTTATCCCAATGCCAGCGTAGTTGGTACGGAGACTGCATCGGCATTTTATACCAGAGGCGTTTATAACATTGAAGATTACCGGGGAGGCAATGAGGAAGGCGGACGCTGGGCGCACGGCAGCGGTTATGCTTCTGAGTGGCCGTATAACAAGAACTTTACCTCGGCAAGCGTATCCATTCGAGAGCACCGCGATGACATGATGCCCTTTATGTTTGGCGAGATGGTATGGACCGGACATGATTATCTGGGTGAGCCGACGCCGCATACTAACCCTTCAAGAAGTTCTTACTTTGGTATTATTGATACGGCAGGTTTTGAAAAAGACGCATTTTATATGTATCGTTCCGCATGGACGGATATTCCTACCGTACATTTGCTGCCGCAGAAATGGAACTGGGATATGGGAACACAGGTGCCAATTATGGTCTACACCAATGCGGCAAGCGTGGAAGTTTTCATCAATGGAAAATCCATTGGCAAAAAAGACTATGACAGAGATACGTCAAATCCAGTTTATTTAGATTATGGCATGCATGAGTATCAGGCAGGAGAATTAAAGGCAGTCGCCAAAGACAAAGATGGTAATGTGATTGCTGAGGACGTTGTTTATACAGCGGGGGACGCTCAGTCTGTCGTTCTTTCCGGAGAAAAAGCATTTGTGAAAAATGACGGAAGTGATTTGTTATATGTGGAAGCGACAGTGGTAGACAGTGCGGGCATTATGGTGCCCACAGCCGACAACAGGATTACCTTTGAGGTCGAAGGCGGAGAAATTTTAGCCTTAGATAACGGTGATCCAAGGGACAGAGAACCGTTCAGAGGCTTAAATAACAATAATAACAGCAATACCAGCGACAACAGAAAAGCGTTTAACGGTAAAGCGCTCGCTATTATTAAAGTGGAAAAAGGCGCAGAGAATATCGTAGTTACTGCCCGGGCAGAGAAAGCCGGCGGACAGCTTACTTCCAATATGTTAACTGTCAAAGGCGTCAATGAAGTTGGCGATGGAACGAATATTAAGAATTATACACTGCCGGAGATTACCACGGGAGTTGGAGTTTCCCCGATTTTGCCAGAGACAATCGGTGCTGTCTATGATGATGGTTTGATTCGCGAATATAAGATTGATTCCTGGGACGGTATGGATAAAGTAGATTTGAATACGCCGGGAAGCTACACGGTGTACGCAGTTTCGAATGAACTGGGAGAACGGGTGGAAACCAAAATTCATGTTAAAAAGATTGCTTCTATTGATGATGTTGAGGTGACTACAATTGCAGGTGTTGAGCCGGCGCTTCCGAATTTTGTGGCGCTTCACTTTACCGATGGTGAAACCGGTTCCGCACAGGTGACATGGGAAACGATTGATCCGTCTCTGTATGCGGAGGAAGGCGTCTTCGATGTGACTGGCAAAATAGGGCCGGAAAAAACGGTTATAGCAGAAGTGATGGTTAAGGAGATAGCTTCCATTGAAGAGATTGCCGTAAGCACAGAGCGCGGCGTGATGCCGGCAATGCCCGCGACCGTGGAAGTAACGTTTACCGACGGTTCGAAAGAGCCAATAGGCGTAAAGTGGAATATTTCCGAAAATCATGTGAAGTCGGCAGGACAGAAAAAAATAACAGGCACCGTATTAAGCTCTGAGACAAAAGCAGTTGCATGGCTTAATGTCAGCACGGTAGTCTATGCGAGCGATCTGGATTATAAAGCAGACGAAGCCGATAAGGTATTTAAAGACACAATGTCGAATGGAGAACGCCTGCAGGCAAGAGGTATGCAGGGAGGCCCCGGAGAAGTTTATGACAAGGGACTGGGAACACAGGCGCCGGCAGAAATTGAGATAGATATCGCCGGTAAAGGTTATGAGCGTTTCCGTTCATATGTAAACTTAAGTCTGTTAAAAGGCGGCGTGGCTGCTCCAGGTAAAGTTGCATTTAAAGTATATTTGGACGATGAGACAGAACCGGTATTTACCAGTGGAGATATGGACAAAGCAAATGAGGCAAAACTTGTTGACATTGATGTAATAGGAAAATCCAAGATCCGGCTGGTAACAGAATCAAAATCAGACAATCCGGAAGATGATTTGGCTGACTGGGTAAATGCAAGATTCCTTTCCGGCAATGTTGTAATTGACGAGATATTAACGCCGCAGCTTTATACGGCGACAGCAAATGAAAAACCAGAGCTTCCCGATACCATACAGGCGTCTGTTCCAGGAATTAAAGAGCCGGTAGTATTTAATGTGAAATGGTTAACGCCTGTTACAAATAAAATGTTTACCTCAGGCACGGTACAAAAGATTTACGGGCAGATTGAAGGCGCCAAGGGCAAGATGGTCGCATTCACGTATATGACGGATTATGCAGAAGCCTGCAAGAAGGAAGGTTTTTCTGAGAAAATTGGTTCCTGGAGTGTGACGGAAACATTTGATTATTCTAATGTTGCATCTGGGCAGAAGGTGAAGTTTTCCGATATGAAGCTTACGCCGAAGCTGCTTTATTCCGGTACGTCCCCGATGCTTGTGGAAAATGTAGGAAATTATGGCTTTGGATACGGACTTTATCCGGATCCCAACGGCGGCAGTGAATATGTAGTGTTTGCAGCTCCGAATTTAAGCTATTTCCAGTTGCGGAATGTGGCATATTCAAGTGAGATTTCCAATAGCAAAAACTTTACATTTGAGACATCGACAGATGGCGAAAACTGGACGGAATTTACAGCGTTTACAAAGGGAGACATTATCGAAGGTACTGGCACAGAGGCAATATGGGCGCAGAGAGACTATACCTCAAATGAAGGAGCCTCTTTCCCGGAAGGTACCAGGTACTTACGCGTGAAATATCCCAGCGGCGAGTCCTGGCGGTATAATATGACGCAGATGATATTGAAAGGCAGCAGCAGTACTGCCGGTGAGGAAGCAAATGCTGATATTGCGCGTTTTGCTCTTGATATTTATGAGGGCGTAATAGACCAGGTGGCAAGGACGATTGATTTGACGGTTCCGTTATCTCTTGACATCACATCCATTACACCGGAAATAACAACGGTATCTCCGGAAGCGACAGTCAGTCCGGATGAAGGAGCGCGGGACTTTACAAAACCGGTTACTTATGCCGTGACCAATCAGGGGACGACAAAGGAATATACGGTAACAGTGAGCAGAGGCGTGGAAGTTTCCTTCTATCCGTATGGAGGAACGATTAATGGCAGCAATCAGACGGTTGTGAACTTTATTTCAAAAGGAAGTTCTACAATTCCTCCGGCAGATCCTGTCAGGGAAGGTTATGTGTTCGGAGGCTGGACGACGGACCGTGCCAGCACAGAGGCAGTGAATGTGGAAGAGATGAGCTTTGAGTCAGATACGGCGTTTTACGCAATCTGGACCAAGGATCCGTTTATTGCAGTTAAGACAAACGCGGACGCAAACGTTAAGACATGGCAGAATGAAAAGAAGACGAATTATGGTACGGATGCAACCTTGTTGATTCGCCAGCCTGGAGATACAGCGTCTCACGGGCAGTTTGGCGAGAAATTTACGACAACGGATACAAGCGATGGAACGGATATGAAGACGTCGTTTATCCGTTTTGGAGTAGAGGAACTGAAAGAACAGAACGTGAAATCTGTAAAACTGCGTCTTAATTATGCTGGAAATCTGAACCAGCCGGGTACTACGGATATGAAGATTCTGGCGGCAGTGGCGGATTCCAATTGGGAGGAGAACAAAGTCACATGGGTTACCAGACCCCAAATTGCTGATGTTACCGATTTTGTGGAGTCAGAACAATTTTCAGCGACGCAAAACGGCAGTAAGACGGTAGAATTGGATGTAACGAAATACTATCAGGCTTTGAATGCAGAAGAGAATCAGATTACCTTTGCAATTACGGCAAGCCCGGGAGCCAGAGATTTTAAAATCACCTCCAAAGAGGGAGCTACAGGAGCCAATGCTTCCAAAGCCCCGCAGCTTTTATTTGAGGTGGAAAAAGCTCCAGATTATATGGTAACGTATGACTTAAATGGCGGAGAAGGCGTTGTTCCAATCCAGTCGACCGTAGATGCGGGTCTTACATTTAAAGCGGCAAAAGGAACTGGAATCACGGGAGCAAACGGTAAACAGTTTGCCGGGTGGAATACGAAAGCAGACGGAAGCGGAACCTTTTACCAGCCAGGAGAAGAAGTTGTAATGCCGGCAAAGAACCTGACTTTATATGCAGTGTACAAAGAGCCGGTTACGATTACAGCAAACAATAAAGAGACCGAGATCAGAGGCAACAAACTTGATTTGAGCGAACAGGGGCTGTTTGACATTGATCCGAATGCCGGCACAACGCATAAATATACTGTGCTTAGCGGAGGAACAGGAAAAGGCCGCGTAGATAGAACCGATGGCAAAACACTGACGATTTCAAAATTCGGAACAATCCGCATTAAATTAGTTACATCGGAAACAGATACGCATATGAAGGGTCAGGCTGTCGCAGTTCTTACTGTGAAGCAGACGCCTGTAGATATAACGGGAATCACGGTAACGGAATCTTCTATAACGATAGAAGAAGGAGAGAAATATCAGATTGAAGCTTCTGTGGAGCCCGAGGACGCAA
>QXWW01000048.1 GCA_009911185.1 Lachnospiraceae bacterium
TGACACTGTATTCCGCTATATCCGCCTTACAAACCTTATCCCCGAACTTTTACAAAAGGTAGATGAAGGAATCATAGCGTTCAGCCCCGCCGTGGAACTCTCCTATCTGTCTGAAGGACAACAACGGGTACTGCTTGACGCAATGGCGTTAAACGACTGTACGCCATCCCACACACAAAGTATCCGATTAAAAAGAAAAGCGCAACAGGGCGTTCTTTCTTCGGACAGTATCTATGAAATCCTATCCGAAGAAAAAGCCAACCAGCAGGAGCGTATCAGCTTCAGGGTAGAGGATTTGCGCAGCTTTTTCCCGAAAAACTATACCCAAAAGCAGATGACAGATACCATTTTGAAGCTGCTTTACGATAATCAGCGCAAACTGGAACGCAGACGCAGTAGCCGTGGGGAAAGGTAAGGTGGCAGAATGAAAAAAATAGATAATTTTATGATTAACCCCAATGTGATATGGATGTCTCCGCCTGAACCGATAGACGAGGATGAGCCTGTCAACTTAGCGCAGGCAGTAACGCCACGCTGTCCCGATGTCCGTATCGAAAATGGAAAACTGATGCGTTTCAGCGGTGAAAACGAATTTTCCCTGAAAATCGGCGGCACGACTTATGAGGTAAGCACCCATTTCAGCGCCAAAGGCAAACAAAGTGTGCTGGAACAATTTAAAGAACTGATATTGTCCGAAAAGCTGATTTAGTATTCGCACAGTAGAAAAAGACAGTCAGGCATAGTAAAATAATCCTGCCTTTGCTATGCCCGGTTGTCGGAAAGGAGCAAAAAATTATGACAACAGCAAACAAAACCAACGGGCAGGCAGAAGAAAAAATAACGGCTTTGTACTGCAGGCTGTCCGTTGACGATGATAATAAAGACGAAGAATCCAATTCCATAACGAACCAAAAGCAGATTTTAAAAGATTACTCCCGTAAGGAAGGCTTTGCCAACACAATGTTTTTCGTAGATGACGGTGTATCGGGGACAACCTTCCAAAGACCGAATTTTATGCGTATGGAACGTATGGCGGAGAACGGGGAAATCGGCACGATTATCGTAAAGGATTTATCCCGCTTCGGGCGTGAGCAAGTAGAGATGGGCAGGCTGACGCAGGTGGTGTACCCATCGCTCGGCATCCGCTTTATCGCCATACAGGAGCGTGTGGATACCTTAACCGGCGAGGGCGTGGAGATGATTCCCTTCCACAATATTTTCAACGAATGGTATGCGGCGCAGACTTCCAAGAAAATCCGTGCGGTATGGCAGTCCAAAGCGGAACACGGCGAGCGTATCGCTTCTATCGTACCCTATGGCTACAAGAGGTCAGAGGAAAACCCCAAGCAATGGGTCATTGACGGGCCAGCGGCAGAAACCGTAAGGAAGATTTTTGCCCTGTGCCTTGCCGGGAAAGGCCCGATGCAGATTGCAAGGCAGCTTGAGGAAGAACAGATACTTTCCCCCGCCGCCTATTTTGAATCCATCGGCAGGAAACATGCACAGAAAGTCCCGAAAAACCTTTACGGATGGGAACAGGCTACCGTCGGGTATATCCTTGAGAACAGGCAGTACACGGGCTGTGCCGTCAATTTCAAAAGCACTACCGTCAGTTACAAAGTCCACAAGAGAATCCAGCACAGCGAGAAAGATTACCAAATCATACCCGATATGCAGGAAGCCATTATCTCCGAGGAACAATGGCTGAGGGTGCAGGAGCTTCGGAAACACAAGCGCAGACCAACGAAAACCGGCAGGACAAGCCTCTTTTCGGGATTGGTATATTGTTATGACTGTAAATCGAAAATGCACTTTGCAGCCGCCAAGAGCATGACAAGGAAACAGGAGCATTTCCGCTGTTCCCAATATAAATCCGGCAGAGGGGAATGCACCATGCACTATATCCGTGACATTGTCCTTGAAAGGCTTGTGTTGGAATCTGTCAGCGACTTATCCGATTTTGTACGCTGCTATGAGCCGGTATTCCTGTATATGCTGGCAAAGAGAAACAACGCAATACGGCAGAAAGAATACAGACAGCTTCAGCAGGCGGTTGAGGAAGGCACAAGGCGGATAGCGGAAATCGACAGGCTGATTGAAAAAGTATTTGAGCAGAACGCAGGCGGCGTACTCTCTGACGAACGGTTTTCTAAAATGCTCCAAAGCTATGAAAAAGAGCAAAAATCATTGACGCAGGAAGTTTCCAAGAACCAGCAGACCTTGCAGAACGCCGAACAGCAGGTTGTGGATTTAAGACTGGTACTCCGCACACTTCGGGAGATGACCAACATTCAGGAGCTTACGCCTACCCTTGTCAATTCGCTGATTGAGCGCATTGAAGTCCACAACAGCGACAAATCGAGCGGTCATTGCCATGTGAAGGTGGATATTTATTTTACGGCGGTGGGGATGATAGATATTCCCACTGAAAAGGAAATCCAAGCGATGGTTGAAGAAATACGGAACAATCCGCAGGACTTCAAATTTGTAGCATAATAAAAGGATATGGTGTAACCTCTTTTACAGAGTTACACCGTACCCTACATAAAAACATCCTTATCTGGCGACAGCAAAGGCTCTGTGACCTTTACGGTTATAGGAAATAATAGCTCTGTTATATAGAGATTGTACTTCTACCTTCATGGTGAAAAGTACCGTTGCATTGGCAGAGATTTTTTTAACTGGTTTCCTGCCTTTCGCTGACGTGCTATGTATAAATAAATTTTGTTTTGTATAAGCAGACAGATAACTGCCCGAAAAAAGAACATAAAAAATCTCTCCAAACTTTAAAACAGGTCTGGGGAGTGTCTGTTAAGTCTTTTCGGGCATAGCAATACCGCCCACCACAACACCGTTTTTTTATATGGTGGGCGTTCGCCTTAAAACTTTATGAAATAAAACAGAGCCAATGAACGGTGATTCTATTTCACAAGTTCATCGGCTCTGCGGCTGCGCGACTGGCTCTTTGATGACTGACATATTTCGTTGTTTTACATTAATTAGCGTTTCCTGTTTACATTTCGGACAAAACAAAGGAAAGTTTTCAAGCACTGTATCATATCGTACTTTTATCCTTGTTTTGTTTCCACATATCGGGCAAAAAATCCATTCTTTCATTTCCATCAATACACCCCCCTATTTTTTTTGCAAAAATTTTTCATTAGAAACAAAATCCATATAGACAATAATAGGACTGCCAGAAACATATAAAGCGGGGAACTTTCAAAAACCGCTTTTCCAATCCAAAACGAAGGCAGCGGAAATAATACATATTGCGCATTATCTTTTATGAAAAAGGGGATAGCCGCACCGAACATAATGAGTGTGGATAATTTTGTTACCGCCATGCCCTCAAGTTTATTTGACGAAAGCGTTAAAATTAACAATGCAATAACAATCCCTTGTAACGTTCCGCCTGCTGCAAGCAGCACAATATAAGAAAAAGAAAGCGGCGACAGTTTAAAAACAGGCAAAAGCACAACCGTTACAAGCAATGCAAAGATAGAAGGAATTCCAAAACGTGAAACAAAATATCCAAGTTTTGTAAGCGGCGTAATGAATAGATATTTTGCTGTCTTTTCATCATTTTCTTCTAATGTAACCATTGCCGATACAAAGCAAAACATAGCGGGAGACAGCATAGCAAATAATATATCAATCAGCCCATAATAGGGGGAAATAATTGTTGGCAGATGAAACCAATCCGTTAAAACGTCCTCAAAAAGAGGAATCACAAACCGAAACAGAAAGCCCACTAAAATCGGGGCAAGGCAGGCAGCAAATAACATCATATCCCGCCGTAAGTATGCTAGCATCCCCAAAAAACTTAACCGAATCACTTTCATAGCTTCACACCTCCCGTACTTTCCCACATTTTTAAAACAGATTTTTTTGAAAGCACTAATAGAACAGCTATCAATGTCATTACCCCTAAAATCCCGATTATGGGCGGGGCATAGCCTGAAACCATCTCCATACAGACATTGATAGGATAATACCGCAGCCATGTCGGAGTAATTTTGAACAAGTGCAGCATAGCAGGAACAAAGCATACAACCTCTATCGGTACAGTCCATAAAATAAACTGATTAAGGCTGGCTATTTTCGTTGCTGCAATAACACTTAAAAGCGTAAATACAGCACTGGACAGTACTGTACCAAGCAGGACAATATGTAAATTATTCATATTAGCGATTAATGCTAATATTGCGGCGACAATAAATGAAATTGCACATAATGAGCTAACCTTAGCAATGATGTATTCTGTCTCACGAACAGGAGAAACCGCAAATGCACATGGCGTATGTTGGCTTTTTTCTAAAAGGATAATCGCTCCCATAAAGAACAGTCCCATCGCCGCAGGGTCAGAAAAAATCAAAATAGCTGCGGTTTTTTCTTTCCAATTCTCTGGAACAGCAAAAAGAATAAAAGCGTAAATTGCTGTTAAAACGGCATATAAAAAATAAAAACCATATTTTCTTTGAAAACGAATATCCCATAAAAGCAGACTGCCTAATCTCATAATAATGTCCTCCCCGTAATATCCATAAAAATGTCGTTTAAGGTTGGCTCACTGCTGTGGATGGATTGCAGACGATTCTCCGCAATTAGTTTTTTCAACTGTTCATCGGCAGACAGACAATTAAGCGGACAGCTTGCTTTATGCTCTTCATTTTCCATCCATGTATAAGTTACGGTTGCCGCACCTTTTGACATAATCAGATTATGCGGGCTGTCAAGAGCGCATATTTTACCGCCCACAATAAACGCCACCCTGTCGCAAAGCTCGGCTGCGTCCTGCATATTATGTGTTGTCAAAAGAATGGTTTTCCCTCTTGCCTTTTCCTCTAAAATCATATCTTTCATCATACGGCTGTTTGCGGGGTCAAGCCCGCTTGTCGGTTCGTCAAGGCAAAGCAGAAGTGGGTCGTGCAGTAATGCTTTTATAAAATTCAAACGTGCTTTCATGCCCTTTGAGTAATCAGATACACGCTTATCCGCATCATGTTCCAATCCGACCTTTTCCAGAAGCTCTCCAATCGGGCGTGGCTTTTTTTCATACAGTGATGAGAAAAATTGCAGGTTTTCTTTTGCGGTCAGCTTCTCATACATGGTTGAAAATTCAAAATCCACTCCTATATTCTCATAAAAATTCTTTGTGCGCTCTTTACACTCAACGCCGTTTACAATGGCAGAACACTGATAAGTTGTCAGCATTCCTATCAGCACCTTTTGTAATGTGCTTTTGCCTGCCCCAGACGGTCCTAAAAATCCGAAGATTTCCCCAGATGAAACAGAGAAACTCATGTCAGAAATAAAAGGCTGTTTCGTATAACTGAATGAAAGATTCTTAACTTGTATCATATATTCCTCCTTTAACCATATGACCAAATAGTATTTAATAGTCAAATAATGACTTGTTTTAAGTCCGACTTCTGTCGGACTTCTTAAATAATCTGTGTTACAACTCCATAAATCAACGTGCGTAGTGCCTTATCATAATGTTCTTCGCCAATCTCTGCTTTATGCAGTGTTGCAAAATAGATTGCATGAAACGCAGCACTAATCACATTAATGTCCACTTCTTTTTTTACAGGGAACAGGGCAAGCATTTTTTCAATCGTGTCTGTATCGTCCCTAAAATGCTCCTCCACTACTTCCCGTGGCAGCTTACGCACAAGCAACTCCACTTCATTAAGGTCAAGCAGTTTCAAAATCAGCATTTTCTCTGTCATTTTATAAAATCCAAAAACAATATCGGTTAGTTTGTCTGCTGAAAATTCAGTATCGGCAATACTGGAAACAACCCGATAAAGCTCACGGTTGACATTCTCCTGCTGTTCTTGGATAACGTCAAACAAAAGCAATTCCTTTGACTTATAAAAGAGATAGAATGTTCCTTTCGGAATATTTACCCGCTTCACAATTTCATCAACCGTTGTGTGGCGGACACCATACTGTGCGAGACACTTTGCAGCTTCCTCTTTCAGCCGTTTCCTTATGTATTCTTTTTCCTGTTCTGAGTAGCTCTTTGGCAACAGTCCCACCTCTTTTTGACTAAAGCTGATTATATAGTCATTATAAGTAAACTCTCTATGCTTGTCAAGTAGCTGCCTATTTCCTTTCGGATTTACATCACTTCACAATAGATTCTCAGACAAAAGCAGCAGAGATTACTCCCTGCCGCTTGTGAGAAGATTGGTGTATGTAACTTTGCGGTGCTGTTTCAGATAATCTAAATGTCGTTGTCCCCATAGACTCACTGGCTATTCTTCCTCGGTGGATAAAGCTAAATCTGGGATAAAATACCCATTTTCTTCATGGTATGTGCCGTCTAACTGTTAAATATAATAATTTTGTAATTTTCTGTACATTACTTATATAAAAGTGCAATTAAAGAAATTATCATAGCAATTATTGAAACCAAAGTAACAATAATGGAATTTATATAATTACTTTTAGAATAGTTCATTTCACATAGTAATTTTAGATATAAAAAATTGTTCTTATAGATATCTTCAAATTTAACTACACTCTTTTTATGATATATTTCTAAATCCATCTTATCATTACTTAAATAAAATGACCACCGACTATTAAATTCTTTATAAAAGTCTTCAAATTTTTTGTTTTCGACTTCTGATATACCCTGCATTTTATTAAGAAGTTTGTTTAATTCTTTATTATAAGTGATTTTCTTCCTGCCTGTTGAAAACTTTGAGAAATCCTTTTCAAATATTTTTAAATCCCTGTTTCCGAAGAACCGATTATAAAATTCGTTTCCATATTTCGCAATATATGCACATATATTAAAATGGGGAATACTATTATCTCCTGTATATAGGCAGTGATTAACCCCATCAAAATCAGACAAAATAACAAAATTTGATTTTTGATTATAATAAGAAACCCCGAAGTCTCCTAAATATAACGTATCAATATTAATTGGTTCTTTTCTTGTCATATAAACCATGTTAATCAATGGATTGGTTTTACCTTGCTCACTATATAAAAAGCTAGTAATATAATGTTGACAAATAAGTGCGAAAAATTCATCTGTCATTTGTTGTAGCATTAAATTATTCATATTCTTATCTTTGTTTACATGATACCACGTTATATAATCTTTTGAATTAAGGAATCTCATATTATCATATATAAATTGATGATATAATTCATCATCCAAGCAAACCTTAAATCTAAACTCATATTCCAAAAAGGCAAAGTAACTATTAATTTGTGTCCAAGATATTTCAATACTCTTAATATATTTATCCTCTAATAAATTAATTTCTGCAAATATTCCATATTTCGAATGTGTATATTGGAGCTGTATATAATCATATTTGTTTATTAGTGAAGGCTTTTTATAATATTTTTTCACATCAAATTTTTTCTTAGGAAGTCCATATATTTTATGTAGTAATCTAGCAACACCATCGTTAGATAAAATATCACATAAAGATATTTTTGTAATTATTGAATTATCATAATAATCAATTCTCTCTTTCCACAAGGGCTTTTCTTCTTCTATATATTCTCGATGAACCTTTCTTCCTTCAATATCATCTTTAATTTTATTTGCTTTATATTCATCCGAATTAATATTTTCCAGATAGTATTTAATACATTTTTTTATCTCTCTTTTCATATCATTTCTCCGATAAATTTTATATAATTATTTTTGAACCAATACAATTATATAAAGGCAACGAAAAAAATGCAATTATTTATGTATAAAATGAAGGGCACTCCTGCCAAATGCAAAAGTGCCCTTCGGTTACTACAAAACAATTTCACTATTGATGATTTCCATTACACAATTTCTAATGTTGTTCATTCTTCCAGTCCATTCTAAGCTATTTTCAGTCTTAAGTTCTTCTGTTATGCCCTGTGCCTGTTTCATATCCTCCATAAGCCGCTCAAATTGTTCATGCGCCTGTTCATCAATTTTTGTAAGATAAGTGCTAAGCCTACCGCTTGTGAGAAGATTAGTGTATGTAACCTTATTGTATTGCTTTAAATATTCCGCATGCCGCTGTCCCCATATGCCTATCGGCTGTTCTTCTTCCTTTGGTAACTTCAAATCTGGGATAAGATACCCATTTTCTTCGTGGTATGTACCGCCTAACTGTTCAAATAATGATTTTGTCATTTTCTGTTTCCTCCAGATAAGATATTCACTCCACATCTTTATGCCTGCTGTCTTTAGCACAATTTTTGAGTTTTGTCCTTATCTGGTTTCAAACTTTGATGACAGTTATTTTCATATTATTTACTTCAATCAATGTTTCCTGCTTGCACTTCGGACAATAGAGAGGATTGTTTTTCAGAACTGTATCTTTCCTTAATCTGTCACGGGTTTTATTTCCGCAGACAGGGCATAATATCCATTCTGTTTTAATCATCGTACTATTTACCTTTCCTTTGAAATGAAATCTTTATTACTTATTTCTTTCCCAATCCATTCACGCAAGATATTCAACTGCCGTTCTGTATGAAACCAATGCTCACATTTTTCTGCAACTGTAAGACTGCATTCAAACTTCCTCGTAAATTGTTCTACACATTCACGGTCAATTAAATTATCGCTTTCCCCATATAATATTTTAGTCGGAAAGTTCCACTGGCAGATTGGATGCTCTAAAACATATCTCCAATATGCCCACGAAAGAGTCTGTCCAAAATCAGTTGGAATAAAAAGCTGCTGTTTCAGTTGGGCTTGCGATACATTTGCCCAATCCATCATCTTTAACATAAGCTGTTTCATATCCAAAACAGGAGAAACAAACAGACAGTTTTTTAATCGCTCATCTCCAAAACTTAACAGACTAAACCAAGCACCGATACTGCTTGCATATAAGGAAATCTGTTTCCATCTGCATTTTGCGGTTTCCATAATTCCAGATAATTCTGGCACAATATTCCACGGTTCAAAAGTTACCGCTTCATTTATCCTTTCTCCATGCTTAGGCAAATCCATACTGAGAACCTGCCAGCCAAAACGGCAGGCTATATCAGCAAATGCTTCTGCTTCTTCTTTGCACCCGCCTTGTCCATGTATATATAAATACACTTTTCTTGATGGTACACCCCAAAGAACAACAGGTATTTTATTAAAGGAAAATTTTGCATTTGTCATTTCATCTATACCTCTCAGATACTATTTTTAATAGCAAAAACACTAATATCATTAGTATTTTATATGATTATACCTAGTTTGTCAACATTCCAAAAGAAGAAATCTAATCACAATATTGACTTTGCTAATTTAATTAGTTAAAATAAATAGAAAATATCTTTATGAGAGGTAATCCCATGCGTGTAACAAAAGCAGATGTAATCCAAACCGCTTCGGATATGGCGGACAAAAACGGGCTAAGCAATATTTCCCTAAAAGCTGTTGCAGAAAGCCTTCATATCCGTACCCCCTCGTTATACAACCATATAGACAGCCTTGAATCCCTGCTTAGGGAAGTCGCCCATAAAGGTATGAAAGCCATGAATGAACGGATGGTACAGGCGGCTATCGGAAAGATTGGAGATACCGCAATAAAAAGTGTTGGCATTGAGTATCTTAGCTACATAATTGAACACCCTGGGATTTATGAAATAATCCAATGGGCAACCTGGCACGGCACTGAGCAAACAGGGGAAATATTTAGTAATTATCTTTCACTTTTAAAAACCCTTATCCTTTCATGTGATTTCAACCAAACAGATATAGATGAAATCCTGAACCTGCTGACAGGCGTTCTTCACGGCTACACAACCTTACAATTAAGATATGCGTTTCACAAACCAGGGGAAGTGAAAGCAGCCCTGGCAGATGCTCTTGACACTGTGCTGTTAGGATTACATCAAAAATACGACCAATAAATTTTAAACAATCGTTCTAGGGAGTGAAAAACCTATGGCAACAAACAATATCCGCTATTTATACAATGCAGAAACAGGCATTGAACTGATTTTCTGCAAAAATTCAACCATATCCTATCCATTACATAACCATGTTTCCGTGTTGACAATCGGTATCATACTGGATGGCTCCGTTGTCCTTACTATAAATCAAGAAGCAAGGATTTATCAGCCAAACAAAACATTTGTTATATTCCCATATGTGCCGCATAGCATTTCAGCACATGACAGTTATACTCTGCTCAGCCTGTGCATTGATAAAGATGTAATAAATAACGTAGATGTTACCACCATACAAAAACATATTACACTTCTTCTGATACAGGCTCTGAATATAGGAAAAATCAATCAGTATCAGATATTGCAGCTATTAAACCGTCTGGATGAAATCGCAGTTTCTTCCGAATGGCAGTTAAAAAAACACACCCTATATATCCACAACTTAAAAAAGCAGTTAGAATTATACCCAGAATGCAAACTTACTGTCGATGAGATGGCACAAAACGCTTTCATCAGCAAATACCACTTTATCAGAAGTTTTAAGGCAGAAGTCGGACTTACGCCGCATCAGTTCCAAATACAGAACCGCATCCGCAAGGCACAACGCTTAATCCATAAAACCGAAACAATAACAGAAGTAGCCTTGACCACGGGTTTCTGTGACCAAAGCCACTTCATAAAGCAATTTGAAAAATATGTAGGCTTGCCGCCATTAGCGTATAAATCATCTTCTGGCACTATCTGACCAGAGGAATTTGATTAGCAGAGGGCGGGCATAAATTTTGCGAACAGGTAAAGCCCGTCTTCCCCTGCAGTGACTTCATGCGGTACTCCTATGGGGAAAAAAGAGATTACGCCTGCTTCATAAGGCAGCGTGACGCCATCGTTTACACATTCTCCCGCACCAGAGATTACCTCATGGGTTTCCAGTTGCTTCTCGTGGATATGATTGCCAATCTTTTTATTGGGGGCTATCCTTACGAGATGATAACTGAACTGTCCTCCTGTCTTTTCGGATGTGATGATATGCTTTAGCTCTACACCCGGGGATGCAGGATGCTTAGACCACGGAATTGCATGAAAGGCAACCTCTGTATCTGGCAAAAGCAGCTTACCCTCTCCATCAAATTTTTCAAACAGATTCTTAACATCCATTTCCAACACTTCCTTTCAAATTTTATCGGCATTGTCCTTGCCTGCTTACATCCTATTAAAAAGTATAAAATTTGAATTGTAAAAAATTGCGGAATGAAAAATAGAACCGATGAACTTTGGTGTAAGTTTATCGGCTCTGCGTTCTTGCATCTGGCTTTTTGATGACCGTTACTTTTAAATTGTTTACTTCAATCAATGTTTCCCCCTTGCACTTCGGACAGTAAAGAGGATCGTTTTTCAAAACCGTATCTTTTCTTATTCTGTCACGGATTTTATTTCCGCAAACAGAGCAATATATCCACTCTGACATTATCTTTTTATCTCCATGATTGGCTCAATATGTTTTTTTATCAACTCAATCCTGTCTTTTGGTCTTGGCACAAAATTAGAAGCGACAGCCACAACTAATTTTCTATTCGGATTGACACAGATTATATTTCCCCCATCTCCCATTGCAGCATAATCACCATCATCACCAAGCCACCATAAGTATCCATAGGACAACTTTCGGGCTGCACATCGGCTATGTTCTTTCGTACTTTCCGTTATCCATTCAGCAGACACAATTTGCTTATTTTCCCATGCTCCATGATTCAAATACAGCAACCCGATTTTTAGCATTTCAGAAACAGACAAAGCAAGTCCCCATCCTGCTGTATTTACACCCATAGGGTCAACTACCCACCCGTCAACATATTTTTCCTTGTTCCATGCCATTTGTTCCTCTTTGCTATGGAAAAATATATTTGGCGGCGTGTCGATTTTTAAAGGAGCAAATAAATATTCAGCCGCAAACTCTGATACAGACATTTTTGTCGCTTTTGTCAAAACGCCTGTCAAAATATCGAATCCTATAAGCGGTACATAACGAAATTCTCCAACGTTTCCTTTACCACCCAGTAAATCAAGAGAAAATTCCACCCAATCCCCGCTCGTGAAATATTTTATATATGGTGCAAAAAATCTGTATTTATAGGGAGCTGTCATCGTCAGCAAATTTTCCAAAGTAATATTCTGGATTGTTTTTTCGCCTCTTTGGGGCATATATTCTGGAAAAAATTCAAGCACTTTCTGTTGCACATCTCTGATATAACCCTTGTCTATGGCAATACCGATTAAAGCGGACACAATACTTTTGGTTACGGAATAAATGTGTATACGCCTGTCGTCACTACACTCATTCCAATATTTTTCATATATAACCGCACCATCATAACTAATCTGCATACCCGCAATATTCCTGTAATCCCTTTCAATTATTTTCTCTAACTCTTGAAATGCGGTTTCGTTCATCGTGTGTTCCTTTCTGTATGAGATTTAGTTACGGGATAGTAAACCTCGGTTATTAGCTCATGTTCGCTTTCTGTATGAGACGGATCTGTTACATAGACCTCAAATAACGCATTGCTGCACAGATAGCCTTCTTGTTCTGCATATTCACACAATCTGACATAGGCTGACGGCAGGTTGGAATAAGAGCCTTTCGCAACTGTTTTCAGGCATAGCCCCGGCATAAAATCCCTCGTTCCAGTAACATATTCTTTGACGGGAACTGCAAATTCCGTATCCAAGCCCTGGGGTGTATGTTCTGAACCATGAAATAGTACCATTGGCGGAGCAGCTAATGTTAATTTTTCGTTTGCAATCCTGCGAAAGAGCTGACCGAAGCACTTCATATACTCTGTTTCATAATCATTTTTAAGAACATTCTTCCGAACAGATAAGAGATACATCATAGGAATATCTACAAGTGTTACATCCATATCCTTTATAAAGGACATCATGCTTTTCCCCTGTATCAATGTTTGCATATCCGTATTTATTTGCAATAAGGTATCCTTTGTATTTTGAATCTGCCGCTCTAATTCCTGCTTCTTTTTGGAAAGAACGGCGTAGAGCTGTTCCTCTGAACTCTCAGATTTCAAAATATCACCAATCTCATCCAGAGAAAAATGATAGGATTTCAAGCGGTTGATAAAAAGCATTGTTTCTAATTGCTCTATGGCATAGTACCGATACCCGTTTTCTGGATTTACTTCACTTGGGAGCAATAGCCCAATTTCTGCATAATAACGAAGCGTTTTCTTGGATACCCTGCATATATTTGAAAATTCTCCGATGGATAACATAGATTAATTCATCTCCTTTTTGCATCCCTATTTTACACATTCCCCTAAGGGTAAAGTCAAGGCTGCATTTTGGCAAGTCCATTCTTGGATTATTTTCCCCGATGTTTTGCTTTTTTCTTTTCCTGCCGTAATGCAAACTGACGCTCCTTTTCCGCTTCCCGCTGTTCCCGGCTTTGTGTTTTTCGTTCCATTTTATTTTGCTCATGTTGTAGTTTCAATGCCTGCTTTGCTTTTGTCCCAAGCCCTTTATTTTCTAATTGACTGTTGATTTCCCGCTGCATACGTTTTGGATTTATTTTTCGCTCCATTACCCTTTCCATCTTAAAAGGCGGGCTGAATTTTAGCATACGCCAGCTTCTTAACAAAAAATCATATACTTCATAGTCTTTTGGTTCTGCACCAAATGTTATTTTGCAAACCTCATATTTATCATCATCAAAACGCTCATATAATCCTATCCAAAATGGATTCTCAAACAAAATCGTCAAGCTGCTTTTGTAAGACATATTATCAACTTGCCCTAAATTGGTTTTCAAATAGATCAAGCCATTCTAAGAGGGCATGATAAAGAAGCCGCTACTGCTCAAAAATGGTTTTCCCAACAAGGGGAATGTCCGCATAACTGGCAGCATATTCGTCATTGGACTGTGCCGAAGCGGTAATATTGTTCCGCAATTTAGCTGCCAACTCCAACGCTTTTTCCTTATCCATTTTGTTTAAATTCGTAATGACAACATTGAAGTCAAACAATAGCGAAACTGGTTCATCCGCATAGGTGTCCATTAACTGTTCAAAATAGGAGCGTCCTTTTTCTGTAATTGAATATACTGCTTTATCCGCAAATCTATCCCCTTTGACAATATCACTTTGAAGATAGCCTTTTTCATTGAGCTGGATAACTTTGCGATAGATAGCACGCTAATCTTTGCCCACCTTGAAAAATGATGATAGTCCACATCTTTCTGAATATCATAAGCACTCTGTGGTTTTTCCAACACGATACCAAGTATCACTAAGTCTATGAATGACATAACTGCACCTCCCTGTTTTACTATCTGCAATAGTATTATTATCAATAGTAAAAGTTAAGAGATTATCAATACATTCCAAAATCTATATTGTTAAGTAATATTATCTCTTGCAGAAAGAAATTATAGCTCCTGCTATAAGAAATTTTTCATCGTTTAGGCAGCACTTTCATCTCTGTAAAATAGAAGTACCAAATATAAAATACAGGTGGTGAAAATATGACCAATCATGATTTTAATTTTCTGGAATTAAGGCAGGCGATTATGAAAGCCCATGAGCAACAAAGGATTACAAGAGAGGGATCAGCTGAAGAACTTGGCATTTCTGTAAGACATTTACAGTCTATTGAGAAAGAAGGGCAGTATCCCAGCTTTCCTTTATTCATCCAGCTTGTAACTATGTTCGACATATCCGTAACCAGTACATACATCCAGAGATTCCGATAAAAAGATCAACTTTACGCCGTCAGTTGAATACGCTTTTCGACACATTTGATGATTCAGAATTGACTACCATAGCAGGAATAGCGCAGGGGATATGTAAATTGGATAGGGGGATGATTAGTCCCCCTTCCACACCACCTGGCATACCGTTCGGTACCAAGGCGGTTCAATAGTT
>QXWW01000049.1 GCA_009911185.1 Lachnospiraceae bacterium
TATTTGTCAACTACTCTTTCTCATCCATCACACTCATATACGCCGGACGAATAATCTTATTCATACCAATCAACTCCTCCATACGGTGCGCACTCCATCCCACAATACGGGCAATGGCAAAGATCGCCGTATACAGTTCCAGAGGAATCCCCAACATTTCATACACAAATCCACTGTAGAAATCTACATTAGGACTAACACCCTTGAAAATTTTGCGCTTCCCTGCAATCAACTTAGGCGCCAGTTCTTCAATATTATTATATAAGAGCATATCATCCTGTCGTTCCTTTGCCACGGCGAGCTTCTCCACATAGCTTTTAAAGACACGCTCTCTGGGGTCAGAAAGGGAATAGACTGCATGGCCCATACCGTAAATCAAACCTTTATGATCAAAAACTTCTCCAGCAAGAATTTTTGCAAGATACGCCTCAATCTCTTCCTTATCATGCACATCCTTTATATTTTTGCGGATATTCTCCATCATTTCCATCACCTTGATGTTCGCGCCGCCATGCTTCGGTCCTTTCAGGGAAGACATTGCCGCTGCAATGGAAGAGTAAGTGTCAGAACCGGAAGACGTCACTACCCTGGTTGTAAAAGTTGAATTATTTCCGCCGCCATGCTCCATATGGAGAATCAGAGCCACGTCTAAAACTTTTGCCTCCAGTTTGCTGTAGCGCTTATCCGGCCGCAGCATCATTAAAAGATTTTCCGCTGCTGAAAGCCCCGGTTCCGGTCTGTGGATATACATACTATCATCATTCTCATAGTGATTATACGCATGAAATGCATATACTGCAAGCATCGGGAAAATACTAATCAATTCTATACACTGCCGCAGGCTGTCGGTAACAACCTCCGGGGAATTAAGCCGGCTGTCATAAGAACCCAGCGTTAAAATACTCCTTGTCATAGAATTCATAATATCCTTGGTTGCCGCTTTCATAATAACGTCCCTGGTAAAATTGGTGGGAAGCGTTCTGCACTGCGCCATAATCTTACAAAATTTAGAAAGCTCCTCCGTATCCGGCATTTCACCAAAAAGCAGAAGATATGCTATTTTCTCAAATCCATATCCATTATCCCCGATATGTTTTACAAGATTCTGAACATTATAGCCACGGTACCACAACTGTCCGTCACAAGGCGTTTTCACACCGTTTTCCTCTTTAAAAGATACGATTTTGGAGATGGTGGTCAACCCTGTCAGAACACCCTTTCCATTCATATCCCTTAGCCCCCGGTTTACCCCATATTCCTCAAACAATGTATCCGATATACTGTCATTCTTTCTGCAAATAGCTTCCTGTTGTACGGCATAACTCATTAACTCGTCTTCATTCCGCATATATTACCTCCTGTCCGATTTCTTCCGTCTTTCTTTATTTTCGCAAACAGCAAACCAGACAGCCGCGCCAAATGCCCTGCAATATACGCAGATATCTGGCAACTGCCGCGAAAATTAAGTCCCCCGCAGCCTGCCGGGTATTCGACTATGTCAAAGTTTCCAGATTGCCCAATGCATCTTTCACATTGGCATTTACCTTGCGGGACACCGAAAACAGAACATTCCGTTCTTCTTCCGTAACCCCTCTCAGGATAATATTATACATCTGCATCCGAAGCTTTGTGATTTCCTCCACGATCTTCAAAGCATGATCTGTCAGTATAATGTGCATACAACGGCGATCTTCCTGATCCTGCACAATATAAATAAGCTGCTGTTTCACCATCCTTCCAACAGACTGGGAGATATGCCCCTTATTAAACAGATTAAGATCACTGATATCTTTTGATGTATTATGTTCTCCTGACTTAAATAAAAAATATAAAATATCAATATCAACTTTTCTGAGATTATGTTTCCTGCGCAAATCCTCAATTCTACGGTTATACAGTTTTTGAAACTGCGTTCCCTGTAAAAGACCTTCTAACATCCAGTCCATCAGCGCCACCTCATAGTTTAAATTTAAACCAATATACCACTTGTCCGTAAGGAAATCAAGTGGTATACTAAAAAAAATAGAATTTTCATAAATTTTATTGAATTTTTATACATTCTTTCCAACACAGCGTTTGGCAGTTTCCGGGATATGGCCGACAGGAACGGGCCGCATTTTCAGGTTATGTTCCCTGCGGAATAACCGTACCTGTTGTCTCTGGAATCGTAAACCAAAACTCCACGCCCTCCGGAAGATTTTCCACACCATATTTCCCATTATGCATGGTGACAACGCTCTGCACGATATACAGCCCCAGACCGGCATGTGAACATTCTGCGCTTACCTTCTGATTCTTTGTATAAAATCCATTCCAGATGTGCTTTACATCCTTGTCAGGGATCTGTTTGCCGGAATTATACACCCCTATACGTACAACGCCCGCCTCTTTGCGGAGCGTTACACGGATGACGCCGTCTATTTCCGTATGCTCAATAGCATTCATCATATAATTATTTACTGCCTGCTCTATATACTCCCTGTCTCCATGCACAATACAATCTTCACCCAGAAAAGATTTCAAATGAATCCTTTTCTTCTTTGTCAGGCCGTCGTATTTCAGTATAATATACTCCATTATTTCTTTCATATTTAGAGTCTTCAACAGAACATTTTCCATATGATGCTCCATCACCGTCGTATTCAGCAGTCCGCTGACGAGTCCCGACATTTTTTCAACTTCTTCCTGAATAGAGGATAAATATGTCTTCCGCTCTTCTTCCCCCACATATGCAATCATTTCCGCCTGACTGGAAATAACGGCAAGAGGGGTCTTAAGTTCATGGGAAACGTTCGCAATAAAATCTTTCTGCAGCCGTTCCATTCTCTCCTGACGCACATTTTGCCTTAACTGGCAGTCACGGCTTTCATCCACCTGCCCAATGCTGCGCTGAAACTGTTCAGAAATCTGGTTAATATTCCTGGCAAGCCGGCTGATTTCAATATATTCATTGTTTTCCTCCGCCTTCTCGCTAAAATCCCGCTCGGCAATCCTTCCTGCAATTTCTGTAAGCTTGACAATTGGTTTCGTCAGCCGCTTGGAAAAGAGCAACATAATAAAACTGCCAATTCCAAATGTAATAATAAAAACTGTCACCAGGAATTGTTCCGACATCTTTCCCCTGGTACCTCCCAATATATTATCTTTTATGACAACATAATAGTCCATACCATCCTGCGTTAAAATTACCCGGAGTTTTGTAACCTCCTTCTGCCCGCTGTCACGTTCAATCACCTGGGCGTCTTTCGAAAATAGCGTGCGTTTCATCTCTATATTTTTATAAACAACATAGCTGGAATCACTGCGGCTGGTATACACCGGATTCATATATTCATCCGCAATCGTAAATGAAAGACCTTTTTCTTCATATCCAGTAAAGACAGAGTAATCTTCTAAAACCGCCAGATCCAGTTCTTCAATATCCAGATAAGCATTTTGAACCTGTACATTTTTCAGACGTTCATAGTAAATCGGAAAAAAGAACTCATAACAAAGCGCTCCGCAAATCGTCATGATAACTAAAAAGATCCATTGCAGCAAAAAAAATCTGATACTAATGTATTTTTTCATTTCCCTCTACCTCAAAACAATATCCCACGCCATATACGGTGCGTATATAAGAAACTTCTCCAAGCTTTTTGCGAAGCTGCTTGACCAGTGTGTCAATGGTGCGCATATCCCCTGCATAGTGATATCCCCAGATATTATCCAAAATAAAATCTCTGGTAAGAACTTTTCCCTGATTTCTCACCAGAATATACAAAAGCTCAAATTCTTTGGGGGTAGTCTCTATATATTCATTTTCCACATATATCTTCTTGGCATTAATCTCAATTCTGATATTTCCGGCGTACAAGATATCCTGCCCGTACCCCAGCCGCTTTAATACGGCTTCCATATGCATTTTTACCACGGACAGCGTGTATGGTTTAATAATATAATCATCTGCCCCGCAGGAAAAACCCTTAAGCTGATCCTCCACCTCTTCCTTGGCTGTAAGCATGATTACCGGCACATTCGAAGACAGACGAATCTGTTTTAGCACCTCATAACCATCCATAAAGGGCAGCATAACATCCAGAAGAATAATATCAATCTCCTCCCGATGAGTATTAAATTCCTGTATCGCGTTCAGCCCATCCGAAGCCTGAAACACCGTATATTTATTTATTGTAAGAAAATCCGATAACGTTTTTAAAAGTTTCATCTCATCTTCTACTACAAGAACCGTAATTTTTTCCATAAATTTTCCTCTGTTTTTCTGCTCTTTGATTTTAAAGTTCCCGCTGTTTGTAAGAATATCCCGAAAATAGCATAAAATAAGAATGTGATAGAAATTTGAGATTAAAATACTTCCTTTTCTCTCAAACACTATCACATTCTCTGTCCTTTCAATACCTGCGATACATCTTTCGGATCCTTTGTTCCCGATACCCCGGAACAATCTGTTCCCAGGAGGACGCTCCAATTATTCCCAAATACGGAGCCGTGTACTGTGCGGAAGAAGCCGTGTCCATATACTTAAATACCAAAAACGCCTCCTTTCCAACAATTCCCATACGTAATCCCTGTGCCGCCTCTGTCGGATTGTCCCGGTAGCTTCTGATAATAAAGGCGTCTACCATTGGATTACAGGCTGCAATATAATAACTGTATGCAAGTGCAGCCGCCTGGTCGCTTTCCCCACCGACCGAGGAATAACCCTGTTCCGATAAAATAATCCGCACAGAAGAACCGAATTTCTTTTTCATATAATTAGTCAGCACGCTTAAATTCTTCATGGTAACGGAGGGCGTATTGATATCCTTCGTAATGCCATAACCTTTCCAGAATCTCGTATAACCAATCGGATACGAATAGGCATGATACGCCAGATTCCATTTCAGTCCTTTTTGTACTTTATTGAGATATTGCGGAAACAGGTCGATTACCTCTTTGGCGCTATAGCGTCTGGAAGACGATGTGTTCCAATAATTGTCTGTACAGATGAAAATATGCGCTTCCGAGTACTGGCTTCGCACACCATAATAAAGTGCGCGGAACGCATACGCATATGCTTCAAAATAAGCCTTATCGGACATACTGCCCGCATAATTCCAGCTGGATGGATGATTCACCTCATTTCCCAGAATCCAGTTAGACACATAGCAATCCTTCTTACCAAATACCATTCCCAGATAACAGAACATGGCCTCCATTTTTTCTCTGGAGCTGTTGGAACGTATATTCCAACTGTAATAAGGAGCCGCACCCGGAACCCTCGCCCTGTTGTCAATCAGATCTGTGTGCCCCTCTTTCCAGTCCAGCATCATCTGCACCGTCACATTGACATTATTTTTGTTGCAAGACTTAACCACTTCCCTGTAATAATCCAGAGAATTAAAATAGTAGGTCTTTCCATTGTATTTATATGGAACTGTGGCATAATCAAAAAGCAGAGACGCTGTAAAATTTAAAAAATACTGTTTGGCGTCGCAATCATAAACCTCTTCTATTCCAGAATCGAACTGTATCCCCTTTTTTGTTTTTCCCGGTTTGTACTTCATTTTATTTTCAGCGGCCTTTTCCGGATTTTTCACATAAGACGGTTTACTGAGCAGCTGATACCTTCCATTCTTTTTGGTGGCGACTGCAAACATTGAAGTTACAAAACCCTGATTCTGAGAAGTTTTCAAGGTAAAATGAATCTCTTTCTTCTTGTAAGCTTTGGCAGCCTTTTTATAAGGTTTTTTATTTGCGGGATTTACATACACCAGATAATAATAGTCGTCGGAACTTGCAATTCTTTTTTTAATGCTGGCTTTTACGCTTACTTTCCCTTTACCCGATGCCCGGCACCTGGTAATCGTGGCGGCTCCCTCCTTTGCCTGCCTTGTACACTTTACCCACTTTGCGTAAAACTTCTTATTTCCAGCGTTACCTTTACGAATCTGGCCGGCCCGTTTTCTGAACTCCCGGTCACTGTACCATCCGTCGAAATCATACCCCCTTCGAAAAGGCGTGGGAAGCGTAAATGTCTTTGTATTTACCGTATAGCTTTTTTTACTCTCTTTTGTAAATCTGCCGCCCCTGGTATGATACGTAATTGTATATTTTACCTCTTTCCACCGGGCATATAAGATAATGATTTTATTTTTACTGGAAGTAAGATTTTTCACCTCCTGCTGATTCTGGTATTTTGTCCCTGTTCCATCTTGCCTTGTACTCCACCCTGTAAACGTATAACCCTTCTTTTTAAATTGGCAGTTTTCTAACTTCTGCTTTATCCCATACACATGGCTGCTGTCTGCCATCTCCCCGCTGTCTGCACCATTTCCGTCATACCTGACCTTATAGGGAACGCCTGTCCACATGGCGTACAGCACCACAATGTCTCCTTCCTCTGCGGCAAGAGACATTACTTTCTGGTTATTTTTATAAACAGTACCCGAACTGTCCTTACAAGTATTCCACCCCGCAAAATAATAGCCCTGACGGGTATATTTATTCTTTGACAGTTTCTTGCTTTGCCCATACACAAAGTCCTGGTTTTGCATTTCTCCAGAACCTCCATTGCCATCGAACTGCACCTGGTAAGAAATTGCCTGCCAAACAGCCGTCAGTGTAATATCTCCCTGAAGGGGCTGATTATAATCCCATAGATCCCCCTGCGGAGTCTGCCATTCCATAAACACATACCCTGTTCTTATCGGAATGATATCCGCCGCTTTGCCAGGAAGTTCTCCTGCGGCCACATGCAGGCAGACCATTTCCTCACCGTCTTTTGTCTGCCCTCCGTTCATTTCAAAGGTAATGGTATAAAACGCTATTTCCTCTGTCTCCTGCTTCTCTTCTATCCCTTCTTCCGCGCCAAACGCCAATGCCACTGTAAGAAACAGCATCATTACATACTTTCCCATATCGCTACCTGCTCTTTCTCCATCCTGCCAAAGATTACTGATTCCCTACTCTATTTCTGAAAGCTTTACCACTACATATTTATCCTGCACTGAAATATATCCCGGATGTGGATAGCAATCCATGTATTCAGACACCAAAACGGCTTTCTCCCGGTAATTTCCGGTACCTTCTATATTAATCCCTAAAGTCTTCATAAAACCTATAATACGTCCGGTAGCGCCTGTGGGATTTTCCGCATTATAATCCCATCCTAAAAAGGAAGGACCATACACATCTGCTTTCATACAAACGCCGTTTAACTGAGAAACATACTGTCCCACAAAAATAACCGGAAGACCTTCTGCCCCCTCCTCTTTCTGTATGTCCTCCCAGATAGCGCCGGCCACGCGGACATCTTCCTGATAGCGTACATCATCTGTATATTGAAAACGCATTACGGTGCTGACACTAAACCATAGAACCAGCACGCTTACGGCCACAATTCCTTTACGCATCCATACATACACCGCTTTCTCTTCTTCTCTCCACATCCCGCAGGCAAACATGCAGCCAAACGCCGAAATAAGCTGTAATGCAAACTGAGAGCGCGGCACCGGATGGCTTCCCATATAAAAAGTCAACAAAAAGGGCGCAGAAATCAGACCCGCAAGCGCCAGGAAAAATATAAATTTGAGCGATTTTTTTATTTCTTTCTTCCGGCAAAAGGCAATAAATAAAACCGCTATACAGATACATGCAAACGGATACGCAGAACGGTTTTCCAAGCCAAAACAGGTCAATACCACAAAGATATGCCCGCATATGCCGTATGCAATTTCCGGCATCGTTCTCCTTCCCCAGCCCATCTGCCCCATCAGATATTCTCCCTGTCCAAAAAAAATCTGCGTAATTGCCAGATTTATAAGAAACACCAGCAAAAAACCACAAATTAATTTTAAAATGATTGCCAAGGACTCTTTCCATTGAACTTTTCTGTAAGTTCTGGCAAAGTCCATCAAAAAGAACATTATGCACAGACCGATATAAAAAGCGATGCTCCCCTGATAAGAACAAAAACTCCAGACGCCAAATACTAAATAGACGGGAATCAAATACCACATTTGCTTTTTGTAAAATAGAATCTGGCACAGCGAAAACACAGAGAGCACCGCATAAATTAAGCCCAATATCACTTCCGCCCTCTGCATGGAGAAATAAAATTGCATCATCCACACTGGACAGGTACTAAACAGCGCCATAAACAGCCCATACGGATATTTATTGTCCCGGCCGCTTGCCGACCAGCACAGAAACGCGGTCAAAATTCCCAGCCATATAAAGGCGCCTAAAAATACTATCCCTCCAAAATATGGATTATAACGGGATAACTTTAATAACATTTTACTTGCAACCAACCCCTGTCTGCCGATTGCTTCCCAGGAATCCAACAATCTGGATTCATTGGAAATCATTACCTCGGTATCAACCCCTACATTGGGGGAAAATATCATATGCAGATAACATACGCAAACCAGAATGGCGTTCCATATCATTGCTTTTTTATGTATTTTTATAAACGTTCTCAAATCTTGTAACATCTCTTCACTCCTCATGGTATCTTAACCAATTTTCTTTATTTGTGCGTCGCTGCATTCACTTACAATATAGTGCGGTCTTTTTTTGGCCTCAGCATAAGTCTTTCCCAGATACTGCCCGATGACGCCAAGACAGAACAACTGTACCCCTCCAATAAAAATAATTACGCACATATTGGATGCCCAGCCCTGCACCGCTTCTCCCAGCGCCAGCTTTTTTATAATAATAAAAATAATTGCCAGCAAGGAAACCCCCGTACAGGCCACCCCCATCCAGGAAGCAATATTCAAAGGCATCTGTGAAAAGCTTATGATGCCGTTCATGGAATACTTTAAAAGCTTCCAAAAACTCCATTTGGTTTCTCCTGCCGCACGTTCTACATTTTCAAACGAATACCAGCAGGTACGAAATCCAATCCATCCAAAAATACCCTTGGAAAAACGATTCTGCTCCCCCATCTCCACAATAACGTCCACCATCTCCCGCTTCATCAACCGGTAATCCCTGGCCCCGTCCACAATGTCTGCATCTGAAATACGATTGATGACTTTATAGAACATTTTCGCAAAAAAAGAACGGACAGGCGGCTCCCCCTCCCGGTCAACCCTGCGCGTGGCAACGCTGTCATACTCCTCTGTTTCCAGAATCCTGACCAGAACCGGGAGAAGTTCCGGCGGGTCCTGAAGATCGGCGTCCATCACCGCCACATAGTCTCCGGTAACATTAGAAAATCCGGCATACATCGCCGCCTCTTTTCCGAAATTTCTGGAAAAAGAAAGATAGCGGACATACGGGCGCTGCGAAGACAGACGGCGTATCATTTCCAGTGTGTGATCGCTGGAACCATCATTGACATAAAGAATTTCAAATTCATATTCTTTCATCTCTTCCACCACCTTTTCCATTTCACAATCAAAGGCGGACAGACAGCTCTCTTCGTTATAACAGGGGATAATCAAACTGATTTTTTTCATCTTTCGTTCCTCATCCTTTTCTCCATTTCAGACATTTTCTATACGCTTAAAAACAGCAATTGTACAGCGTGCGAATCGCAAATATTAAAAAAACGCCCATTCCGCCTACTGTCTTTTCTGTAAAATATTTACTTTTATTTCCCACGCCTTTCTGGCACACAGCCATAAAAAATACAGGTATTGCCGGAATAAAATAGCGTCCCTGTACTCCCTGGACGACCAATCCCCCAACCGCGTTTGCCTTATTGTCGCCAATGTACAGTGCCAGCACAATCCCACTGCAGACAAGCGCAAAGGTACAAGAGCACAGCAGCTTATCCCGGAACCTGATTTTCCCGCAAAGTTCGTTATAATCCAGGCATCCCGCAAATACTGCAAACATAGGCACGATAAAAATCAGAGGGCCGAGCAGATAATTCATACTTCCCAGTGTATTGAGCCAGAGCATGTAATCATTAAATTTCATTATGAACGTAGCTTTTAACACTTTTAAAACAAACGCAGGGTGTTCCATTAAATACCCTAATTGCGTAACATTTTGCGTCTGAGCGGACGCTTGTCCAAGATCAACAGAAAAAATTACATTTACCAGACCGATACTTCCAATTATAAACAGCGGAATTAATGCTATGCCAAAAGCTTTCCAGTATGCTTTCTTAGTACCGAACCTGCTCTGCGGTATTAAAAACACCAGCAGACCCAGTAAAACATACACATACTTGCACAGGAAAATGGTTCCTAACACGATTCCTAATTTCCATGTATCCTTCCATCCCAAAGTCCTACTTTCCTGGTATGCATAATTCAGGCACAGAGCAAAAAACAGAAAACACAGGCCGTTTAACACGGCGTCCGGGGAATCTGAGGCGGCCTGATAGATCGTCTGGGGAAGCAGGGCTGTCACAGCAAGCATATTTTTCATAACTGGCGTGAACCTTATCGCTGCATAACTGAGTGCGAGAAAAACAATTAGATTGCATATTCTTGACAACAAAACCGAACTATAAATACTGAGTTCCAGACATCTCCCCACAAAAAAACCCAGCGCCTGCGGATAGTAAAACAGAGAAACATAAGTTCCTCCATGTTGTTCCTCCTTTGACTTTCCGGAAAATTTAACAGATTTCAAATAATCGATATATTTCCTGCCTTCACCACTTCCCGGCTCTATAAACTGATATTTTATATCCCCCACATTTTCCGGAACTCTTAACATCCCTTCTTTTGCAGAAGGAATACCCGCTACCGGGCGCATTAAATTTCCATAAGCAATATCCATGGCACGCAAGTAATGTATTCCTCCATCACACTCATGAAAAGGCGGATTGATACATGCCATGGCTATTCCTGCGCACAGGGCAATTACCAGAAACAGATTTGCTTCCTTATGTTTGCCAAACTGTCCGCGCAGCCTGATTACAGCCTCCTCACAGCGTACCAATTTGCCAATCCACAGCAAACCAACATCAACTCCTTCCTGTATAATTCAATATTGCGTTATAATTATACGATAAAAACTATTAATTTGCAACGAAAAAACGAATATTATTAACGATATAGTTTTCATTTCCTTTTAGTTTAAGTTTCATTCGTTAACAAGGCGGTAAAATTATGATCGATGTCTTAGAGCAAATCGTATATTACAGAAAACAAAAAGGCTGGACAGAATACCAGCTTGCGGAAGAATCCGGACTGACCCAGTCTACCATTTCCTCCTGGTACCGCAAGAATATGATTCCTTCTATTCCCTCCCTTGAAAAAGTCTGCAATGCTTTTGGTATCACACTTTCTCAATTTTTTGCCGCAGAAGGCGACAATTTTTCCTTAACGGAACGGCAAAAGGAACTTCTGCAGGAGGCTGGACACCTGACGGACGCCCAGCAGTCCGCGCTTATTTCCTTTTTTAAAACATTATAAATCCTGTATACACTCCGTAAATAAATGAAACGCATATTGGAATCCTCGCTCAAAACCGCTTTCTTCTGCAGCGGAAGCCACACGAAAAGCTACGTCGCGGTATTTTTCATATACCTGGCGTTCCATATTCTCTTCCGCTTCTTTTAATAATTCCAAAATCTCCTGTTTCATCTTTTTGCTGACTGCATTTTCAGAAAAATCCTCCTGTATCATGTTAAAGTACAACTCGCTTATCAACTTACCCATTTGTTTTTCCGGAATCAAATGATTCCGCCCTCCTTCCTTATCTTTTGTATGTTCTCTCTGACCTGCTCTTCCAGGTACAAAATCAATATTACTCCAGCAAGGAAAGCCGCGATACGCAAAGTTAAAAAAACAGAACAAAATGGGCAAGTCCACTTTAACCTCCTTCCCCCTCCTGGAGGAATTTGCTTGTACACTTTGATGCGCCAAGCGCCATTGCGAAGCAATCATTACCTCTTGTGCGAGTGTGTATAAGTATTTTTTCTCTTACAGGAAGATACTTTCACGCTTTCACGTGATTAATACAGCGAATATTAAGCGACGGGTGCTTTGACTTGTCTGCTTGTTCATCTGCTTCGTTTGATTTCCTGGCCGTACATCATAAGGAGGGGCCCGTTTGCGGGAAGATACCTTATGATGTACGGCCAGGAAATTTAAGCAAGCAATCAGGCAAGTTATCAAGTGGTCAGTACACCGGTGTCTTGTTAATAAATATGGTAATATATAGTATCATAAAAATAAAAAGGTGTAATATCATGGCAAGACCCAAAAAATATATTATCTCTTTATCCGAAACAGACGTTAATAAACTGCAAGCCATCATCCATAAAAAAGATACATCCAAATCCATTATCCGCCGGTGCCAGATCCTTTTGGAGTTAGATGAAAACACCCCCAGCCATCTGACACAGATGCAGATCGCCAACGCTTTTGGCGTCTGTAAAGCGACTGTGTCCAATATTGTAAAGCATTACATTGAGCAGAGACTTGATGCCTGCGTTACTTATAAACGTAACCCAAATTCCAATGCAAAGCACAAGGCTGACGGAAGGGATGAAGCACGTATCATTGAACTGGCTTGTTCAAAGCCCCCTGAAGGTCGGACCCGATGGCCCCTGCGTCTCCTGGAGGAAAAGTCAAGGATGGTTCTTGATACACCCATAAGCAAAGATGCCATCCATGACATTTTA
>QXWW01000050.1 GCA_009911185.1 Lachnospiraceae bacterium
AGTGCGCCCTTTTTTAAGCCAGCAATAAATATCAACTTTTTTCATTTTTGCTATTGACATTTATTAGCTGGACTATCCTCGTTTTTGGTATGAAACAGGCTGTTAAGCATCATAATGAACCGGTATCTGAATATTGTTTACTTTGAGCGCCTCATACAGAACAATAAAAAAATCCTCGATATCTTCCTTTGTGAGGGTTCCAATTGCATATCTTTCAATGTCAATCGGGCACATCGCACAGATGGAAATCGTGTCTGCTATAAAAACAGCGTTATATTTGTGTGTATCTGTTGTTGTTGCGAACCGGGGTTTAAAAGAACATTTCTTTTTATCTGCATATTTAGCAATGCCTCCTTTGCTATTTCAACATGCTATATACACACTCTAATAAGGTCAGGGCAAGAATCATGTTTATCACCCTGCAATGTTTTTGATATGCCTTTTGTATCAGCACACCCAATCCAACCCATGTGAGTGTTGCAGCTGTCCCGATTGTTGCAATTAAAAATTCAAACAGCAGTAAAACCCAAAAGGAAGTGCTGTAATCTGTGACATATCCTGTCAATGCAGTAATTCCGAATAAATATATTTTTACATTGACAAACTGCAACAGAAATCCTTTTATGAATGATGCCGATTTTTCGACATTACCTGCAGTTGGTCTGCTTAACGCAATATGGACTGCCAGCCATAAAATATAAGCGGCTCCTACATATTTCATAATACCAAGTACATCCGGCAAAAAAGTACTCACTCCAAATACAAAAACAGCACATATCATCTGTACCACGTAATAGCCTGCAAAAATTCCTCTTAAAAGTGGTTTCCCTTTTTTATATCCATAGTTCGTTACGGTATTCAGCGCCAGAATGTTCCCCGGTCCCGGCGTAAAAGCATTGATAACAGAATAGATAAAAAAATTACCTAATACATAACCCGGCATTTTTTGCCTCCTTTCCGTTTCAATATCTTAACACGAAACATCATGTAATAGGTAATATCTGTTTTATATGCTGTTACATAGGGTGAGCCTATGTTTCCGTTATGTCTGATACTGTTTCAAAGCCTCAACATAAATCTCCCCTAATTCTGATAGTTCTTTATCCTTGTTCAGTATGTATCCAATATGCATCACCTCTTTTTCCTCCAAAGGGATAGCAACGATAGAATCCCCTTGCAGGTATTTAGGAAAAATACCGCTTGAAATTGTATATCCATCCAGTCCAATCATCAAATTCACAATAGCCGCGCGGTCACTGACTTTAATACTCCGTTCCACCGGTTCGTTACTGAAAAGTTCTTCTGAGAAATTGGAAGATTCATAGGTTCCCTGCACAAAACTAAGCCGGGGATATGGTTTCAAATCATCCAGCTTAACCGATGTGCGTTTTACCAGGGGGTGATCTTTTCCAATAAAAATATGAGGCGTTGCGGTAAACAATTCATAAAAATTCAGATTGTATTCTTCAAACAGCTTTCTCAGCACATTTTTATTACTGTTGCAAAGATACAGGATTCCCAAATCACTAAACCTGTTCCGCACATCCTCCACAATCTGGTGCGTCTGCGTTTCATTCAGAATAAACTCAAACCTTTCCTGTCCAAAATGCTGTACCAATTCCACAAACGCATTTGTCGTAAAAGTATAGTGCTGTGTGGAAACACAAAATCTCTGTTTTGCAGGCTTTTTATCGATATATTTTGATTCCAGAAGCTCCATCTGCTGAACAACCTGCCTTGCATATCCTAAAAACTCCATCCCCTCCTTTGTTAGTGCCACTCCTGCCCGGCAACGGCTGAAAATTGCTATTCCAGATTCCTTTTCTACTTCTTTGATAGCGCCGGAAAGACTTGGCTGAGAAATATATAGTTCTTTTGCCGCTTCTGTAATAGAGCCTCTTTCCGCAACGATTATTATATATTTTAATTGTTGTAGTGTCATATTTCCTCCTATCTGAACAACCTGACAATATTTTGATACTTTTAAGATTATAAAATTGTTTACATCAGACTATATCATATCCAGACGAAGCTAATGCGTTTAAAGCCCTGTCAAAATTTTCCTCTTTCACCAAAATATAATCCGTGTTAAAAGTCGATACAGCAAATATTCCGATTTTGTTTCCTGCAAGAATACCTGTCAGCCTGGAAAGAATACCAATCATTGAAAAGTCTAATTTCCCCTGTATTCTAAACCCTTTCCACCCATCATCCCGTTCCAGCGTATTTGCAGGTGTATCTTCCGTCATGCACACCAAAGAATATTCTTCATCCGACTTTCCAATAAAATAAAACTCCTTATTTAAGTCTATATCACATTCTGACGCCACCTTACAGACAGTCAAAGAAAAATCTAACTTTTTAAGTTTCATAGCCACCTCCTGATTTTAGTGTTCGTTTTATATGATAACTGACACTTTTTCATCATGTTCCATGCTCAATTTTATCATATTTTCCAACAGATAAAGATATAAAAAAACTATGCTTTAACATAGTTGCAGCCTATCTTGCCATCATCTAAAGTATAGTATAAATTGCATATTATACTTTTTCAAGTTACTATCAATTTACCGCTTTGATACCTCTATACACTTTTCAGCGGCCTCTTTAAAGCAGGTCTTGGCAGTGTCTGTTATGTCTTTCGGGAATAGCGATACCGCCGCCATCCCCCTTTTTTATATGGTAGGCGTTCATCTTAAAACCTTGTGAAATAAAACAAAGCCAATAAACTGTGACATTATTTCACACGTTCATCGGCTCTGCGTCTTATGCGTCTGGCTCTTTATTATTACTTTTTTACAATTACACTTTGAATATTTTTTAGTGAATTGTCACACCGAGCTGGTATGCTTCATCTAACTTTTCATGTTCTGAAATATCGCCAACATTCATTACCCCGCCACAAAGCACTTTTCCTATACTCTTCCATCCAAGATGCTTTTCAAGACGATCATACCAGTATTCACTTTCTTCAAAACCATATCCTTCTGCCGCCATAATCAAAACCATATCCTTTCTTGGGTTTCGATAATCAGGGTCACATTCCGCAACGGCAAACAGCCTGTCAAATGCCGTTTTTAATTGTCCGCTTATGGTCCAATAATATAAGGGAGATGCAAGAATTACAATATCCGCTTCTCGATAAACAGGATAAATTTTATCCATATCATCTTTTTGCACACAAGGGCTGTTACAATCTTTGCCACCACCAAAACAACCTTTGCAGCCATTAATATTCATATCACCAAGGAAAAACTCTGAAACTTGATTTCCCGCTTTTTCTGCTCCCCTTTTAAATGCAGCCGTTAATGCAGCTGTATTCCCTTTTTTACGCGGACTGCCGTTCAATATTATTATTTTTTTGCTCATATGCTAAATCTCCTTTTCTTAAATACTTTCTGCAAGGGCAACAGCCTTTTTACATCCATCTGTTTTCTCAATATCACCAATATTTAATACACTCGGCACAAGTATTTCACCTGCCATATTCCATTTCAATAATGCCACTGAACGTTCCATTGGAATGCGAACACCGTCAAAAACGGACATATCATCTTCTTCACAACAAGCAATCAAAGCGCAATCTTTCCCCGCTATATCTTTATCACCTATTACAAAGGAAAATAATTTATCAATCACACATTTAATTTGCGCAGGAATAGAATACCAGTAAACAGGCATTGAAAAAACAATCATATCAGCTTGCAGAATATCAGATGCAATTTTGTTGAAATCATCATCTAAACTACAAGCTTTGCCCGATTGGTAACAGGTTTCACAAGCATGAGAGCCTCATATATTACTTTGTGCCGCATCAAACCTTATAATCGAATGACCTTTTTTAGCAGCCGCTTCGACAAATGCTTCTGTCATACTTAAACTGTTCCCTTTTTTGCGTGGGCTTCCCGTAATTACCACAATTTTTTTACTCATCTTACACTCTCCAATCTACATTGTATTTGAGGAACACATTGACTTCTGTGTCACTCCATATTACAATCATAGCAAGAATTATCATTTCATCAAGTACGCACATTATTGTTATATACTTACTTAAAGGAGAGTGTAAAATGAATGAACATTGCATATCTAAAGAATGTTTGGCTACAACAGGTTTTAGTTATACGTTATCATTGATAAATGGAAAATACAAAATGACAATTCTTTATACTCTTATGGAATTTGGCGTTGTTCGTTTTAATGAAATGAAAAAATATATAGGCGGAATTTCTTTTAAAACATTAAGTCTGTCATTAAAAGAATTAGAAGCAGACCAACTTGTCCATAGGGAAGAATATCCCCAAATTCCCCCAAAAGTCGAATACAGTTTGACAGAACGGGGAAAGTCTCTCATTCCTATTTTAGATGGTATGTGTGAATGGGGTGATAAAAACAGAATAGAAAAATAATTTTAAAAACGACGGTAGTTCACCACTGGCAATCTCTCGTCCGCATCAAGTTCACAGAGCAGTAATAGGGGAAGCGACCATTTCCCTACGGGCTTCGCCCTATCCTTTAGTGAACTTTATGGGAAGATGTGTAATTGCATTGTCTAAATACCCACCATGTTCCATGATCCCAGTCTTCCATGTTCCATCTCATATACGGTATCGCACAAAACCTCTATGTCCTCTTTATTATGACTGGCAAGTATAACTGTTTTTCCTTCTTTTTTTAATCCTAAAAGAATATTCCGCACATCGTTTACTCCCTGATTATCAAGTCCGTTCATGGGCTCATCCAAAATCAAAATTTCTGGGTTTTCCATAATTGCCTGAGCAATACCAAGCCTCTGCCTCATGCCAAGCGAATACTTTCCAACTTTTTTGCGGCTATCAGGATCTAAGCCCACACGTTCCATGCTCTCCCTGATCTGCTCCCTGTCTATCAGTTTACGGATAGACGCCAAATATTCCAAATTTTTATATCCTGTATATCTGCTTAAAAAACCGGGATTTTCAATAATAATTCCTATATTGTCCGCAAAGTCAATATCTTTTCCTATTTCCTTTTTTCCCACGACAACCCTTCCAATCGTCGGTTTTAAATAACCAATCATTGTTTTAAATAAAACGGTCTTGCCGGAACCATTCCTGCCTATAATCCCATATATTTTTCCTCTTTCAAAGCTGACATTAATGCGGTCAAGCGCAACTACATCACCAAACCTTTTTGTTACATTCTCTACACGGATTAATTCTGCCATATTTAAAATCTTTCCCTTTCTTAAATATAATCTGTTTCTTTTTTCAAATATTCTCGCCCAATAACAAAGCCGGCTGCCAGTAAAACAGCTTCCGTTGCAATTATCACTCCAGTCGGAAAACCATCTATTTCACATAAGCTGCTTTGCAGATACATTCCCCACATTCCATACATCACATGAGAAATCGCACGAACTCGACGGCCAATGATAAATGTCACACCTTCCAGCAGGAGCAACGCTCCCGGTACAAAGCGCCTGACAGGAAACAAATCAAACAGTGAGAACAGCGCCGCCATACTGATACTGTGAAACATCCATAAGATACTTATTTTAGCAATCAGCTCTGTTGAAAGCACAGCAATGTTTCCCCTCGTCAAATCACAACTCAGGCCAATTAACAGAAGCAGTAACTCTGTCTGTATACCAAATACCAACCCCTTACTAAAATGCTTTTTCCACCAGTCTGAAGCTGTTCCATAACGGTACAAGGAAAATGTTTTCACCTTTCTGTCCCTTTCCCCATAAAATCCCACTGCCAACAGAAAAATACCAACCAGCAGAAGCCATTGTCCAAAAGGAATCAGAGGTATAACATCAAAATATTCTGAAGATACTCCCGCAAACAGCCTGATAAATATACTTTCCGACACTATCCTTCGACCTCCGTTCCCGAATGAAACTCAATCCTTCTGACAAAAACAGATGATAAAACCATTAAAACTGCAATCAATACCAAAAACAAAGCAACCGACAGCCAATATCCTGATGTTTTGTCTATAAAATTCCCCGGAACTGCTCTTGCCAGTAAGGAGGTAGCTATATGCCCGTCCATCATCCGTAAATATCCCGTCAGATGCACTCCCACTACAGCCACAATTCCGATATTTCCCGGAAGCACCAATGCTGTGGTATACAAAAGTACTCCTAAAAACGCAAGATACAGATAAAGGCATAAAAATGTCACTGCAAATGCCTGTGGAACTGACATTGCCTTCATCATCCCAAGCCACGGAAAAGTAATATTGTATTTGACACCAATATTATTCCCGGCATCAAGAGCCAGAGTGTACACTGGACTGCTCCATATATCCCCTGCATAACCGAAAAAACTGCTGATAATGATACTAAATGCCGCCATAGCCGCCGTATAGAGAAATGCCTGTATCAATATATAGAAAAGCATTCCTATATTCCAGCGCTTTCTGCCGCACCGATATAAGAGAAAATAAATATTCCCTTTCATAAACGGGACATCCGCCAGCACCAGAAGCCACCCTAAGACTAAAAATAACAAATTCACATAATGCTGCTCAACCACGCAAAAAGTTTCCAATATGTTGATTGGTTCCCCTGTGTCAGCTACATATCGCAGAAAACTGTTCATCCAAAAACCCATGATTGCAAATCCCAAAAGATATCCCATGTAAAACCTGCCGCTTCTTTGCTCCTGCCATAACATCCCCTTTACGATCACTGCAAATCTACCCATTCCGATACCTCCTCATAAGTCCTGCCATAATGACTACTGACACAACAATCAGATAAACACATTCCATGCCGGCTGCCAACGGATAACTCCCTATATCGTCTCCCCGCAGCAGCCTTATCGGATTCAGATAAGGCATTCTATCCAATGCAATCCACATGGATTCATACAGTACAAAGGGGGCAATCAATGCAACATAGCGATTTGGAATCCACACCGCAAACATAAATCCCATAAGCGCCCACACGCTTCCGAACAAAAAACCGAGCATGATTTTCCCTGCCGCTATATACCAATCCCCATATCTCACAACATACGTAAACATAATTGTCCCGTCTAACAATCCCTCATCTGAACCTTTTGGTACACCTGGAATACCAAACGTATAAGCCAATATACAGGCAGTTGCAATCGGAACTGCCATCATAATCCCCCCAGACAATGCTACGTTGATTATCCGCAGCCCTCCAAAACGCACCGGACTCATACGTGCAAAAATCATGCGGTAATATCCACTCTGGTATTCTTCACAGAAATTTGTTGCATAAGCCAGTACTGGAAAGACTGCCGCAAAAGGGGTAAATCCCGAAGCGCCAAACACATTGAATAAAATATGATAACTGCTGCGTGTACGATTAAGCGGCACCCCAGTCACCACCGCAGCCAGCAAAAGCACTGCCACCGCAGCCAGCCCAATAAAAAATCCAGCATTCAGAAAACTTCTTTTCATGTCCTTCCAAAAAAATCCATTCATTTTATTCCACCTTTATCAATTCTCCTGTCACGGCATCTATATAAATATTCCACGCCGCTCCTTTGGCAACCGCTTCCTTCCATGCTCTATCGTCAGATTCCAGTGCCTCTGTCATTTCTCTTAAAGGGATATAGATATGCCATGCCGGTGTCAAAATCAGTTCTGGTTCTCTGAATGCCGGATAATATACAAGCTCTGCCCGTGTCAGCTTTGTCTTTGAACCTCCACAGAGCGTATTATTTTTCAAATATTTTTCCAAAATATCAGTTACCTGCGGAAATGTCAAAACTTTTCCGTTTTCAGACTGCTCTGCAATTTCTCCACAATAATCCTCTAAGCTCATCATTGCCATACCATCCTCTGTAATCCACGCCGTTCCTCTCGGATGAACTTCCCCAAGCTTAAGCTGCCCAAACTCTGATGCAACTCCAATCTTTTCAAAGGAAGGAGTAAACACAAACTCATAAAATTTAATTCCATCAAGTTCATAATAAAAAATCTCAGAAATAGATATTTCCGTAATGTCTAATACTGCCAGCTTTTCCAGAAGAATTTCCTTCGCACGAGAAATGAGAAATGTTTTGGAAGCAGCTTCACTGTTCCTTATAACATCAATTTCTGGAGCTTTTTTATAAATGGCATCACAATTTTTCTTTAATGTTTCATCCACATAGCTTGCACATGTATTTCTTGCAAAAGAAGCCTCCTTCTGCCCATCAGATAACATCATAAGAGAATCATCACCGAAATTCAGCCATTCACCCGGCTTATCCTCTTCATCCATTTCACTTAACTCTTTTTCTCTCTGTGCAAGATATTCTGCGGTAATGTCCTGCACATTCCCGCCTTCGCTGTCAAGCAGCTCCTTCAGCTTTTTTACATTCCAATCGTCCCGTTCCCGCAAGGTCAGTGCCAGAACTGTCTGTGACACTTCAGGAACTTCTGCACAAATCCAGATACCATTTTCCTCCGTTCCGACCAAAGCATCATATCTTCCGCCTGACGCTGCTGTATTTTCATGTGACTCCTCTGCAACAATATACTCCACCTCGCCTTCCAAAGAACTTTTTGCATGGGTAACATCGCTGTTCTCAGACACTTCTGGTGCCTTCTGGCATCCCGTCAAAATACATATCCCTGATACCCCTGCTATTAGTACACTTAAAAATCTTTTCTTCATTTCACATGCCTCCTGTATATTCCCTGTACAGGTATGATACCGATTATACACTTTTTCAACTGCATTTTTTTATTCCGGCGAAATTCTACCATATTTTTTCCGAAATCAACCCAAAAAACCTATAAACGATAAAGAAACTAACATGAACATATAACAGCTTCTTCATTGTTTACAGGTTTTTCATATACAGCATAATCTCTGTTTTCATATAGTTGTCTTTACAATGCATTTCCATATCGCCATGATATTTTTCCACGATCTTCTGGACATTTGTAAGTCCTATACCATGTTCTGCGGAAGACTTCTCGGATAGTTTTCGTATGTCGCATACACCTTCTGGAATCCCTAAACAGCTATTTACCATATACAGAAACAAAATGCCATTTTCCATCCGCATACTGAGTCTCAAAAACTGCTCATCCGTCTGTAACGACGCCGCTACTGCATTGTCCAAAAGATTTCCGACAATTACATTGAAATCAAAAGAACGCAGCTTCATCTTTTCCGGAAGCACAATATCTGTTTCCAACCTTTTTAATTCTTCGTGTGCCCTTTGCAGCTTGTAATTCAACAGACTGTCCAAAGCTTCATTCCCGGTATAAATATGCTCTGACGGATTCTGCATAAACTCCTGCATAGAGGCAAGGTACTCTATCAGTTTTTCCGGCTTTGAACCCTTTGCTAATCCTTCAAGTGCCAGCACATGGTTTTTCATGTCATGTCTTAATGCCCTGATACGGCTCTGCGACTCTTTCATGAGTTCAAACTGGTTCTGATAAGCAATCGTCTGCTGTTTATAAATATCCTGTTCCCTTAGCTGTACATAATTTCTAAGCATAATATGATACAAATAAAAGACACAAAGATTAAGTGCCATAACTACAACAAACACAAATACCACTGTCAATCTGTCAATACTTCCATACAGCAACCTACAAAATACAGCCACGCTTAACATGGGAATTGCAGACAGCAAAAACATCTGCTTTTTATCAAGTGCTTTTTCCCTGTTTTCTTTCGGGTCGGGAATATGACAGACAATCACCACGCAAATCAACAGGAGCAAGGCAGAAATGGCACTCTGCTGCATTCTAATCATCTCTGCACCGGCAAAGGATACAGCGATCCCACTTCCTGTATCCATGCAGAAAAATACCATAGAAATCCACATTTTTTTCTCCCATGCTGCACGGTAAAAGCAGATCACGCCAATGATACCCACCAAGTTACACAATTCATAGAGATGCGATACATGAAATACGCTGTAGGCAGCTGTTGTCAGCAGATAGTATCCCACAAATCCCATTTTACTTATCAGTTTATTCCTATCCTCTGTGAGCAGAAAGGTATCCATGATCTTTTTCAGTAACCCTGTATGTAAAATACCTACAATCAAAATCACTGCCAATTCGTATCCAATTTTATAATACACTGTACATCTTCTCCTTCAAATATTGTTTGATTCTTGCCCTCACTTCTTTTCGGTATGGTTTACTGACACTCAGGACATCACCATTCATCATTTTTATGCTTTCGTAGGAATACTCACTCACATATTCCTGATGTATCACATAGGATTGATGTATCATCAGAAAGTCTGCCGGAAGCTGCCCCATAACATTTTTCAGCTTTCCATAAAATTCCTCCTGCCCATCCTTTTTTATCATCAAAATTTTTTTATCCATGCTCATAAAATATACGATTTCCTTTACCGAAATACGAAAAATCTGGCTCCCTTTCTGATATTCAAAGCAGCTTTCTGCATACTTTTTCCTTTTCATGCTTCTTTCAAGCACTTCTTTTAACCGGGCAACCGATATCGGTTTTACAAGAAACTCCAATGGCTGCATTTTGAAAAGTTCCATCGCATACCCCTGCTTTGAGGAAATATAAACAATATGGGTATCTGTATCCCCCATCTCGTCACGGATAAAAGTTCCTATTTCAATGCCATTTTTTTGCAGCAATTCAATATCAAGAAATAGGATATCCAACCCAATTCCTTTTTTCAAATCGCACTCCAAACTCTCCCCACTGTACCATACCTCTATTTCAAATTTTACCAACATATCTGCTGAAAGTTTTTGAAGCTGTTCCTCCAGCAAGGAACACAAAATTTTATCGTCATCGCATATTCCAACTCTGTACATACTATCTCTGCTCCTTTGAAAAATATTGTTTCTATTGTACTTTACCTTGAAGCTGCTATCAAGCTCCAGCACTGCAAAAAATAGATTTCCTTCTAAAACTTATTTAATCGTCCTTTGGAACTATCACGGTTAAAACCGTTATTCGCATTTCTACTATAATAACACTGGAATAATCGACCGTAACATTTTTTAATAATAACGCCCTAAAATACTTTCTTCTTATTCTGCAAATCCCGCAAATGCCTAAAGCTGGGCTTCACTTAGCATTTCGTTTTCCCAATCCGGACAAGATGTTTGGGCAAAATATATGTCTTACTTACTTCTATCCACGATTTTACCTTATCACATCCGGAAACTCTCTATCCAACCTATCCATTTTCTGCATCCACACCGGATTTTCTGTATAAAATGTTGCTCCATCCTCGTCTGCATCCAAATTGATGACAACCTACTGCTCATATCTTGATAATTTCATTCCATCCTCCTTTCTTCGGCACCGAACTGGTACCAATCCAGTTCTTTGACACCCTTTCGATACCGGATAAATATCCCCAATTGAGGGCCGTTTCTTATTGCTGCTGTTCTCTCCTTGCTGTTTCCTGAAAGGTAACCCCTGGCGGCGCTTTATCATCCAATACTGGCGCTCATATTATTTTTAAATGATCTTGGCGGTTTATATCAACTTAAGAGTCACCCAGTTGTGCCGTCATTATCTAACAAACCGCCCCTCTTTCCCGTATATCCATCATGTTGAAAATCTGCCCAAAAACAGCGTTTTCTACATGCTGGAAATTTCTAATAGGAATCCACCTTTTTGTGTGTTATTCTGTTTTCGTAAAGGAGAGATTTATCTATGAAAACGCAATCTGGTCGTAAGCCGCCCTTGAAGTGCTATAATAAAATTGTAACAGGAGTAGCTAATAAGATATTGTTGTGGTCAAGCATTTTTGTAACACTTGTGGCTAAAAAATATCAGTTTTCTTTTATGATGCAATCCGCGCCTGA
>QXWW01000051.1 GCA_009911185.1 Lachnospiraceae bacterium
CATCATTGCAACAATATTTTTCTTATGGTTTTTTCATCTCGTACCGCATGACATTCTCCGCAAGCGTTTCCACGGTCTGTTTTTTCCCGCTGAAATGCTCTGTAAGATGGACAATGTTTTTGCCGCAGACAAAAGAAGTCTGCCCATCCTTTTCTATGAAATACCCTGTTGGGATTCCTTTCTCTTTTGGCTGGATTCCTGACTTAATTATTCTGTCAAATAGCTGTTTTACCGTAATGATTCCTCCCTCCTGCGGTCTGTTTTAACTGGCTGTTTCTGTTGGTTTGACTGCTGGTTTTCAATCGTATCGTGGATTTGGTCTAAGCAGTTGTCGATATGGGCAGAGCGTTTTTCAATCCCGTCTGCATATTTCAGCCGCTTTCTAAGCTCCGTTATCTGCTCTGTCACGCCCTGTTTTTCGGCTCGGAGTGTTTCTTTTTCGGCTGGTAAAGCACGGCGTACCTTGTTCCGCAAGTGCTGGCGGTAGTCAATCAGTTTATTCATTTCACTCTGGTTTTTCTCCCTGTCGGCGTGTAAGTCGGAGAGGGTGGAGATGTTATGCTTTGACATATACCTTACCTGTGCGGTAATTTCGTCCAGTTTCCGCAATTCTTCTTTCATCAGCGGGCTTGTCGGCTTGTAGTCCGTGCCTTTGGGAAATATCCCCAACTGATAGCACCAATAGTAATATAACGCTAAGATTTCCGTGGTTTTCTGGTGTGGTTTCCATGCGTTTTTATACTGCTCTGGCATATGAGGGGAGTAGGAAATCCTTGCTTTGTAATTCCCATATCGGGAAGACCCGCCTAAACATGACCGTATGAAATCGGGAGTCAGCCGTTCGTCAAGCGTGTCTAACCTTGTGAAATGCTTATACTGCGGCAGCTTCATTTTCCAATGGCTGCCTGAAAAATCAATTTCATATCCTTTGTTGGCAAGGTATTTCATCATGTGCTGTAATCCCTGCTCCCGTTGATTGCCTCCCTTAAATCTTCCCGATAGACGTTGTAGCGTGTCGGCTTTCCGCTTTTTTCATCCAGATAAAGCGGTCTTGATGGGGCTTTCTTGGGGATTTCAATCACCGACAATCCGTACTCTCGACATAAGCGGTCGGACACTTCCCTCAACCTTTTCTGTTCTGATTTTGAATAATTATATTTCTGTCCGTTTATGAAAGAAACGGAATTGAAACAGAAATGGTTGTGAAGATGCCCTTTGTCAAGGTGGGTGGCAACGATAATCTGGTACTTGCCGGCCCACATTTCCCTTGCCAGTTTCAATCCGATTTCATGGCACTGTTTGGGCGTTACCTCGTCTGGTTTGAAGCTCTGGTAGCCGTGCCATGCGATATATCCGCCTGTCTTTTGGTACTGTTTCTTTGTCAAAATCATCTGTTGCAAGGCGACTTCTTTCAGACAGTTGATGGCAGAAACATACTCACCCTCATTTGTTTTTGATGGATTCTTCACATAGGAGAACACGTCAAAAAAGTCCTGCATATCTTGATTCGGCACGGTCTTTTCTGGGTTTTCTATATAGTCAATCACGTCTTTTATGCTTCCTTTGACATGCCATAGGCTCGTTACCGCCATATCAGACCGCCCCCTGTTCCGTCAATTCTTCTACGTTAAACTGTTGTGGGAGAGTTGTTTTCTGTTGCAGTTCTAAGATAAAATCCTCAATCTCCTTACAGATTTCAGCGGCGGTTGGATAGTAGGGAACACACTTTTTGAAAGCGTCATGCACCTCATAGAGCTTGTTCAACAGTTCCCAAAACTCGGTTTTGGGCTTTGGCTGCGGGGCGTTTCCCTTGCATAACTGGCGCATAAATTCGGCAGCGGACAGACCGCAAGCGGCGGCGCACTGCTTTAATTTTTCATGTTCTTCTTCGTTTAATCGGACGGTAATCGGGACATTCCGCACGTCCTTTTCTGATTTTTCTCTGCTCATTTTCCTTATCCTCCAGTCTTGAATTTCATTTTCAACAGGGTATTCAGGGATGTTCCCTGAGTTAGTCCACACGCCTTTAGGGCTGTGGATTGGATTGTGGCTGACACAATCCGATGCTCGCTATCTCTGTGGACACCGTCACAGAGCATTTTTCCTTGTAGCCGACATTCTTCTATATCTTTCTTTACCCTCCGAAGAAAAAAATCCTATGTCCTTTCCACCTCCGCTCTGGATATGATTCTCATTCTCTGGATTCGGGCAGACAAAAAAGCCGCTACACTACATCACGGATAACAGGGAGAGTTTTCTCCTGCATTGATTCGCAATGCTATGTAACGGCTTTGAAATTCAAAACCCATACTGCAATACACCGACCGAAAAAAGCAGCGTTACTTCGGCGGTGGTCAGCCTTATTGATTGGCTGATATTTCAATCTTGCTTTTATGTGCTTATTCAATTGTCAATCTTACTTCTTACGCTTTTTGAATTTTTCTCTTGCATATTCATAAGCTTCTTGGATATACGGTTTCAGTTCCTCAAAAGTCTGTCCAGAGGGATTCAGCACACATACCCATGCCATCCATGCATAAACAGGATGGGGCAGGATTTTATCTAATGCGGTGAAATCATAATCCATATCTACAATCCCGCCCGCTGATGGGCGTTTTGGTATATCTCCAAACAATTCGGCAAAACTCTTTTTCCGTATGCCCAGATTTACACGGTAGACATCTTCCCTGTCCAAATCAGAGCCTTTATCATTGTTGCCGTCCTTTTCCTTTACAGTCAATATATAAACGCCACGCTTCAGCACATGGTCTGGGTTATAGAAGATTCCTTTCTCACCCCAACTTTCAACTAAGACTGTCCCCTCAAGATTCTCAAGGCAGTAATTCAATATTTTATCTGGTGTCATTCTGACAGCTCCATTTCTAACTCAGTTTCAATTCCCTCACGGGTATCTCAGAATACCATAGCGGCTATATCCATGTCAAGATTTTGGACAAATTTTTTAGTATTCCCTATGGACGGAAATTTTATTCATCTATTTTAAAAATTGAGTGGGAGAATTTTATCTCCCACTCAATAGTCCGTAGAAAAGCAGTCTATATTAGATGCTTATAAAATCTTCCGCAACTTTTTACGCAGATGGTCTAACCTTGCGTAAATTGCCCCTGTTGTCAAACCAACAACGGAAGAAATCTCTTTTGTAGAATATCCCTGCATTTTCATCACAAGGATTTGCAGGGTACGCCTGTCCACCGTAAGCAATGCACGGTACAGATTCTCATTCTCGATTTCATCCAGTAAATCCTCAACAGTCTTTACTTCGTCTGACCGTTCCCTGTCTGCCATGCCCTCAAGGTATTCCCCGAAATTGCTTGTCCAATGGCAAAACCGCCTGTTGGAATTAAAGTCTGCCCTGTCATCAATGCGGATTTGTCCAATGGTATCTTCATCCATTCCATGTTCCCTCAATACTTTTTCCTCGGCTTCTTTCCAGATGCGCTATTTCCTGTCCTCACGTCCGTTGTTATATGCCATTCTTTTTTCCTCCAATCAATCTAAATTTTTGAAAACATAAAAATCCAGATTGAAAGGCGGAGAACGACAACGTATATCAGAAACAGCCCTGCGGCGTATTCCGATAAAAAACGACAAAAGAAAAACCGCAAAGGCTCTGTGACCTTCACGGTTATATGTAATACTAATTCTGTTTAGTGGAGATTCTACTTCTGGTTTCATGGTGAGAAGTAGCGTTACATAGGCAGGGATTTTTTTAACTGGCTACCTGCCTTTCCTTGATGTTCTATGTATGAATAAACTTTGCTTCGTGTGAGCAGATAAACGACCACCAGAAAAAAGAACATAAAAAAATCTCTCCAAACTGAAAACAGGTCTGGAGAGTGCTTGTTAAGTCTTTTCGGGCATAGCAAAAACGCCCACCATAACACCGTTTTTTTATTTGGTGGGCGTTTGCCTTAAATCCTTACAAAAGAAACAGAGCCAACAAACTTTAATGTGTTTCAAAAGTTCATTGGCTCTGCGTCTGTGCGTCTGGCTCTATGATGACAGTTATCTGCAAATTTTTTGCTTCAATCAATGTTTCCTGCCTGCATTTCGGGCAGTATAGGGGATAGTTCTTCAATGTGGTGTCTTTTCTAATCCTGTCACGGGTTTTATTCCCGCAGACAGGGCATAATATCCATTCTGACATAATACTATGAATTGCTTTCTTTTTTCATCCAAGACATTAATCCCCTAAGTTCTGCCCCGACTTTTTCAATTTCATGCTCTGATTCCATCTGCTTTTTAGCATTGAAATAAACCCTGCCAGACTGATTTTCAAGCAACCACTCCCTTGCAAATTTCCCCTCCCTAACATCCTTTAGGATATTTTTCATAGACTTTCTGGTATCATCCGTGATAATCTTTTCCCCTGTTATGTAATCGCCATACTCAGCCGTATCGCTGATAGAATACCTCATCATATTAAGACCGCCCCTGTTTATGAGGTCTACAATCAGCTTCATTTCGTGGCAGCACTCAAAATATGCCATTTCTGGCTGATACCCTGCCTCTACAAGAGTTTCAAAACCTGCCTTGATAAGGGCAGAAACACCGCCGCAAAGCACCGCCTGCTCACCGAAAAGGTCTGTTTCCGTTTCTTCTTTAAATGTTGTTTCAACAACTCCCGCTCTCGCCCCGCCGATTCCAAGGGCATACGCAAGTGCCGTTTCCCTTGCTTTTCCGCTCGCATCCTGATGAATTGCAATAAGACAGGGAACCCCTTTGCCTTCTTCGAATTGGCTTCGTACCGTATGCCCCGGACCTTTTGGAGCTATCAAAAACACGTCAACATCCGCAGGCGGCTTGATAAGCCCATAATGAATAACAAAGCCATGTGCAAACACCAGAGATTTTCCCTCTGTCATATACGGTTCGATTGACCTTTTGTACAAATCAGCCTGCTTCTCATCATTGACAAGCATCATGATAACATCTGCTTCTTCTGCCGCCTGCTTTGCTGTAACAACTTTCAGTCCTGCCGCTTCAGCTTTTGCCCATGATTTGCTGCCCTCGTAAAGCCCGACAATTACATCCACTCCGCTTTCATGGAGATTCAAAGCATGTGCATGTCCCTGACTTCCATAGCCGATAACCGCAACCTTTTTGCCCTCTAACGGTTTCAAGCTGCATTCTTCTTCGTGATAAATTTTCGCCATTTTAATGACCTCCTATGATTTTTTTATATTGCAAACGGAAAATTACCGTTTTTTACCGCCCATTATATGGACAGCTCCTGCAATCGTCTGTGTGGCTATTCCGATGCAGCAAAAACCATACCATCCGAAATGATTGTATAAAGCCGCACCTAAATATGAACCGACTGCACCTCCTGCAAACATAGTTACCATGTAAACTGAGGTAATTCTGTTCCTCTCGCTTTCACTAAGGCTCTGTATCCTTGCATGATTTGCAACATTGCAGGAGTTCACGCCCATATCAAGCAATATAACGCCTGCAATCAGTCCCCAAACCTTAAATCCAAAAGCAATAAAGCAAAGATATGAAATAAAAATTATTATAATATTGATTCCGACTGTATATTTTGGGCTTTTTTTATCAGAAATTTTCCCTGCAAAGGGCGCAAACAAAGCTCCGCTTACTCCCAAAATTCCAAACAGACCGATGATGTTTGTACCAAAATAAAATGGAGAGCCCTGTAAATGAAATGTCAAAACTGTCCAAAACGCACTGAATGCCGCCAAAATCATTGCCCCATTTACCGCCGCCTCCCTGATTACAGGAAACTTACTCGGCAAGGAAAACATTGATTTTAGAGATGATGCGTAGTCCAGACTTCCTTTTTCCTCGGCTGTACAGGCAGGAAGTGTAAATTTTAAAACAGTAAACAGTATTGCCATAAAAGCAACTGCAATTATGTAAATGCTTTTCCATCCGAAATACTTTCCGACTGTGCCGCTGACTACCCTTGAAAGGACAACTCCTGTTAAAAGTCCGCTCATGATATGTCCGATATTTTTTCCTCTTACTCGTTCATCCGACAATTTTGCACAAAGCGGAAGCAGCAGTTGTGGAATTACAGATGTAATCCCAACAGCCAGACAGGCAATACAGGCTAATATAAAATTGGGCGATAAATACATTCCTAAAAGTGACAGGACTGATAAAAAAATCATTGTTAAAATCAATTTTTTTCGTTCCGTCAAATCTGCTATGGGCAGGATAAAAAACAAACCCAAAGCATATCCTGTCTGTGTAAGAGTCGCAAGCAGGCTTGCCTGAGAGCCTGCTATATTAAAATGCTCTGCCACACTGTTTAACAGCGGCTGTATGTAGTAGATATTGGCAACCGCTATTCCACTTGCCGCCGCCATAAGTGCAATCATCTTTCCGCTTAACTTTACAGATTTTTCACTCTGACTTTCCATAAGATTACCAGCCTTCCTAAAACTATTTCCCCAGTTCTTTTAATATCTCCCTCATCATAGAGCTTAATTCCTCCTCATTTTCCCTTTCCGAAACAAACCGATTGACTACCATATCATGAATCATATAATCTTCCAGAAGATAAATATGGCTTGTGTCCTCAGTATAAAATGCGTCTTTATCCATCTCTGCCGAATATCCATAAAGCAACTTTTCCCCATCAGCGGAGATGATAAACCAACGGAGATTTTCAGGCATATTATGGTATTTTCCATCATGGTGTATTTCAATTTGTGCAACAGAATTTTTTAAATTATGCCCCACACCTAAGACCTTACAGCCACGATTCTGGCATTCTTCCAGTTCGGGCAAAAGCAGTTCATACATCTGATTCCACATGGAAATCATTACATATTGGCTTGCCCCCTTTAGCAACTGTCTGCAATAAGAGGTAATATTTTCTTTTCCTTTTACTGTGAAAACATAAACATTCTGCTTATTAGCCTCTGTTTCCAACCCGACCAAGGCATTTGTAACATCCTCAAAATCGTTTTCCCATTCTTTTTTCGTTTTCCCCAAAAAAACCTTACTGGGAACAGGTGTATAAATCTTTGTGTTCTCACTGCTTTCTTCTACCATAGCTAACCCACGTTTCGTGAGTGTTTCCAAAACATCATAAATCCTTGCTCTTGGTATGCCGGATTCTTTACTTACCTTGTACGCATTAGCTGTTCCAATTTTTAACAGGCTTGCATAAGCTTTGGCTTCATATAGATTCAATCCAAATTTCTGTAACTTCTCAAATACAGATTCTTCCATTTTCCTTTCTCCTTAATTTTATTAGTTACTACTATAGTGGTAATTATATCACAATGAACTATACTTGTCAAATTTGTTACGATAGAACTATAGAAACTCAAAAAATGCGGCAAAGATTTCTCCTTGCCGCTGTTGTTGCTTATGCGTAAATTATTTCCTTAGTTACAATCTCCCTCGCACATGCCCTTATATTATTAAGTCTTCCTGTCCACTCTAAGGCATATTCTGCCTTTAGTTGTTCTGTTATGCCCTGTGATTGCTTCATATCCGCTACAAGCCGTTCAAAGCGTTCCTGTGCCTGCTTGTCAATGTCGGCAAGGTAAGTGTTCAGCCTGCCGCTTGTGAGAAGATTGGTGTATGTAACCCTGCGGTATTGCTTCAAATACTTCAAATGCCGCTGTCCCCAGATGCCTATCGGCTGTTCTTTTTCCTCTGGCAATCTCAAATCTGGAATAAGATACCCATTTTCTTCATGATATGTGCCACCTAACTGTTCAAATATTGATTTCATATGCAAAAACTCCTTTTCTGTATGTTTTGGTTTCTGCGGGGTATCTGCAAGCAATGTACCAGCAGGCTGTATATATAGGTTGTCTTTAAGTTAAGTAATCCCCTTGCCGTACATAGGTGCCGCCCATTTCTTCAAAAATTGTCTTTGACATCTTTAACCTCCTCGATGATTTTGAATTTCTTTTGCTTAGCATTAGCGACTTTGAACAGTATTTCATCAACAGCATCGGTGTACCTGCCTTCTGCAATCAGCTTGTTCCTCAAATTGTTTAGGCTGTTAATGATAAATCTTCGTTCGTATTCGTCAACCACTATGTAGTATTTTTGATTTCGCATATCGCTTGACCTCCTTCGCCTACATTGTAGCAAAGAGAATTTTTCTTTGCGAATATGCAATTTATATTTTTTAAAAAAGACAGCGTAAAAGCATTTCTGCTTCCACGCTGTCTTTTGCCTTTGCTATCACCCATAGTGTTATTTACTGATGTTTTTCAAATTACCTCCCTATGTGGTGACAGCCTTTGCGGTTTTTCTTTTGTCGTTTTTTATCGGAATACGCCACAAGGCTGTTTCCGATATGCGGTGTCGTTCGCCGCCTTTTCAATCTGGATTTTTACGTTTCAAAAATTCGGATTGATTGGAGGAAGAAAAATGGCGTATAACAATGGGCGTGAGGATAGGAAATGGCGTATCTGGAAAGAAGCCGAGGAAAAAGTGTTGCGGGAACATGGAGTTGATGAAGATACGATTGAGCAAATCCGTATTGATGACAGGGCAGACTTTAATTCCAACAGGCGGTTTTACCATTGGACAAGCGACTTCGGGGAATACCTTGAGGGAATGGTAGACAGGGAGCGGAATGCCGAGGTAAAGACCGTTGCCGATTTACTGGATGAGATTGAGAACGAAACTCTGTATCGGGCGTTGCTTACGGTGGACAGGCGTACCCTGCAAATCATCCTGCTGAAAATGCAGGGCTATTCCACAAAAGAGATTGCCCTGCTTGTTGGATTGACAACAGGGGCTATCTATGCAAGGCTAGACCATCTGCGTAAAAAGCTGCGGAAGATTTTATAACCATCTAATATTTTCTATCTTCTTATGGACTATTGGGTGAGGGATAAAATTCCCTTGCCCAATTTTCAAAGTAGGTGAATAAAATTTCCGTCCACAGGGAATAATAAAAAGTTTGCCCCAAATCTTGACATGGGTGCAGCCGCTATGGTATTCTGAAATACCCATAAGGAAATTGGAAAATCAAAAATTTAATAAGCACACATAGATGGAAGAATGGAATGTCAGCCAACGGACAAGGTTGACCGCTGCGAACGTAAGCCGCCCTTTTCGGCTGGTGTATGGCAGCATGGGTTTTGAATTTCAAAGCCGTTACATAGCATTGCGAATGAAAGCAGGAGAAAACGCTCCTGTCATTCGCGGTGTGGTGTAGCGGCTTTTTCATTTTATCCGAAAGTCAAGAAATATCAAATCCAGAACGGAGGTGGAAAGGACATAGGATTTTCTTTTCGGAGGGTAAGATAGGAGTTAAGAATGCTGTTGCACAGGAAAAATGCTCTGCGGCGTTGTCCACAGAGATAGCGAGCATCGGATTGTGTCAGCCACAATACCAATCCATGCCGCTTATTGGCATGGACTTACTCAGGGGACGCCCCTGTTTACCCCGAAAAAAAGAGAAATCAAGACTGGAGGATAAGAAAAATGGGCAAGAAAAAATTAGAAAAGAACGTGCGGAATGTCCCGATTACTGTCCGACTGAATGAGGAAGAAAGCAGGTATTTAAAGAATTGTGCCGCCGCTTGCGGTCTGTCCGCAGCGGAATTTATGCGTCAGCTATGCAGAGGAAACGCCCCACAGCCAGTGCCGCAAACCGAGTTTTGGGAACTGTTAAACACGCTTTATGAGGTACACGCCGCCTTTAAAAAGTGCGTTCCCTATTTCCCTTCCGCTGCTGAAATCTGTAAGGAGATCGAGCAGTTGGCGGTAAATTTACAGCAGAGGTTTACCATGCCGCAACCGTTTGATATAGAAAATTTTGTAGGGAAAGGGGAGGTTTGATATGGCGGTAACAAGCCTTTGGCATATCGAGGGGAACTTAAAAGATTTGATTGACTATGTAGAAAATCCAGAAAAGACCATGCCGAATGAGGATATGCAGGATTTCTTCCATGTGTTTTCCTATGTGAAAAATCCAGAGAAAACAGACAGCGGCGAATATGTTTCCGCTCTCAACTGTTTAAAAGAAACCGCTCTGCAACAGATGATTTTAACAAAAAAGCAGTACCAAAAGACAGGCGGCTATATCGCATGGCATGGCTACCAGAGCTTCAAGCCAGACGAGGTAACGCCCGAACAGTGCCATGAAATCGGTTTAAAATTTGCAAGGGAAATGTGGGGAGACAAACACCAGATAATCGTTGCCACCCACCTTGACAGAGGACATTTGCACAATCATTTTTGTTTTAACTCTGTTTCGTATTTGGACGGAAAGAAATATAATTATTCAAAATCAGAGCAGAAACGGTTAAGGGAAGTGTCCGACCGTTTATGCCGAGAGTATGGATTGTCGGTGATTGAGAATCCAAAGAAAGCACCGTCAAGACCGCTGTATCTGGATGAGAAAAGCGGAAAGCCGACACGCTACAATGTCTATCTGGAAGATTTAGCGGAAGCAATCAGCGGCAGCCGAGATATTCCGCACATGATGAAATACCTTACCGACAAAGGCTATGAGGTTGATTTTTCGGGCAGCCATTGGAAGATGAAGCTGTCGCAGTATAAGCATTTTACAAGGTTAGATACCCTTGACGGACGGCTGACACCCGATTTTATCCGTTCGCATTTAGGACAAGGGCGAGGTACGGGAACTACAAAGCGAGGATTTCCTACTCTCCCCATATGCCAGAGGAATATAAAAATGCATGGAAACCAAGACAGAAAACAACAGGAATCTTAGCGTTGTATTACTACTGGTGCTACCAGTTGGGAATATTTCCGAAAGGAACAGACTACAAGCCGACAAGCCCGCTGATGAAAGAGGAGCTTCGGAAACTGGATGAGATTACCGCACAGGTACGGTATATGTCAAAGCATAACATCTCCACCCTCTCCGATTTACACGCCGACAGGGACAAAAATCAGTCGGAAATGGAACGGCTTACCGATTATCGGCGGCACTTGCAGAATAAGATACGCCGTGCTTCACCAGCCGAAAAAGAAACATTGAGAGCCGAGAAGAACGGAGTGACGGAGCAGATAACGGACTTGAGAAAGCGGCTGAAATATGCCGCCGCTATCGAAAAACGCTCCGCCCATATAGATGACTGTTTAAATCAAATCCATGACACGATAGAAAACCAACGGTCAAATCATCAGAAACAGCCAACTAAAACAGAACGCAGGAGGGAGGAATCATTACGATGAGCAGGCTGTCCGAGGAAGAAATACAAGCAATTATGAAAGAATACAAAGACGCCCCTATGGTAAACCCCGACAAAATATATCCCCCTCTGCCGCCCGCCGAGAATGTCAAGCCCCTTGTCCGCATCCCAGAGCCGATAAGCCTTAGCGAGAAAATCGGCGGCACGGAATACACCGTCAACGCCCATTTCCGAAAAGACGGACGGGATTTGCTCTGCATTCTTGCAAATATATTTCGGCGCAGCACACAGGGTTATGGACTTTATGACGGGGAGAATTGGGGTGATGATGACGGGGAATAACAGACAGCGGAAAGATTATCGCTTTAAAGCGTTGAAGTTTAAGGGCAGATGTGATATGCTGTACCTACACTTCACAATACCGTGTCTGCTGTTGGAAAGGGGAGCCTTATGAAAAGACAGCAGGAAGAATTTACCGCCCTGTACTTGTTGTGGTCAAACATTTTTGTAACACTTGTGGCTAAAAAATATCAGTTTTCTGTTATGATGCTATCCGTGCCTGA
>QXWW01000052.1 GCA_009911185.1 Lachnospiraceae bacterium
CATGCGGTACGAGATGAAAAAACCATAAGAAAAATATTGTTGCAATGATGGAAAAACAGCCTGCCCCATGCTATAATAGATTCATGCAAGCAGTGTATTGTGGCGGGCTGTTTCCAAAGACAGGAGGTTAAAACAAGTGAAACAGCAGCAATACAATACAGCGTTATATATGCGTTTGAGCCGTGATGACGAACTGGAAGGGGAAAGCGCAAGCATTTCCACGCAGAAACAAATCCTCAGGGATTACGCAAATGAACAGGGATTTTTAGTCGTTGACGAGTATGTGGACGACGGATTTTCTGGCACAAATTTTGAGCGTCCGAGCTTCAAGCGCATGATTGAGGACATAGAGGACGGGAAAATCAACTGCGTTATCACAAAGGATTTGTCAAGGCTTGGCAGGAACTATATCCTCACAGGGCAGTACACGGAGCTTTATTTTCCGAGCAAGGGCGTAAGGTACATCGCAATCCATGACGGCGTTGACACGATAAGGGAGGACAACGACATCGCCCCATTCAAGAACATCGTCAACGAGTGGCAGGCAAAGGAAACGAGCCGCAAGGTAAAAAATGCGATGAAAGCCAAGTTTAAAAACGGGGAATATATCGCCCCAGTCACGCCTTTAGGGTATAAGCTGCATCCGACGGAAAAGAACAGGCTCATTATTGATGAGGAAACGAAATGGATTGTGGAACGTATTTTTGAACTTGCGGCACATGGGTATGGGGCAAAGAAAATCTGCCACGCCCTCGCCAAAGATAAAGTGCCAGTCCCAACATGGTGGCTTTATAAACGGAACGGGTATAAGGCGTCCATGTTTGAGGGGAAGCCAGAAGAAGTAAAATACCGCTGGTGCATACAGACCGTCAGCAATATCCTCGCCAACCAGATATACCTTGGTCATACCGTCCATTACAAGCTGACAAAGATGTCCTATAAATCCAAAAAGAATATCAAGCACAGCGAGGATGAGTGGTTCGTGGTGGAAAATACGCATGAGCCGATTGTCACGCAGGATTTGTGGGATTTGGTGCAGACGCATGTAAATTCACGGCGACGGAGCCGTAAAGACGATGAGCCGCAGATATTCGCAGGGCTTATAAGGTGCGGGGAATGCGGATGGACGCTCGGCTCGGCAAACACAAAGGACAAGGGGCGTTTTTACCGCTGTACCCGGTATGCGGCGTATGGCAGGAACTTCTGCACGCTCCATTACACGCCTTACAAGATTTTGTATGCGTTTGTCCTCGGAAGGTTACAGTACTGGCTGATGGCGGTAAAAGAGAATGAGGATGCCATTCTGGAACGGCTGCTGCAAGGTAGCGAGAAACAGCGGCAGTCCGAGAATGCCCGTGCCGAAAAAGAGCTGAAAAAGGCACAGAAACGCAGGCAGGAGCTGAACAGCCTTTTTGCGAAGATGTACGAAGACAGGGTAAAAGGGCTGCTTGACGAAGAAAATTATTCCATGCTCTCCGTCAAATACCGCACGGAGCAGCAACAGCTTGATGAAACGGTCAAGACTATCTCCGCAAGGCTTGAAGAAATAAAAGAGGATACGGACGATGCCAAACGCTGGATTGACTTAATCCAGAAATACAGTGCCATTGACGAGCTTACCGCCCCGCTTTTGAATGAACTGATTGAGAAAATCGTTGTCCACCAGTCATGGAAAGACGGGAACGGTAAGACAGTGAGGGACATTGAGATTTACTATCGTTTTGTAGGGAAAATTGATTAAATAGGCATGGGGAATGTGCCGATTATGGTACTTCCCCGAAACACTGTCTTTAACTCATGTAAAGCGGGGATTATCTTATCCCCTGCCTATCACTTCCCAAAGAAGAACAGAAGCTTATCGGTGTATGGGGACAGCGGCACTTGCGGTATCTAAAAGAATACCACAGAGTTACATATGCTAATCTCCTTACAAGCGGCAAACTGAACACATACCTTGCCGGCATCGACAGGCAGGCACAGGAACGATTTGAAGCATTCACAGAGCAGATGAGACAGGCACAGGGTATTACGGAACGGCTAAAGGAGGAAAACGCCTTAGAATGGCTTGGAAGAATGAATAACATAAGGGCGTGTGCGAGGGAGATTGTGAATGAGGAAATCATTTTCGCATAAACAGATAAAGACGGCAGGAGAAAATCTCTGCCGCTTTTCTATTTCGGGGAGTAATTTATTGAACGGTCTGAAATCTCTTGATATAGGCTATGTAATTTCCTGTTATAAGCTGGGAAAGTTCATATTTATATCCTTGTATTCTTCGGATAAACGAAGTATAATGTAAATATAAGTTTATTTGGAGGTGCAGTATGGATTATATTACGACAAAAGAAGCAGCCGCCAAGTGGGGAATATCGGATCGGCGGGTATTACAGTATTGTAATGCAGATCGAATTAAAGGCGCTGTCAAAATGGGAAATACTTGGCTGATTCCCAAAAGTGCAGAAAGACCGGTAGACGGTCGCAGAAAGAAACCGTAAATTGCAAAACGAAAGATTACTTAGTTTTTTTGAAAAGGAGACACCAAATGACATACGATTGTTTAATTATAGATGACGAAAAACTGCTTGCAGACAGTACCGCAGAATACTTTAATCTGTTTGATGTTACAACGGCGATTGCATACAGTGTTTCAGATTGCAGAGATTTTTTTAAGGAAAATACTGCAAAGCTGCTTTTGCTGGATATAAATCTTGGTGATGGCAGCGGCTTTGCACTTTGCAAGGAGCTACGGGTAACTACGGAAATTCCTATATTGTTTATATCTGCTCGGACAAGTGAAGATGATCAAATTGTCGCCTTGAGTATCGGCGGTGACGATTATATTCAAAAGCCGTATTCTCTAAGCGTTTTACTTGCAAAGGTCAGGGCGGTACTGAAACGATACGGAGGTAAAGAGACTGAAAAATATGATGATGGGTATTTGTGTGTCGATTTTAATGCAAGACAGATTTTTGTTAATCAGATTCCGGTAAAGCTGACTTCGCTGGAATTTAAGCTGCTTTCTTATCTGATACAAAACGCAAGTCGGCTGATTACAAAACAAGAAATTTTTAAAAAGATTTGGGAAGATAAATTTACAGGCGACAGCACGCTGAATGTCCATATCCGTAAAATTCGTGAAGCGATTGAGCGTGAACCGAGTAATCCCGAATATATCCTCACTGTTTGGGGTGACGGTTACAAATTCAACGGAGGAAAGCAATGAGAGGTCGTATTTTTTTCAGTGGACTGCTTATTACTTTGGTGGCGGAACTCGCTGTTCTCATTTGGTTTACATATCCAAAGACAGAGCATTTGCAGAATACAGTAACAGTCAATGAAATCATACAGACGGTACAAAATGATTGGAACTCTTTGGAAGCCTACAGCAATCACACGACGCTCGATTATGTTGTTCTCGATTCCAACGGAGCAGTCCTGTATAGAACGAAACCGGGACTCAGCGAAAGCATAAATACGGCTGTCAGCCATAAGGACACCATTCTTGACATAGAAATCGAGGGTTCGGTTGTAGGAAAGCTCATTGTTTACAATGACGATTCATTGACTTTTCAAACCGAAAAACAAACCGCTATTTTTGCTGTTATAGCGGTAATTGTTCTGCAATGCGGTATCGGAGCGGCATATTATTTCTATTTGCGACGCACTGTGATAAAGCCTTTTCATAAGCTGAGAAATTTTGCACAACGCATTGCGGGAGGTAATTTGGATATCCCACTTGAAATGGATCGGCACAATCTGTTTGGGGCTTTTACGGAGAGCTTTGATATAATGCGTTCCGAACTCAAAAAAGCAAGAATGGCTGAGTCAAAAGCCAATGCAAGCAAAAAGGAACTTGTGGCAAAGCTGTCCCATGACATTAAAACACCCATCGCAAGTATCAAGGCTGCTTCTGAGGTAGGGGCGGCATTGGCGGCGGACGAAAAAAACAGGGAGAATTATAGGCAGATTATTCAAAAAGCCGATCAGATTAACACCTTGGTTACCAATTTGTTTTCTGCCACACTGGAGGAGCTTCATGAGCTTTCGGTAACGCCAACAGATTTGAAAAGCGAGGAACTGTGGGCTTTACTTCAAAATGCCGATTATCTGCACCGAGCGGAAATACCTATTGTTCCTGCCTGTATGCTGTTTGCAGATAAGCTGCGCTTGCAGCAGGTATTGGATAATATCTTTGCTAATTCCTATAAGTATGCCGATACAAACATCAATGTAACGATAGGTATGGAGGACAAGTATCTTACGGTTTGTATTGAAGATTACGGCGGGGGTATCGGCGAATCGGAACTGCCGCTTCTGAAAGAAAAATTTAAGCGTGGAAGCAATACTCAGGGTATTGACGGCGCAGGTTTGGGACTGTATATCGCCGATTCCTGTATGGAAAGGATGAGGGGACGGCTGGAACTTGAAAACGGGCAAAGCGGTTTGAAAGCGACCGTTTGGATTGCTCTCAGCAGTACGATTTAAGGGATATTTAAGGATTGCATAAAGACAGTTAAGAATTGGATAAGTAAAATAGAACATGTAAAAAAGGAGGCTTACCGTATGAAAGAAACTTTATTAAAAACTGAAAAATTGAGTAAATCATTTTCAAACGGCGGCGTCATGCAGCATGTTCTAAAGAATATTGATTTACAGCTCTACAAGGGTGATTTTACCGTTATCATGGGGGCAAGCGGGGCGGGAAAGTCCACACTTTTGTATGCCCTATCGGGAATGGACACCCCTACGCTTGGTACGATTACATTTGGGGATAAAATGATATCCGAATTGTCACAAGACTCTCTTGCCGTATTTCGGCGTGACCATTGCGGATTTATTTTTCAGCAGATTTATCTTATCGACACAATGAGCGTTCTTGACAACATTTTAGCGGCGGGATTGCTTGTGAACAATGACAAAAAGGCACTTGCGACTAAAGCGAGAGAACTGTTTTCGGCGGTGGATATTCCTGAAGAAACGATACATAAATTTCCTACGCAGATTTCGGGCGGCGAAGCACAAAGAGCGGGTATCGTCCGTGCTTTGATAAACTCGCCCGAAATCCTGTTTGCTGATGAACCTACGGGTGCATTAAACTCAAAGTCAGGTCTTGACGTTCTCGATACGCTCACGAAGTTTAACGAGCAGGGGCAAAGTATCGTAATGGTTACTCACGATATGCGAAGTGCAAGACGTGCAAACCGTATTCTGTACCTTAAAGACGGCATTATAATGGGCGAATGTGATTTAGGGAAATACACCCCAAATGACAATAAACGTCACGAAAAGCTGGCGGATTTTCTTACAGAAATGGGGTGGTAATATGCACAGAAATTTACTGCTTACCCGTTCGAATATACGCAAGGCAAAGGGGCAGACTGTAGCTATAATCGTGCTTGTGCTACTGTCCTCGCTGATGATGAATTTGTGGCTTATGCTGTCAATGGATTATCGGAAAAACTTTGAACGTAGTCACGACAAGCTGAATGACGGTCATATTAACATTGCGACTTATGCGGTTAGTGATGATTTTACAAGTTTCGTTTCTGATATGCTTGAAAACCGTTCCGATATTACGGAATATACGGTGGGAGAAGCGTTCTCTGCCCCCATTTCGTTTGAGTATAACGGCGGAAATCTGTCACAATTTGGAGTAATTATCGAAAAAGAAAACGCTCTTTCCCGCAAGGTAGGCAAAATGGAAATCACTGAGGACAGCGACATCAAAAGCGGAATATATCTGCCGATGATTTATGGTACAGGAAACAATTACAAGGTGGGCGATACATTCAAAATCAGCATTTTTGACGAAGAGTTTGAGTATACGGTGTGCGGCTTCTTCAACAGTGCGATGATTGGTTCACATAACTGCTCGATGGTTGCTTTGTTGTTGACAGACGATAAAATGGAGGAATTGTATGATAAATATTATCCTTATAGTTCCGCTTATATTTCCGCACGAGTTAAGTTTGCTTCAGAGTGTGAAGAAATCTCTGCTGAAATTAAAGGCATAATTGCAGAAGAGTATCCCGATGTTATGCTTACGTCAAACGACTATGAAATGATAACAACCTCTCGATATGTTTCACAGTCGATTTGTACGGGGATTTTAAGCGCAATGGCTTTATTGGTGCTGCTGATATGCGTGGTGGTGATAACCTCAAATATCACAAATTTCATTGGGGAAAATATGCAGAATTTAGGTGCGCTTAAAGCTGTCGGATATACAAGCGGGAAGATAATCTCATCGCTTCTGACGCAGTTTGTGGGAATTACGGTAATAGCCGCCATTGTCGGAATAACACTTTCTTATGGGTTTTTTCCACCCCTAAACGAAATGATGATAGCGCAAACGGGTATTCCCTACTCTGTGCGGTTTCAGCCGCTGCCGCTTTTGCTTACTTTAATATTTATTGCGGGTATCGTTTTAGCAGCGGTGTATTTTTCCGCAAGAAAAATTAAAAAAATTGAGCCGATAACCGCTATGCGGCAGGGTATCACAACACACAACTTCAAGAAAAACAAATTTCCGTTCGAAAAAACTTCCCTTTCCTTAAATGCTGCCCTTGCAATGAAATCCACGTTTTCAAATGCCAAGCAAAATCTCACCGTATGCGTTACAATGCTTGTCGTTTCGCTGATAGCCGTGTTTTCTGCAACGATGTTCACAAACGTAATAACTGATGTGCAGCCAATGGTTGAGATGATTGTGGGTGAATATTCAGACAGCGGGATAAATGTTGAACTTGACAGCGAAAACCGGCTTATTTCTCTGTTAGAAAGCGATAGCAGAGTTGAGAAATTTTATCTTTACACTACGAATAATATGGAGGTTCATCATGTTGGAGGTTCGACCTTATATGTATCGGTAGTTGATGATTGCTCTAAGCTGAACAACCAGAACAGAATAATTGAGGGGCGATATCCGAAATATGACAATGAAATTGCTATAGCTGTGAAATACGCTAAAGACAGTGGCATAAAAATAGGTGATGAAATTTCAGTAAAAGCAGACATTTCTGAAGCGAATTACATAGTTACAGGATTTTCACAGGAAACCAATTATCTTGGTAAAGACTGTGTTTTAACACGGGAAGGCTTCGAGAAAATCGGCACTTTGCCTAATGCTACTTACTATATTGATTTGGTGGAAAGCGTTGATGTTGATGGGTTTAACGCAGGAATTTCTGAGCATATCAAAAGCGGGTTAAACACTGCGGAGAATATCAAGTCGCTGATTGACAGCGCGAGCAGCGTGTATATAATGCTTGTCAAGGTCATAGTTGCCGCAATTATAATGGTAAGCTGTATAGTAATAGTTTTCGTTATGTATCTGCTTGTACGCACTTCTCTTAACCGAAAAAAGCGCGATTACGGCATATTAAAGGCAATAGGTTTCACCACATCAAAGCTGGTTTTACAAACCGCAATAAGTTTTATGCCCTCAGTAATAATTTCTGCGGCAATTGGAACAGCCTTTAGTATTCCCCTGATAAATCCGCTTATGGCTTTGGTTTTAGGCGGTGTGGGAATTGTAAGGGGTACTTTTGACGCACCTGTTCTGTTGTGTCTGATTGCGGGCGGTGTGCTTGTGATATTCACGTTTGGTGCAGTTTGCCTGATGTCACTTAGGGTCAAGAAAATTGCTCCGAGAGAACTTTTGACAGGAGAATGATATTTTTATTAAGTTTTGAAGAAGCCGGCGATTATACAGAACTGCAACAGGTGCAGACATGACGATTATTGAGGTGTTGTATGGACTTGAATAATAAAACTGAATGGGTACACTGCCCTGTTTGTAGGAACAAAACAAGGTTGCAAATACGGGAAAATACGGAACTGAAAAACTTCCCCCTCTACTGTCCGAAGTGCAGGCAGGCAACACTGATAGAAGCGGAAAACTTGAAAATAAGCGTTATAAAGAAACTGGAAACCTAATCTCTATATATGCCGCCGTGAATGGGTAACACCATAGCGGCGGTTTCCTTTTGTCCCTGGCTCTTTTCAATGCTAAATCTAATAGTATACCCACCTGCCGATAAAATATTCAAAAGTTTTCCGAAAAGTATTGACAAACACCCGTTTGCTGATATATAATAAAACACTCTTTTCGGAGAGTAACAACTGAATATGGACTTACACAGATTTTTAAGGACGGCGCAAGCCGACAACGCTGCAATATGCTAACGAAAATATTGCTACTGTTTCAATGCCTTTTGTTTCGGGGCGGAAACGGGAACGGACGAAGCACGACTTTGAATTTGAAAGCCGGTTACATGGATGTGAAACCCAACGCATCAAGGGGGAATTCTACCCTCTTGACGGGTCGGTACACATTCGTGTGCCGGCTTTTTTTGTCGCCCAAAACGCCGGTTGCAACTGAATGATAGGCTGAATGGGATATGATTTTGCGATGATATGAGCAAGACAACGCCGCCTGAGACGGGGGCAGGAACTGCATTCAGGCAGACCGGCAAAATCATCGCGGGAGAGACAGCGGAGATGTCGTATGCTGTAACAAGCAGGGAACTTGTACGGCAAGTTCCAATTCAAAACAGGCGTTACCGCCCGTTTTATCTTTAGGGACTGGCGTCCCTAACACCCTATTTGAAAGGACTGATAAATCTATGAACAGAAATCCAAAAGAAAAATATGCACGAATTGATATTCGTACAAAGCCGAATGATAAAGACAAAATCAAACGGCTGGCGGAGAAATGTAACCTCTCCGTTAGCGAATATATGGTGCAGAGAGCGTTAGGTTATGAACCGAGAACCGTTCCACCCGACACTTTTTATGATTTATACGGCAAGCTATGCGAGGTTTGTAATACGGAAGGTATTGCGCCTGAAATGGAAGCAAAGCTGCTTGCGCTTATTGATGAAATTCACTCGAAACTTTTATTGCCAGATAAAGAAAGCATGAAGCAGATTGTAAACGGAATTGAGGTGAAACAAAAATGGCAACCACAGGTTTCTGGCCTGTCAAAGACAGGCTGAAAGAGGTTATCGACTATGCGGACAATCCCAACAAGACCATCGATAAAAAGTTCTTGGATGAAGATTTGTGGGCGGCACTCCGCTATGTTGAGAACGACGCTAAAACCGACAGAAAGATGTATGTATCCGCCATTAACTGCCCTGCCAAAAGAGCCTATGAGCATATGATAGCAACCAAGCGGCGTTATGGAAAAACGGGCGGCAATGTGGCGTATCACGGGTATCAAAGCTTTCAGACAGGCGAGGTTACTCCCGAAGAAGCGCACAAAATCGGCTTGGAAACCGCAAGGCGTATGTGGGGCGGCGATTATGAAATTGTTGTCACTACCCATCTGAATACGGATAACCTGCACAACCATTTTGTAGTTAATTCCGTTTCTTTTAAGACCGGCAGAAAGTTTGAAAACCATATCTCCGACCATTACCGGCTGCGGGAAATCTCCGATGCCGTATGCCTTGAATACGGAAAAAGCGTTTTGAAGGAAGCAGACTTTTACGGCGGCGGGAAAAAGGAATACTGGCTGAAGCAGAAAGGCGGTATGACGCACCGGGAACTTTTGAAGGGCGATATTGATACTGCCCTTGCACAATCCACCAATTTCAAAGCCTTTGAAATACGCTTGAAGGATATGGGATACGAGATACGCCGTGACGAACGATTCGCCCACTACTCCGTAAAAGCCCCCGACTGGCAGAGAGCCATCCGCTTAGACCGCTTGGGCAAGGAATACACGCCGCAGGCGATTCGTGAAAGGCTGCTTAACAATCAGAGGTATGTAGGATATGTCCCATTTCAGAAACCGAAATATACGCCGCTGTTATCGCTTGAAATCGAGTACGGTAAGATGAAGCGCATGGATGGGATACAGATATTGTTTGCCCTTGTAATCGAACTTTGTCGGCTGGTTACGGGAAACAATATTGCGAAAGATACGCCCCGCTTGCTTTCTCCCGCTATGCGGCAGGAGGTTGTAAACTTAAATAAAACGCTGAAAGAATACAAGTTCCTATGTGAGAATCATATTGATTCCCCGCAGGAGCTTGTTTCCTTTATTGAGAGAACAGAGCAACAGATTTCAGCATTGGAAAAGGAACGGCAGTCCATATACAACCGCAACCGCCATAAAAAAAGCGATGAGTTAAACGCCGAAGCAAGGGCAATCTCCGCCAAAATCAAGCCTTTGCGGGAGGAACTATCCATTGCCAAAGCAGTTACAGAAAAAATCCCGAAACTGAAAGAAGTAATTGAAACCGAACGGCAGGCGGAAGCCGCTGTTCTTACGAAAAACAAGGAAAGAAGGTATGTACGATGACAAATACAGAAACCAAAACCAATAATACGCCGAAGAAAAAGGCGGCAAATATCCCGACAGATAAACTCCATACCTTTGAGGGACATCCCTTTCAGGTAATTGATAATGAAGAAATGGACAATCTTTCAGAGAGTATCAAGGCACAGGGAATTATCTCTCCGCTGATTGTCCGCCCAATGGAAGAAAAAACAGACGAATATGAGGTCATATCGGGACACCGCAGACTGTATGCGGCAATCAAGGCGGGACTTACAGAAGTTCCCGCTTTGATTTATCCCCTTGACCGAAATCAGGCAGTTATCGCCGTAGTGGACAGCAATCTGCACCGTGAAAAACTGCTCCCATCGGAAAAAGCATTCGCATACAAGATGAAGCTGGAAGCGATGAAGAAGCAGGGCAAGCGCACAGATTTAACTTTATCGCAAGCTGCGACAAAGTC
>QXWW01000053.1 GCA_009911185.1 Lachnospiraceae bacterium
AACTATTGAACCGCCTTGGTACCGAACGGTATGCCAGGTGGTGTGGAAGGGGGACTAATCATCCCCCTATCCAATTTTGCGTGCTCCATACGGTTCATTTTTCTAATTCTATTAAGAAAGAGCTTGTCACGCTAAAGTGTGAAAGTATTTTCCTATAAATTTAGAACAAAGTGTTGAAGATAGTTTATTCTGGGTAAAAGTCTTAAAGCCGTCCAGTGGTGGGAGAGATGCGGCTGAACCCCAGGAAAGAGTTTAATGTCTAAAACAAAAATAATACCAAAATATAAAAAATATTACATATGATTTTGTATGATTTGACACTATAATCTAAATTATCATATGGAAAAGGAGGTAAAAATACAAGGTTTTATAAAAAAAAGGAGGGTATTATATGCAATTTAGACGAATGAAAAGGTACCTTAGTACCTTTCTGGCGGTAGCAGTCATCCTGAATACGGGAGCTTTTGATGTGATGGCCGCTGGGAGCAATGCAGGCGAGAAAACCGGAGAAACTTCCAATCAGGCAACGTCTGCGCTGGAAACTGTTTATGTGGATTCTTACGGAGCGGCGGGCGAGCGTTCCGTTTCCTTTAACGACCACTGGCGGTTCTATCTGGGAGATGTGAATGGAGCAGAGGCGCGGAATTATAACGATGCCTCCTGGAAGAATGTCAATCTTCCCCATGATTACAGTATCGACCAGGGGTATACCGCAGCGTCCCCGGTAGAACCGGAGAGCGGTCTGGTGTTAGGCGGTACCGGATGGTACCGGAAGGCGTTTACCCTTCCTTCCGAAGCGGCAGACAAGGTGGTCAGCGTTGATTTTGACGGCGTTTATATGAATGCCACCGTGTATTTAAACGGCGAGAAGCTTGGAACCCATCCGTATGGGTATACGCCGTTTTCTTTTGTGCTGCCGGCGGATGTGCTTAAGACCGGCGGAGAGGAAAACGTGCTGGCTGTGAAAGTAGAAAATAAACTGCCCTCCAGCCGCTGGTATTCCGGCAGTGGTATTTACCGCGATGTGAAATTGACGGTTACGGATTCCGTGCACGTGTCATATTTCGGGACAACAGTAACAACACCGGATATTGAAGAGGGAACCGGCACAGTTAACGTTGTCACTTCCGTAAAAAATGACAGTGCGGAAACAAAGAGTGTTTCTGTGCGCCAGACGGTGTATGAAAAGGGCAGCACAGAGGCAGTGGTGACCGGAGAGAAGACAACGGCTGAAGAAATTGCAGCGGGTGAAGAAGGCGAGATTACAGCGGAAGTTACCGTGCCGTCCCCAAAACTCTGGGCTATAGGGAAACCGAACCTGTATAGGGTTCACACGGAAGTGTACGTGGGAGATGATGTAGTAGATGCATACGATTCTGAGTTCGGGTTCCGCTGGATAGAATTTACCAGGGAAAATGGATTTTTCCTCAACGGCGAGAATATGAAGATGAACGGCGTGTGTATGCACCATGACCAGGGCGGCCTTGGATCGGAGGCCTGGTACCGCGCCACGGAGCGTCAGGTGGAAAAGCTGATGGAGATGGGCGTGAATACGATTCGCGTGACCCACAATCCAGCTTCCCAGATACTGATTGATATCTGTAACGAGAAAGGAATGCTCTTAATAGAAGAATCTTTTGACTGCTGGTATTCCGGGAAAAACGGAAACGTAGAGGATTATGGAAAATGGTTTGACGAGAAAATCGAAGCAGGCAATCAGATTGTGGGGGCGAAAGCAGATGAGAAATGGTGTGAGTTTGACCTCAAGGCAATGATAAAACGCGGAAAGAACGCGCCTTCCATCGTGATGTGGAGTCTTGGAAATGAGATTTTCGAGGGCTTATATGATACGAGCAGAGTAAATGAGTATCCGGCGATGGCGCAGCAACTGATTACCTGGGTCGGAGAAGAGGATGCGACCCGTTACGTTACCTATGGTGATAATCAGATAAAGAACGGCGGTTACATAAGCACGGCAGAGAAATTTGCCACGGCAAGTACCTATAGTAACGTTCCAGGCGGCGTGGTAGGATTTAACTATGCAAATTCTGCTCAGGTTAAGAGTGGTTATGACAGGAACTGGATGGTTTACGGTTCTGAGACGGCGTCGTCCGTTAACAGCCGCGGCGTTTATGACAGGAAAAATTCCAACAGTGACGGAGGCAAAGGGGACAGACGCCTGACTTCCTATGACAAGAGCAAGGTAGGCTGGGGTGCGCTGGCAAGCGAAGGAATGTGGGTTACCATGCGCCAGGACTTCAATGCAGGCGAGTTTATCTGGACAGGATTCGATTATATCGGAGAGCCGACGCCTTATAACGGCGTAGGAACTGTTGGCTCCAACAATAGCTGGCCGAATATGGCAAAGAGTTCTTACTTTGGAATTATTGATTTGGCAGGCTTCCCGAAAGACAGCTTCTATCTGTACCAGAGCCAGTGGAATGATAAAGTGAATACGCTCCATGTGCTGCCGGTATGGAACCGGGACGAGATAATGATAGACGACGATGGCAATGTAGAGGTTGTCGTTTACAGCGACGCTCCTGTAATAAAGCTTTATTTAAACGGCAAGGAAGTAGGCACGGCAACGGCAGCGCATACGGATACGCCTACCGGCGGCTACCAGAACTATACGGAAGGAACCGGCTGCTTTGATACCGGCAAAGCCAGCGGCCATACGTCTCTTTATGCAACATTTAACGTACCTTATGAAGAAGGGAAGTTAGAAGCGAAGGCATTTGATGCAGAAGGAAATGAGATTGAGGATACCGAAGGACGCAGCTTCGTAGAGACGACGAAGGAAGCCGCAGAACTTACCGCAGAGGCGGACCGCACCGAGATTACGGCTGACGGAAAGGATTTAAGCTATATTACCATTGATGTGCAGGACGAGGACGGCAAATTTGTGAACGGCGCAGAGCCGGAAATCACGGTATCTGTAGAGGGTAACGGCGTACTTATGGCGCTTGATAATGGCGTGCAGAATGATACGACGGCTCATAGCGAGAAGACAAGGAAAGCCGGAAAAGGCAAACTTTTAGCAATCGTACAGTCCACCAAAAAGGCAGGCTCCTTTACTGTAAAGGCGCAGGCACAGGGACTTACGGAGACTTCCGTAACAGTAACGACAAGGGCGGAGAGTTTGGATCCTTCCGAGAAGAAGATGGAAAGCTATGAAATTTCCAGACATTTGTATGTCAAGAAGGGTGTGACTCCACAGCTTCCTGCTACTGTGAAAGTGAATTATACGGACGGTACGTCTGAGACGAAGAATATCACATGGGAAAGTGTGACAAGTGAGGAAACAGAGTACGAGATATACGGTACGATAGCTGACGTCAATGTGCGCGTTCCAATTTATATCACGGTGATAGAAGCAGTGGCGGCGCTTTTGAATTATTCTGCGGCCGTAGGATTGGGTTCTGATTTCACACTTCCTGCGTCGCGTCCGGCAGTATTGCCAGACGGCACGATTCTTTCCGCAGAGTTTCCGGTAACATGGAATGGCGATGTAGACATGAATAAGGCGGAGACGCAGAAAATACAGGGAACATCAAATGTATTTGGCGAGACGATTAATGTGTTGGCGTCCATACGTGTGACAAGCGGCGATTATAAGGATGGAAGCGAAGCTATGGCAAACGTACCGGAAATGTATATTAATGGAATTTCCAGTAAAGAGCGTGAAAGTGTAGCGGAAACCATGGCAAAGCTTAAGGATGACAAGATGTCTAAAAATGACGCTGCATGGAGCGGCCGCGGAACTTTGGATTTTCGTTTGGATACGGCGATAAACTTAAAGAATATTAAATTATATCTGAAGGATACCACTCCCACATCCAATACGATGAAAATCTATTCTTCCGGCGATAATGGCGCAAACTGGAAACTGGAAGAGTGTACGGTAAGCAACCAGCGGTCAGACGGTGTGACAGTTCGTACCTTTGCACCGAAGCAGACAGTTTCAGAAACATATCTGCGTGTGGAATTTACAAAGAACACAACGCTTACGGAACTGGAATTGAATACAAGGATTCCTACCTTCCCGATAGGAGAGGATGCCAAACTTTCTTCTTTAAAAGCAGGCGGGTATACCGCAAATGCGGCTACCCTGAATAAAGGATGGTTTGGTGTTGAAGAGGCATCATTGTCGGAGAACGATATCCAGGCGTCTGGAAAAGACAATGCAAGTCTTACAATCCTGCCCAAAGATGCAGAAGGCATTGTAAGGATTCTGTTGGAGTCGGAAGACAATAATGTGCGCAGCTCGTATCAAGTGCATTTTGGAAAGAGCAATACGGAAATTGATCCGGATAACGCCATGGAAGACGCGTTGGATTATCCCTATAATCTGATGACTTTGACGGCGGCCAGTTACCAGGCAACGTCGGGTTCAGAAGGAGGCCCAGAACTGGCGAATGACGGAGATGAAGGCACGATTTGGCACAGCAGATGGGGAGGCGGCGTAGGTAATACCGATCTCACCAATCTTCCGAAAGAGCGCTATCTGCAGATAGAATTAGACAGAGCGCAGGAAATAACGGCGTTACGTTACCTGCCGCGTTCAAATGGTGAAAACGGTTCTGTTAAGAAAGCACAGGTAAAAGTTAGTGAGACAGAACTGACAGAGGATCAATGGTACGCCAAGGAAAATGTCTGCGAGGTAGATTGGACAAAGGCGTTCGAATGGAAACTGGCGAAGTTTAGTGGGGCGGTCACGGCAAAATATATTCGTCTGTATGGGGCGGAGACATATACGAACAACAAATTTATGTCAGCGGCAGAAGTAAGGGTTCGCGTTTCTGAAAAAAATGTACTCCATAATGGAAATACGCAGGTGACACTTACAGATAATTCGTTGAATTACAATGGAAGCGCGTTAAAACCGGAGCCGACAGTTGTTTATAAAGGCGAATCGGGAGATGTAACCTTAACAAAGGGAACTGACTACAAATTAAGCTATCGGAATAATGTAGAGCCAGGTACGGCAACAGTTGTTGTAGAAGGTATCGCTAATTATACAGGAATTGTGGAAGCAGAATTTACCATCAATTCGGTAGAGCAGTCGGTGGATTCTTATGATGCAGTCAGTGTAACAACAGAGAAAGGCGTTTATCCGGAACTTCCAGGAACGGTGATTGCCAATACCAATGTTGGGCAGAAGCTTATGGAAGTACAATGGGATCGAATTGCTGACAGCCGTTTGAAAAAATTCGGCACATTTAATATTTATGGAACTGTCATAGAAACAGATACACGGGTAACGGCAGAAGTAACCGTTTGCGATGTTGTGGGAATCCAGCAGGTGACGCTGGTAACAGTCGTAGGCGTTGCACCGCAGATGCCGGATAAAGTAACTGTGCATTACAGTAATGGCGAGACGGCACAGAGGGATGTGGAATGGGATCTTTCAGAAGTGTCATTTGACGCAGCGGGCATTGTGAAGGTGACAGGAATCTCTGGAAAATCTCAGACGGAAGCGTCTGTACGTGTCGAAGAGCAGACAGATACGAATACGCCGGCAGGTAAGAATCTTGCCCTCAATGCAGACGGCGTTAATAAGCCCAAAGAATGGCCAAGAACCTTTGCTTATATTTCCTCGCCAGACGATCCGGCGCATCGTGCAACGGACGGCGTGAAAGAGTTTGTCAGCAATGCTTCCAAGCAAATCTGGTGTGATTGGGAAAGCGGTGTATTCCATACGGATGCAGATAATTATCCCTATGTAGTTTCCGCCTTTGGTGCAGAAAACTCTGAGTCCAATGCAGATCAGAAAAAATATAGCGTTAATAAAGTCCGCATTGGATTTATGGAAGAAGACGGCAATAGTGCCAGCAAAGTTCGTCTGCCGCAGGAATACAAGATTGAGTATTACAGCGGAGCGAATGGGGTTATTCCGGCGGATAAGATTGAGAAAGACTCAGCCGGCGATTGCAGCAAGGTCAGAGACTGGAGCGATGCGGATAACCCGATGAAGAACAGCGCAAACTGGACGGAAGTAACGTATGTCGGCGAAAAACCTTCCGTGCCGGCTCTGAGTGACTTTAAACATTTGGTAGATGTGAAGTTTGAAACGGTTGAAACAACAGCTATCCGTATTGTTTTACAACCGCAGGGGAACAACTGGACAGGACTGGAAGAGTTTGAAGTTTACTATGAACCAATCAGTGAAAACGATAGCTTTACGGTGACTGCTATCAATGTAGACGGAGTTAATAAATTAGCAGACTTTGATGCAGACACTAAGACTCTGGAGGTTGATGCGGCAGAAGGTGTAATTACGGCGGCGGCAGACAATAATGCCTCTGTTACAGTACTTGAAATGGTGCAAGGAGAAACGAAAGTGATCTTCCTGCCGGAAAACGGCGATGAAGCAAAGAAACAGGAATATACAGTCGTATTCAAGAAGGCAGAGATCTCCGCTGGTAAGCATCTGGTAACAGCAGAAGACGAAATGGTTGAAATCGCACAGGGTGAAGCAGCGCAGGGCGAAACAGTTACCTTCCAGATTAAGAAAGGCTATGAATTTAAGACAGAACCTACGCTTATCAAGAGCGCGGACCGCACGCCGTCGAATATTACAATTGACAAAGCGGCAGACGGCAGTTATCGTTTTGAAATGCCGGATTATCCAGTGACAATTAAAGGAGAATCTGTTGTAATAGAATATCAGATTACCTATAACCTGGATGGCGGTCAGGCGGCAAACAGACAGAAGTATACGGTAGAGACGCCTTATTTCAGATTGAATAAGCCAGTGAAAGAGGGATCTATATTCATTGGCTGGACTGGAAATGGCTTTACAGAGCCGGTAATAAATATGCTGGTCGATGCGGGAACGACAGGAGATCTGGAATTTACAGCACATTGGAGAGTGGGTACAGAATACAACATTACCTTTGACACGGATGGAGGCGGAGAAGTAGCGCCTCAAAAAGTTCCCGTTGCTTCCGGAAAAATAACGGAACCGGAAACACCGAAGAAACATGGGTATGACTTTGTCGGATGGTTCATTGATGAAGAAAAGACAAAACAATGGAATTTTGCAACCGATTTAGCAGAAACTGATATGACTCTCTATGCAAAGTGGGTAGAAGGAGAGATTACGGTTAATACAGGTCTTGTGCATTATCTCGGCGAAGCTTTTGAGCTTCCAGCAAAATTAAGCATTACAATAGCAGGCGAGACATTCGATACCGATGTAATCTGGAATGCCGAAGAGAAACAAGCGGTGGAAGAGGCTACAGAAATAGGTTTATATACCGTCACAGGAACGCTTTCAGATCCGGAGGGAAGAACGCTTGCGCTTCAGGTTCCGGTATCTCCTGCAGGCATTGTTTACTATTTGGACAATGGGGCAACGAAATTTACAGACAAGGGCCTGGCTGTTGTAGAGGCAAATAAAGACATAATTCAGAACAAAAATAAGACTGGAAGAGTTGTTACCGACGGTGCATACAGCGCGGAAACCGGATGGGGCTATACCAATCCCGAAGAGGAAGTGGGATCGCGTGACGGTGAGGACGTATATGAGAGCATACGTAATATGAGCGGTTCAGCCGGCCGGGGAAAGACATTATCTTATCAGTTTGACAATCTGCCGGCGGGCGAGTATACTGTCGCAGCAGGATTTTTCGATCCATGGGCTCAGTATGCGGGTGATTTCCGTCATGCTAAGGTTATTTTGGCAGATGCGGAAGGAAAGGAACTGGCAGTCGAAGAAGATCATCATATTTCGGGTGAGAAACAGACCGTTTCCTTTGAAAAAATTGTAATGGAAAAGAAAGGTTCCGTTACCTTGAATATTGAACCGAAAAGCACAGATAATGCAGATTGTGATGTTATGGTCAGCTTTATTGTTATTCAGCGTACAAAAGCTGCCGAAGAAGTACCGATCACAGAAATCGTGGTAAAGGAAACTGCAAAAACAATAAAAACAGGAGAAACATACCAGATACAGGCTTCTGTAGTTCCGGAAGAAACGACAGACGATGATACGCTGGAGTATGTTTCAACAAAAGAAGAAGTGGCAACGGTAGATAAGAATGGTCTGGTTACGGCAATCGCAGAGGGAGAGACAGAGATTGTAATTTCCTGCGAACGCGAAGGCGTAACGGCGACAGTTAAGATTACGGTAACAGACCATGATATCCTAATTACAGGAATCAAGGTAGAGGAAAAAGAAGCGTCCATAGAGGTAGGAGACCAGTATCAGATTCGGGCGTCTGTGCAGCCGGAGGAAACGACGGAGAATAAGACGCTGAAGTATGTTTCATCGAATGAAAAAGTAGCGACAGTGGATGAAAGCGGCTTGGTAACAGCAATCGCAGAGGGAGAGGCAGATATTGTAATTTCCTGTGAACGCGAAGGCATAACTGCAACGGTGAAGATTACAGTTACAGAGAAAGGTGAGAAGCCGGTTACGCAAATTAAGGTCAAGGAAACATCAAAAACCGTACTGATAGGAACCCCTTATCAAATTGAAGCTACGCTGGAGAATCCGCAGGAGGGCGATACGCTGAAGTATGCCTCATCAAATGAAGAAGCAGCGACAGTGGATGAAAACGGTCTGGTAATGCCAATTGCAGTAGGAGAGACAGATATTGAAATCTCCTGTGAAAGACAGGATGTATCTCCGGTAATTGTTAAGATTAGCGTAACAGATCATGCGATAGCAATTACAGAAATCAAGGTAAGGGAGACGAAAGCAACGATAAAAGAAGGCGAATCCTACGAAATTGATGCATGGGTAGAGCCGGAGGATACGACAGAAAGCAAAACACTGACCTATGTTTCGGACAATACGGACGTAGCGACAGTGGACGGAAACAAGGTAACGGCAGTGGCAGAAGGAACTGCAGAAATCGAGATTACCTGTGTAAATAAAGACGTGCCCGCTGCGAAAGTAGAGATCACGGTAATCAGTAAGGATGCGCAGGATATAGCAACGCCAGAGCAGCGGACGGAACTGACGAACTGTGTGAATGACTTAAAAGCGAAATATGCAGATCTGTCGAAATATACTGCTGCCAGCGTCGCAATATTTAACGATGCCCTGGCAAAGGCGGAAAACGTGCTTGGCAATCCGAATGCAACAGCAGCGGAGGTGCAGGAGGCGTTGGATGCGCTGAAAGCGGCAGAGGCGGGCCTGGCCTTAAATCCGCCGACAGTGGCAACGCCAGAGCAGCGGCTTCAGCTGACCAATCAAATAGCTGCCTTAAAAGCGAAGTATACGGATTTATCGAAATATACTGCTGCCAGCGTTACGGCATACAATAATGCCCTGGCTGCAGCGGAGTTTGTACTTAACAATCCGAATGCAACGGCAATTGAGGTACAGCAGGCATTGGATGCGCTGGCATTAGCAGAGGCGGGCCTGACCTTAAATCCGCCGACGCAGACGTCAGAACCGAACCCGCCGAAAAAGGGCTACAAATTCAAGGTGGGATCGCTGCAGTACCAGGTAACAAAATCAAGCGCGAAGAACGGAACGGTATCGGTAGTGAAGCTGATGAAGAAAACGAGCAAGAAGATAACCATACCTGCTACCGTTAAGGTAAAAGTAAAAGGAAAATCATTTACCTTCAAAGTAACGCAGATAAACAGCAAGGTATTCCAGAATAACAAGAAATTGAAAGAAGTAGTTATCGGAGCCAATATAACCAAGATTGGAACAAAGAGCTTCTACGGCTGCAAGAATCTTGGAAAGATCACATTTAAGGGAACCAA
>QXWW01000004.1 GCA_009911185.1 Lachnospiraceae bacterium
AATAAGTACCTCTTTCTTGATTATTTTCAGTATATCTTATTAGCCACTCCCGTTACAACTTTATTATATCACTTCAAAGGAGGTTACTGGCATGGGTACTGGTCAGTTGGAAATTGCAGTTGGAACAGATGTATTGGCGGCAGTGATGTTGAATGTGCTGAACAGGGAGGGGTATATCAACAACGCCACTTACCTTGCAGCAAAGGATAAGTTAAAGGAGGATGGTCTTTATGCCGATGATGGGAAAATACAGCAGGGAAGAGATTGAAGGAATGTCCAAGGAGGAGTTCATGCTTAAGGCGGATTATAATACAGTCCTATCTATGGCGCCCTGTGATTTTGAGGTTGCCTGTTTAATCCGCGAGTCCACGAACCACGCAGACCAGCAGAAAGCTTTTGAGGGCAGAGGGATATGATACTGAAGCTAATCCATGACGCGCCGCATTTCCATCTGTCAGAAGGCAACATATTTGAAGAGGTAGTGTCGGGGCTTAAGGCGGAAAAGAGGGAGGCATTCAGGCTGATGCAGAAACGTGCAGGGGAGCATAAGTTTGACATACTGGTTTGGACGCTGTGAGCAGGCTTGCAAGGAATGTAAAAGACCTGATGGTGGTGGTAGACGATTTGAAGGAGCTTGGGATTGGCATTTTAATCGTAAAAGGCGGGTACTGGACTTACAACATGGGCTACATGGACATCATGATGCTTTCAATAGAAGGGGGTCTGGCACAGGCTGAGTCCATGCAGACCAGCGAGCGGGTGAAGTCACATATGGGCGAGCTGGCAAAGAAGCAGCTTCTTGGAGGCGACATGTTTGGCTACCGCCTTAAGAAGGAAGTCGACCGCAGCAAGAACACGCTGGTGCAGGAGCCGACGGAGGCGTATGTCGTGAGGCTGGTTTTTGAGAAGTACTGTTCCGATGACCCAGACGAAGCCCTGACTTCCAGCTCCCTATGCCAGTATCTGATAAGGAACAGGCATTTCAATTTTGAGCATGACTTGAACTGGACGCCCTCAAAAGTCATCCGTATCTTAAATAATACCAAATACATGGGGGACCAGCTCCCAGGCAAGAGCGAGGTGGTCGACACAGTCAGGAAGAAGAAAGTCCTCACCCATAAGGAGCCAGTGCGCAACAGGTATGATGGGGAAGGCAGGCTAATAGAAGGCAACCTGGTGAAGGGGAACTGGGAGCCGATTGTATCGGAAGATTTGTGGTGGAAAGCGTATGACAGGAAGAAAGGACGTTCCAGAAAAGGATCAGAAGAGACAAGGGGCTTGAAGAGCGGGAGGAAAGTGTCAGGCGACGCCTATGCCCGAAAGATGTTCTGCAGCTGTGGGTACGCACTCAGCAGGCAGTATGTGCATGTGGCGAAGGATGGGAGGGAGGCGCAGTACCGCTACAAATGCAGGTGGCAGATTATGAAGATGAGCAAGTACACACAAGAAGCGACACACTTGATGGGAGGAGTTATCTGTGAGAACCCAGCGGTGAGTGAGATGAAAGTCTGGCTTGGGGGCACGTGTTTAAGCACCTGTTTAAGAATGGCAGGGCTGCCGTCATAAGGGCTTTGGAGCTGATTGAGCAGTGCAGGAAGGAAGAGAAGAAGCTGGGGGATGGCACTGACATCCATGCGCTGGAGGAAGAGAGGGAGAAGCTGGCTAAGAGGAAGAAGAGGCTGGCAGTCATGAGGGCAGACGGAGACCTTGGACAGAAGGACTACAGGGAAATGAAGGCGGAGATAGAGGAGAGGCTGGAAGAGATTGACAGTGCAGTCCTTGCATATGGCGAGGAGAAGGCGGAGAAAGAGAGAAGGCTATTTGACCTTGCGAAGATAGAGGAGAGACTGAACACGTTCATTGACTTCAAAGGCGAGAAAATCAGCAGCGAGATGGTGGACATGTTCGTGGAGCGCATCATATACAGGGGAGACGGGAATGGGAGCGATGAGTTCCTGTGGGTGATGAACCTGTCAGGCGACCTTGTGGACACTTCGGAGAAATACCATATATCAAAATACAGCAAGGAGTACGCAGACTCACTGAAAGATGACAGGAATTTCAACATCGTAGCAAATTTCCTTATCCCGCTTGAGGAGTGCAGGAAATACTGTGAGGAGGAAGTGGGGCGCAGATATGTGCCAAGGTACTGGAAACCCATCACAGTCAAGGTTGCGGTTGTTGCTGAATCATAAAATATAGGGACAAAGATACAGGAACCAGCTATCAGGAGGAATAAGAGATGGCTGGTTCTTTTCTGTTGCAGGGGAAGAAGCCAGTGTGGTATACTAAAAAATAAACGGAGTTTTGTATGCTTGAAAGATTAACATGGGAACAGATACAGGAAAGATACCCAGACCAGTGGGTGGGGCTGGCAGAAGTGGAATATGAGCCAAACAATGACGCAACCATAAAGTCTGCGGTTGTGAAGTACACAGATAAATCAAAAAATGAGCTGACGCGGATGCAGATTCAGACAAATGGGAGTTTGCTTAGTGTATATACGACACCTGATAATATTTTCCAGATGGGTGCAGTGGGGTATTTTGGATGAGACAGTTTGATATATAATAAAATTAGGAAATAAAGAAGCAAATGCTTGGGAAAAAGGATCAATTGTCCATATGGTTTATTGGATTCGGTAGAAATATATAGAAGATGAGTTTAGAATTATTAATGAAATGAAGGGTGGGATATTTATGTCAGAAAAAAGATTGACATGGGAGGAAATTCAGGATAAATACCCCGATCAATGGGTGGGGCTTGTTGATGTAAAATATGTAGATGACGATGGGATATCCATTGAGTCGGCAGTCATAAAGTACTTAGGAAAACCAAAGAGTGAATTGACAAAAAAGGCGTTGAATGGAGAAATTGTTTCAAGATATACAACGCCTGACCATATTTTCCAATTAGGAATGCTGGGGGTATTGCCATGAAACAGTTTTCTTTGAGGCTTGATAAGAAACAGCAGAGGCCAGTGGTTCTTTTAAAGGGTGCATTGACGGCATTATTGGATACAGGTGCGTTTATTCCAGTGTGGACAGATAACGAGGGAATCTTGACAGATGTTTTAGGCGGAAAATTAGTCAAAAAGGGAGTGCCATTTATTGGATTTGGGGGAGTTGCTTATGGCAACCTCTATCAGGTGACGATAGAAGTCGGTGATTTAGTATTTCCCAATATGCATATTGTTGCGAATGATGAGTTAGATACATCATATAATCTTATCTTAAGCGCAACAATGTTCCAGAGCCTGATTTATGAGGTCGACGATAAGAACCACAAATTCAACGTGACAATACCAGACAGTGAAAGCAACGTGAGAAATCTCAGGATTGAAGATTCCAATGGCAGATTGCATATTTTGTGCCATTCTGCCTGATAGCGGATGAAAGAAATAAAGCAATCGTGAGAAGCTGAGGCACTATACGAAGCTGTGTAAAATAGTTTAGATTTCCATTGGAAAAATGTTAGGTTATTTTGTGCAATGCATATTTTGTAGGAAGATTGATTCTAAACCTGTTTTTTTGCTGAGGTATTAGGGGTATGACCTGCCAAAGCTGTGTTTGCTTCGAGCCCCCTGCAAAGATGCGTTTGTACCGAGCCTGTTTGTGCATAGCGGCATTTGCTCCGAGCCTGTTTCCATAGCTATGTTTGTTCTGCGCATCCGACCAGGCTATGAAGTTAAGCAGCTTTGAGGATAAGGGCTGAAAGCGTTGATTCCCGTGAGCAATGAGGAAAATAGACATGTTTACATGGATATTTGACGAATGCCGCGAGGCCGATAACTCTGCTGCTTGCAGTGGAGTTATCGGTTTGCTGGGTTTCTGGGGATGTGCGGGTTTTGTTCCAATTGAATAAATAGGGGAAAAAGACGGTCATCGACAGCTTCATCGTAAGCGTCAAATAAGAACGTGTAGTGAAATATATGGCGTTCTCCTGTAAAATCCGGGTTAGAGTTTTTAGAGTTCACTCCAAAAACTCTAAATCCAGATAAAGGAGAATACCCATGGACATTTCCACTTTAACTCCGGATAAGCAGGTAAAACTTCAGTACTGGCTGGATGTGATCCGTCAATGCAGAGCCTCCGGCCTGACGAATCAGGCATGGTGCGAGCAGCATGATATCTCTTTAAAAAGCTATTATTACTGGACCGCAAAGATCCGGAAGCTGGCCCTTGAGGAACTGCCCCGAAAAAGGAATGGATCCAGGCCGGCAATGGTGCAGACTGCGTTACTGCCGGATACGGCCTCGGAATTTACGGAGGTATCTTTTTGCGGCAGGCAGGATTCAGGCGCCGTTCCTGCGGCAGTGCTCCATATCGGTACTGCGACGGTTGAACTCTTTGAAGATACTCCCCGCGAGTTGCTGGAGACTATACTGAAAGCAGTGCAGTCATGTTAGGAGATCTCTCCCGGGTGGAAAAGATCTATCTGCGCACCGGGTACACGGATATGAGGATACAGCTTAACGGTCTGATCGATATCATCCAGTACAGCTTCCAGCTCGATCCTTACAGCAATTCCCTGTTTCTTTTCTGCGGGAAACGGGCGGACCGGATCAAGGCAGTCCACTATGAAGGGGACGGCTTCTGCCTTTTCTATAAGCGCTACGAAAACGGCCGCCTCCAGTGGCCGCGCACGGGCGAAGAAGCCAGACAGATCTCCCATCAGCAGCTCCGCTGGCTGTTGGAGGGGCTGAACCCGGAGCAGCCCAGAGCGGTTCGCAAATGGGATCCCCCAAAACCAGGGAGACCCGAAAATTCCTTATAAATACTGGAAAATCCTGCTGTTTTATGGTATAATGAATCCAGCAGAAAAGGAAGGTTTTCAGCCCATGCCGGACACAGAACAGGAGTACAAAAAACAGATCAAAGAACTGGAACAGCAGGTCCGGCTCCTGAAGGAGCAGGTTGATTTCCTTACCCGTAAACTTTATGGAACAAAGTCGGAGAAGACATCTTCCCTTGAAATGGAGGGACAGATGTCTCTTTTTAATGAAGCAGAATCCTGTGCCGATCCGGGTGCCCATGAGCCGGACCTGGTCGAAGTCGAAAAGCATCTGCGTAAAAGGAAGTACGCGGGCCAGCGGGAAAAACTGGTCAAAGACCTTCCCCGCAGCAAAGTGCTTCATACGATCGATGAAAGTGAACAGAGCTGTGAAAGGTGCGGGGGCGCCATGGTAAAAGTCGGTGAGGAGTTTGTCCGTACTGAGGTACAGTTCATCCCTGCCAGTTTCAAAGTGATTGACCACTACCGGGAAACCTATGAATGCAGGGCATGCCGCAAAAACGGAACACCTTATATGGAGAAGTCCCCGGTGCCCCATCCCCCGGTTATGCATTCCCTGGCGTCTGCTTCCACAATCGCATGGCTTATCCACCAGAAGTTTGAACTGGGTATTCCGTTATACCGCCAGGAAAAGGAATGGGAGGCCCTGGGCCTTTCCTTAAGCAGAGCGACGATGTCGAACTGGCTTCTTTGCGTCTGCCGGGACTGGCTCTCCCATGTGGCCGGCCGCCTCAGGCAGGAACTTCTGAAACAGAAGTATCTGCATATCGATGAGACCCATGTACAGGTGCTGAAAGAACCCGGGAGGAAGAACACTTCGGATTCTTACATGTGGGTATACTGCAGCGTCAGGGACTGCAAACGGCCGGTCCGGTATTTTGAGTACCAGCCGGGGAGGGGCGGAAAATATCCGGAAGCGTTTTTAAAGGGCTATACTGGATATATCCATACGGATGCTTATTCCGGGTACAATGGGG
>QXWW01000005.1:0-2500 GCA_009911185.1 Lachnospiraceae bacterium
AAGGATCTAATATATTGAGAATGATAAAAACTACTAATCAAGTAGGAACGGATACATTATCAAAAATTCATTCAGATATTTTAATCTCATGGTGTAATAAGAAACCAGATCAAAGGTACTATAAAATTTTTGACTATACATATGGATATGAACAGATAGAAGGAAAATATCAATGGAAAAAAATAGCTTTCACAGCTATGAAACAAGTGAAAGACAGGAAAAGTTTGGCATTAAAATTAATAGAAAGCATAAGTCTCAAACTTATAATTACAAATTGGGGAAAAGAAAGAGAAGCAAAAGAAATTTTATTTGACCTATTTGTAAAAGATAAAGATAAAGAGATTGCAGAATTAGCCCTAAGAGAGAAAAAAGAATATTCTGAAATCACAGAGCAGCTTCGGAAAGATGAACTAGCGTATCAGAAAAATATACAGCGTTTTGAATAACAATTTATTATGCTATTAATGGGCCGTAAAAAATCTTGTATCTATGGAGTTTAACCTTTTTCCGAGCAAATATTTTCAAACAAATCCTGTATAAATGAGGTTTGAGACTGCATCCACTCAGTTACTTTACTTTTTATCATGGATGTGATATCTGTTGACAAAGCAGAAGTGAGCTCTGCAAACAAAACCATCAGGCTTTGAAGTGCATTCATTAAATCCATGCCCTGTATATCGTCGCAGAATATGAAAAACAATTCGCCATACGTTTTCAGGTCATTCTGGTTACGGCGTATCCATTCTAGAATGAAATATTTCGTAAATACCATGGTTGTGGCTTACCATTGCACCATAATTATGGCTCTGAAATATCCCATAGATATGTATTTAATTTAAGGTTCACAATCACATTCCGCACACTTTTATGCTTCCTGTTATCATCTTCATTCATTTTTGCGACAAAAAACCTGCAAACACCACTGTTTACAGGACTTTCATAAACTCCCCGAGTAGGGCTCGAACCTACAACAACTCGGTTAACAGCCGAGTGCTCTACCATTGAGCTATCGAGGATTATTCTGTTTTTCCTATACCTTCAAAAATTCACACAGACTATCCGTTCTCTTTCTCTGGTCAAGCCCTCGGCCGATTAGTAACAGTCAGCTCCATGCATTGCTGCACTTCCACCTCTGCCCTATCTACCTTGTACTCTTCAAGGGGCCTTACTTCTTTCGAATGGGATATCTCATCTTGAGGGGGGCTTCACGCTTAGATGCCTTCAGCGTTTATCCCTTCCGGGCTTGGCTACCCTGCCATGGCATTGGCATGCCAACAGGTACACCAGCGGCCCGTCCATCCCGGTCCTCTCGTACTAAGGACAGCTCCTCTCAAATATCCTCCGCCCGCGCCGGATAGGGACCGAACTGTCTCACGACGTTCTGAACCCAGCTCGCGTACCGCTTTAATGGGCGAACAGCCCAACCCTTGGGACCTGCTACAGCCCCAGGATGCGATGAGCCGACATCGAGGTGCCAAACCACTCCGTCGATGTGAACTCTTGGGAGTGATAAGCCTGTTATCCCCAGGGTAGCTTTTATCCGTTGAGCGATGGCAATCCCACTTTATACCACCGGATCACTAAGTCCTACTTTCGTACCTGCCCCACCCGTCGGTGTCGCAGTCAAGCTCCCTTCTGCCTTTGCACTCTTTAAATGGTTTCCGACCATTCTGAGGGAACCTTTGAGCGCCTCCGATACCCTTTCGGAGGCGACCGCCCCAGTCAAACTCCCCGCCTGGCATTGTCCCACCGCCGGTTTACGGCGGCTGGTTAGAAACCCAGTACTGCAAGGGTGGTATCCCAACAGCGGCTCCGGCATGACTGGCGTCATGCTTTCACTGCCTCCCACCTATCCTGTACATGCAGTACCGAATCCCAGTACCAGACTGGAGTAAAGCTCCATGGGGTCTTTCCGTCCTGGCGCGGGTAGCCAGCATCTTCACTGGCACTTCAATTTCACCGGGTGCATTGTCGAGACAGTGCTCAAATCATTACGCCTTTCGTGCGGGTCGGAACTTACCCGACAAGGAATTTCGCTACCTTAGGACCGTTATAGTTACGGCCGCCGTTTACTGGGGCTTCAATTCAAAGCTTCGCTTCCGCTAACCTCTCCTCTTAACCTTCCAGCACCGGGCAGGCGTCAGCCCATATACTTCACCTTCCGGTTTTGCATAGACCTGTGTTTTTGCTAAACAGTTGCTTGAGCCTATTCTCTGCGGCCTGCTCGCGCAGGCACCCCTTCTCCCGAAGTTACGGGGTCATTTTGCCGAGTTCCTTGACAATGCTTCTCCCGTCGGCCTTAGGATTCTCTCCTCATCCACCTGTGTCGGTTTACGGTACGGGTACAGCATAAACAATAGCGGCTTTTCTTGGCACGCGCTCTGGATGCTTCGCTACTTTTTTTCGCTACGCCTAACGGACCCGGGTCTGCCAGACGGCTTTCCCTGCCTGGCCCCTCCTCCGCTTGCACCGGGCTTTCCATTCCCGGCTCATCCTTCCC
>QXWW01000005.1:7500-154939 GCA_009911185.1 Lachnospiraceae bacterium
AATGATCTCCTGGTCTACAAAAGGTCTTGCGCCGTCATGAATCATCACATAATCCGGTTTTAAATGCATACGCTCCAACTCACTCAAGCCGCAAAAAACAGAATGGTATCGTTCTTTTCCGCCTGGCACCACTGCTTTCACCTTGGAAAAACCATAGGTTTTTATAATTTTCTTTTGACAGTATTCCACATCTTCTTTTCCAGTAACCAAAATAATGTCTTCTACCTGACTCTTCTGAAAAGCATGAAGAGCATAATAAATCAGCGGTCTGCCCCGCAGCTTCAGGTATTGTTTGGGGATTTTTGATTTCATGCGGTTCCCTCTACCTGCCGAAAGAATAATGGCCGCATATTTCTTTCCTCCCATATTAACGCTCTCCCAATTTTAGATTTGGAACGGCATTCAAATCCCATCCGTCCCGCCTGCCTGCTAAATATTCATAATAAGCGGCGGTTCCAATCATCGCTGCATTATCTGTGCAAAATACAGGAGACGGACAATAAAATGCTATCCCCTTCTGCCTGCATGCCCTCTCAATCCCAGCGCGCAAAACACTGTTAGACGCCACACCGCCTGCAATAGCAAATTTATCCTTCTGAAATTCATCCACCGCCATCATCGCATGTTCCACCAAAACATCTGTTACAGCCTTCTGGAAAGAGGCCGCAACATCTGCCTGTATCACAGGAATATTCTTCATTTTACATCCATTGATATAATTCAAAACCGCAGACTTCACACCACTGAAACTAAAATCATATGGATTTTCCGCAACTTTTGCCTTCGGAAATACAATAGCATCCGCATTTCCTTCCCTGGAAATCTTTTCAATTTTCGGTCCCCCCGGATACCCCAGTCCGATTGCCCGCGCTACTTTGTCAAAGGCTTCTCCTGCTGCATCGTCCCTGGTTCTTCCAATAATTCTATAAACTCCATAATCTTCCACCTGCACCAGATGGGTATGTCCGCCAGATACTACAAGACATAAAAATGGAGGACTCAGTTCTTTATTTTCGATATAATTAGCACAAATATGTCCTTCAATATGATGTACGCCAATCAAAGGCTTCTTTGCTGCATATGCAACAGCCTTTGCCTCTGCTACCCCTACCAGGAGCGCTCCTACCAGTCCCGGACCATAAGTCACTGCAATGGCATCCATTTCATTTAAAGTCATATCTGCTTCTGCCAGTGCTTCTTCCATTACCTGATTTATTCTCTCAATGTGTTTTCTGGATGCAAGTTCCGGCACTACTCCGCCATACAAGGTATGCAGTGCGATTTGGGAAGAAATAATATTCGATAATACTTCTCTGCCATTTCGCACGACTGCCGCTGCGGTTTCATCGCAGGAGCTTTCTATTGCCAGAATTACCACATCCTTATCACTGCTTACCATTGCCGCCTCCATATTCGCATATTATTCCTGATAAAATCCCAGTATTCTCCATTTACTGTCAGCATCCTTTCTCAAGATATATGTCTGACTTGCACGCTGGCTGCCATCTTTGCCCTTTAGATAGTAGTCTACGTCCACATAGGCGCACTCGCTGCCTTTTACCGTCTTATACTCAATCTCATTGACGCCTTCCAGACGAATACTGGAAATAGTTTGTTCCTTTTTATCATAAGCTGAAATATCCGCTTGCAGCGCCTCCAGATATACATCCTGGGGATTTTTTTCTCTCAGCTCCTGATCCATCAATTCTCTTGCCTGTTCTGCAATTTGTTCTAACTGTTCCTGGCTATATCCCTGTTCATAGTAACATTTTAAAATCTGATTATAAAACTTTACCACTTCCCGTGCTGTTTTAGGATAAGATTTGTTAAGATCCCGCGAAATAATCATCTCCGCATCTGTCAGGACATCTTCTTTTCCGCTATTTTTCTGCGTCAGATAATAATAATACCCCACGCACAGGCAGGCGCAGAACACTACAATAATTATTGATTTTAAATTATTCTTTTTCTTCATCATAATCCCTCCCTTGCACAATACGCAGTATCCATTGTCAGACGTCATTTTCAAAATGTTCCATAACTGCCCTTTTCTCACTCAAAATCCAGCTCTACCGTCTTGCCATCCTTCCCCAATTTAGCATTAGCATATATACTGCGCACTGCATCCATATAATCTTCAGCACGTACCAAAGAAGGGCTGAAATGCGTCAGCCACATATCTGCTACCTTTGCGTCATTGGCAATCTTTGCTGCCTCATAAAAAGTCATATGCTTATACTGCTTTGCCTTTGCAGCCTTTTCCTTTTCCGCGTACATTCCTTCTATAATCAATAAATCGGCATTTTCAGCATTTTCCGTAATAGCTGAAACTGGTCTTGTATCTGTACAATATGTCAGTTTAATTCCTTTTCTGGGAGCTCCCAATACCATATCCGGTGTATAGAGTCTTCCTTCCAGTTCAAGGGTTTCTCCTTTCTGCAGCCTGCTCCAGCACTTCTTGGGAAGCCCAAGGCGCTGCGCCTGTTCTACCTGAAACTGTCCGGCACGGGGGATTTCAATGGTATAGCCATAACAGGTAATATTATGATTTACCTTAAAAGCTGTAATATGGTATCCCTGTTCTTCCAAATGCTCTACCGGCTGGCTCAGCTCTATATAGCGAATCTCAAAAGGCAGTTCCGGCGCTATCGTCCTGAGCGCATTCACCACTCTTTCTAACCCCCTGGGGCCAATCATAGTTACCGGCTCTGTCCGCTCCGCATTCCCCATGGTAAGCAGCAGTCCCGGAAGGCCGCTGATATGATCCGCATGATAGTGAGTAAAACAAATCGTATCAATTGGCTTTGCACTCCAGCCCTTTTCCCGCATGGCAATCTGCGTCCCCTCACCGCAGTCTATCAAAAGGCTGCTGCCATTATAACGGGTCATCAGAGAAGTAAGCCACCGGTAAGGGAGCGGCATCATTCCTGCCGTTCCCAATAAGCAAACATCTAACATGATTTCTCCTTTCAGAGCAATTCTATAATCTCCTGAGACGCCACGGGAATTTGAAACTTCCTAATCAATGTATCGTAACATGATTCACAGAGATCAAATTCCTGCCTCTCTCCATCTTTATTTGAAAAATATCCCCATTCTTTTTCCACATGCAGGTACTCCGTCCCGAATGGAAAATTTTGATCCCGAATTACCTTTTTACAACAATTACATATTATCTTTTCTTCTGTTCTCATTTGGTTATCCTCCCTGTTGATAAAGCCTTGCCAGCTCTATTATAACCCCTAAAACAACTTTGTTTTAAGTGGGAATTGTAACCATTCTCACAATTTTCGCATCATAATCATTCCATCTTCCCGCGGCATCTCATAGAGGTCTTTGCGGATACCGCAATTTTCAAATCCCAGACTTCGATACAAAAGAATGGCATTTTTATTGGAAACACGCACTTCAAGAACCAGCCTGCCAACGCCCCTTTTGCGCGCCTGCTCAAAAAGATATTCCAGCAGCGCCCTTCCGATTCCCTGATGATGCAGCTTTGGCGTCACGGCAACATTGGTAATCTCTCCCTCCTCAAAAGAACAATACATACCGCAGTATCCCACAACCGTATTTCCAGCAGCGGCTACGATAAAAAGAGTATCCTGCTGCAATGCCTGGGTAAACGCCTCTTCTGACCAGGGGCGGGAAAAAACCTCGCGCTCAATCGCTGCAACAAAAGGAATATCCTCTCTCTTCATACTGCGAAAACAGCGTTGTTCTTCAAACATAAACACTCCTCAATCCTTTAATTGCAGAGATTTGCCCTGGGCCAGCCGTTCCCGCTCTGCCTGGGATAAACGCAGGTAATCCGGCCTGTGCTGCGCGGCAGTCTGAAGCTTTCCCTGCCGGTAATAAATACATCCCAGCGCAGCCACGGCTGCTGCCCGCTGTTTATTCAAGTGCGCTGGCGCAAAGGAATAGGAAACCTGACAATTATCTTCAATAAACATACGGAATACTGAGACTCCGTCTCCTAAAAACACTACCGGGCAATCCCTCTCATTTACTCTACTTATGATTTCATCAATGCCTACCGCACATTGGGGAATCAAAACCTGCAAACTTTCCTGGGCAAATGCGTACAAGCCGGTATAAACCTGATTCCTCCTGGCGTCCATCAAGGGACACACAAGTTTACTGCTCCCCCATAAATTATAAGCCAACCCTTCCACTGTAGGAACCTGAATCAGAGGCTTGCCCAGCACAAAACCCAAGCCTTTTGCCGTCGCCGAACCAATCCGCAGCCCGGTAAAAGAGCCGGGGCCCCCTGCAATGGCGATAGCATCTATGGTATTCAGATCCAGTTCCGTCATTTTCACAATTTCATCCAGCATAGGAAGCAACGTCTGCGAGTGCGTTTTTTTATAATTTACGGTATATTCCGCCAGAAGATTATCCTCTTCCACTACTGCCACGCTGGCTACAAGACCGGAACTGTCGAGTCCTAATATTTTCATCTGCTTCCTCCATTTTCCCTTATCGTAATCCTGCGGTAATCGAACCCTTTTTCCAGATCTTTTTCTATTAGAATTTCCTGGTAATTTTCCGGCAGTATCTCCTGTATAAGATTTGCCCATTCGATCATGGAAACTCCCTGTCCATAAAAATAATCCTCATATCCAATCTCTTCCATCTCTTCTACATCACCGATGCGGTAAACATCAAAATGATAGAAGGGCAGCCGCCCCTCCTCATATACCTGTACAATGGTAAAAGTGGGACTGCTGACTGGTTCTTCAATCATTAGTCCCTTTGCCACGCCCTGGGTAAATACTGTCTTGCCCACGCCCAGCTCCCCCACTAATGTATATACCTGTCCCGGCTGTGACTGACGCCCCAGTTTTCTTCCCAGTTCAAAAGTTTCTTCTGCAGAAAAGGTTTCTACGATCTGCATAGCCGCCTCCTTCTGTCTCATATACTGAAAGGATTCAGCTTCAATCTGAACCCCTCCAGATGATTCACTGCAAGCCCGACAATGATCTGATACTGCTCCTTCACCGCTTCTTTGGGAATAATATAGGCATTTACCCTGCTGCTGTAGATTAAGAGCTGGTTCTTATTGGAAACCATTTTGTATATCTGCTTCCACTCCAGGTCGGCAGTCTGCTCTCCCTGTGAAACATGGATTCCCGTATCATCAATTCTATACCGCAAAGCATTTTTCAACACTTCAGAGGCCAAAATCTGCCGTTTGGAATGCAGGTAGAGATTCCCCGGCACATAGGCCAGAAAAAAAACACCCAGCGCCACGTAAAAGACGGTATACAAAGCTTCCACCTTTCCCCAAGTCAACACCGCCATCACCAGTACCCAAATTCCCGCCAGAGTAGCAATCACTCCCTGAAAGCCGTGGTACGCATGGTAAATATTGAACCGAAACATATCTTTATCAGTAATGGTTACCTCAAACTCTGCTGACATTTTATACTTCCTTTCTTATTGGCAATCTGTCTTCTCCTGTACGGCTCTTTCTTAACTGCCGCCCTCCCCGCTCAAAATCGTCTTTCCTGCAAACTGTTATTGTCCGAAACTTTTTGCCATATTCTGCCATACATGCCTCATAATACAAAACAGTACTCAGGAAATTTCTCGCTCCATACGATAAATTTCTTCCTCAATTTCCCGGATTTGTTCCTCATTTTCAGAAATCCATCCCGCAATCTGGTTCTGCTTGTCAGGATTACTTGTAGTGTTCATGCGTTCCTTCAAATTAGATATGTTCTGCTGGATTTTATTAATTCTGGTTCTGCGGCGCTCGATAGCTTCCTTAGTCTTTGTCACCCATTCTCTGTGTCTGGCTTCCCCGGATGCCTTTTTTCCCTGCCAATATACATCCTGTGCCATTCGAAAGGCAGACCATAGCTGCTCGTCATACTCTTTTCCGCAAAATCCAATTTCTTTCCATTGCTGGCTCATTCCCCGCATTTTGTCTCCGGCTTCTGGGCTGTAATCCCCGGCATTGGCATATGCCTGCGCTTCGGAAATAAGAGCTGACTTTGCCTGCCGCCTCTCCAAAAACTCACTTTCCCTTTTTTGCCAGGCTTCTTTTCTCCTGTCGTAAAAATCGTTTCGAATATTTTGAAATTCCTCCCACAGCCTGTCATCTTCATCTTTTCCGCAAGAACCAACTTTTTTCCATTTCGACAGCATTTCTTCCAACTGTTTATGCGTCCCGTTCCAATCCGTGGAATGTGCTGCAACGCTTCTGGCCTCTGATATAATTTCCTGCTTCTGAGTCTTTCTTTCCTTCTGAAGCTTGTGCATTTCCTCAAAATGCTTGTTCTGACGATCATAAAAAGTTTGCCGGGCATTCTGAAAATCCGCCCATAGCGAGTCATTCTCAGAACCTGCATTGCCTGTTTTCCTCCACTGCTCCATCAGCTCCTTCATCTTGGCTGAGGTCGCTTTCCACTCTTCTGAGGACTGCAGTTCCTGGGCCTGGGATAACAGTCTGCGTTTCTGTTCTGCATTATGCGCCTGTTCCTGCACATATTTTTTATTGCGGCTGTTCCGTTCCACAAGTTCATGGTATTTTCGCTTCAGCTCCTGTTCCACAGGCGTATTCATATCAAATATATTGGCAAAACGCTCTAACAGCCGATCTACAGAAGAAGTGTCATAATCTCTTTCTTTCATGATCGTTCTCGCTTCATAAAGCAGACTTTTTTTCTCCTTAATCTCAAGCTCCAGATCTGTTAAGGGATGATCTTGTCTGGATGCCTTTTTTTCGACATAATCTCCATATTCCTGATAACCGCCCTCCGAATCCGGATGTCTCCACATAATCATCTGATACATTCCGTCTATCTCTATTGCGGAAAAATGTCCATGTCCATCGTCTTTTTCCGGGCTTTTGGGCGTTCCGTCCGGGTTTTGGGCACCATAAAGCACGTCTATCACTTTTGCGCCAGATTGTGAATGGAATCTTTCCTGTATCTTTGCACATGGATCATTAAAATTTGGAACACCATTATAACTCATCGTATACTACCTCATATCTTCATTAACAATCTAAGATATTTTCCTTTCTTATGTAAGTAATTTAGGGCATATTATACCACAAATGTTGATAATTTCAAACCCTTTACTCATTTTAAAGATTCACTATTAAAAAGGACATCCTTATCATTAAAATAAGTTTGTCCTTGCGCTGCTATTCCGCTGCTTCTTTTGTACCGCTAAGTATTATTTTCTGCCATGATGTAAAAATTAGAGTAAATTCTGTCAGAGGAACCATCAAAACTCTTTTTACTCTTCAAAAAGTTTGCGTTTTCTCTCAATCATTTCTTCAATTCTTTCTATGTAAGAGGCAACATCCTTAACGTTTTCACACCTTGCGATCCGTCCGTCATGATACACTCTTTTTGACACGCTCCCGGCTCCGCAGGCCACTATGCTCTGTTTCTCCTCCATCATCAGAATGTTATAAAGTCCTTCCTTCCCAGGTGCGGCATATCCCACGTTTTCAAAATTTCCGGCCATATTTTTCTGCCGGTATAAATAATACGGAAGCAGACCCATTTCCCTGGCATATCTGGCTGTCAAATCAACAATCTCCCAACTACTTGTCATGGAAAACTTTTGATACTCCTCTGGAAACATTTGGAATTTCGCCGCCCGTTTCATGGCAAGGGAATGAATCGTCAAACTGTCCGGGGACAGGGCAAAGACCGCTTCCATCGTATGTTCCACATCCTCGATTCCTTCTCCCGGCAACCCTAATATCAGATCCATATTAATATTATCAAATCCCAGCTCTCTGGCAAGCCAGAATGCCTCTATGATTTGTTCCCTGGTATGGCGGCGCCCGATAATATTAAGCGTCTCCTGCTTCATGGTTTGCGGATTGATGGAAATTCTGGAAACTTTATGGTTTTTCAAAACGCTCAGTTTATCTTTGGTAATGCTGTCCGGTCTTCCAGCCTCCACCGTATATTCCGCCAAATGAGTAAAATCCAGGGTGTTCTCTATCTTACACAACAGCCGTTCAAGCTGGGACGGCGTCAGTGTAGTGGGCGTTCCTCCTCCAATATACAGTGTGCTCAATTTTCTGCCGGAATATATTTGCGCCGTAAAATCAAGCTCGCGTTCCAGAGCATCTAAAAAACTTTCCACCTTGTCCCGCCAAAGCGCAATTGGAGAAGAAGAAAAAGAACAATAGGAACAGATACTGGGACAAAATGGGATCCCCACATAGAGGCTGTAACCATCCCTGTAATCCATGCGGTTTAGAAGCTCCATTTCCCGCTTTGCAATCTCAATACTCAGTTCCGCCTTCTGCTCAGACGCCAGATAAGTATTCTTCATATAGTCCTTAATTTCTGATTCCTGCCTGCCTTCTTCCAGCATAGACATAGAAATCTTAACGGGGCGTATTCCCGTAAGCGTTCCCCATGGAAGTTTTTTACCCGTGTACTCCGAAAGTATCTGGTACAGGCAGCGCTTTAACCGGTTCTTCGTCTCTTTCCTGTCTGTAAAATCCGCATCTGTCTCCCGACGGACCGATACTTCTCCTGCTCTTCCCCCCTCTGTCAAAGGGTTTTGCAGAATAATTTCTATTCTGTCTTTTTGTCCCTGTTCTTTTGAATGATAAAATATTTCCAGCCTGAACAAAGGAGCAACCTGCAACTCCAGGCTGTGAATTTTTTCCCACTCTGCAAAGACCTTTACCTCCTGCACAGCAAAAAAAGCCTTTACCAGCGAATGGATATCATATTCAAAATCTGCTTTATTTAAAAATACCGTAATCATATTCGTTCTCTCTGTCAAATCACTCTACAGGAACGGATTCTGTGCCCGTTCCATGCCAATAGTTGTCAGATCCATATGCCCCGGATATACTTTCACCTGATCTGGCAGCACCAGCAGTTTTTCCTTAATGGAACGCACAATCTTCGCCGTACTCCCTCCCGGAAAATCCGTTCGACCCACTGACTGACAGAACAAAGTATCGCCGCTGAACAATACCTGTTCTTTCTCCAGGTAATAGCAGCAGCCCCCCTCTGTATGCCCAGGCGTATGAAGTACCTGAATGTCCATACCGGCCAGATTCAGGACTTCTTTATCTTTCACATAAATATCCGCATAATAACTGTCCCTGCGCCCGATCATTGCCGATACGTTCAGAGCTGGCTGTTTCAGCGTATTTTCCTCCGCTTCATGGGCATATATTTTTACGTCGAACAATTCCGCAAGCTCCTGCGCTGCCATAGCATGATCAAAATGCCCATGCGTCAGCAGTATGGCAACAGGCTTCAGCCCTTTCTGCCGAATCTTGCCGGCAAGCATCTGCGCAGAATCTCCCGGATCAATTATCAGCATTTCCTTTGTCTCTTCATTGACCGCAAAATAACAGTTCGTTCCCACCTGCCCTACACAATATTGCTCAATCTTCATAATTACATGTTCCTTTCCCAAATCATCGATTATTCAAAAATAAAACATATTATAATTCTGCAGTTATTGACGACAACTATTTTATTATAACTCCAACTTGAAAAATTGACCAGTCATTTTTATTTTGTTTTTTTTATTCTTTTTTCAAAATGCTATTGCTTTTTTCCTGAATACTATATAGTATATAAGTAACGGAATTTTAATAAAACACTGGAGTGAGTAAACGATGAAAAAGAAAAACAAAAGAGTCCGCCATCTGGGGCGCAAAGTAAACAATCTGGTGATACTTTTAATGGCTGTCAGTATTTCGATTATGGTAGTACTATGTGTCGGCATGTTCTATAAGCAGACTATGCGTATGCTGCAGAACCGCTGTGTCAACGGTACCAATATGCTGGCATACCTTATGGAGAACCACCATCCGGAAACTCCGGAAGCCATCACCCAGATGCTGGACGATCTGAAAGAACAAATGCGATGTGAATTTACCATTTTTGACGGTAATGTACGCGCTTACACCACCGTTGAACAGAAGGGGGAACGTCTCGTAGGAACAACCCTCTCCGACGACCTTACGGAAATTGTGCTGAAACAGGGGAAATCCTATGTAGGACGGGCAGAAATTCTGGGTATCAGCTATCTTTGCTCCTATGTCCCCATCAAAGACGATTCCGGAAATGTCACTGGCCTTATTTTTGCAGGAGTTTCCATGGCCGATGCGTTTATGCAGATTGATCTGACTATCAAGCTGTCCTGCGCTGCAGGTATTGCCTTAATACTTATCAGTTCCATGCTAATGGCGCTTTTTATCAAACGTTCCGTATCACAACCGCTTTCAAAAATCACCACGCTTGCTAAAACGATTGAAAACGGAGATCTGGGACTGAACCGCGGTGTGGAGTTAACGGTTGACATCCGTTCTAACGATGAAATCGGTGTGCTGGGAAGCGCTTTTGAAAACACCATACTTCGGCTGCGCAGTTACATAGGGGAAATTTCCTCCATATTGCAGGAAATCGCCAAAGGCAACCTGACCTCAAATATTTCACAGGATTATGTGGGCGACTTTTCTTCCATTAAAGAATCACTGCAGGGCATACTGACCAAGCTGAACGGTACGATGTCTCAGATTGCCGAAAGTTCCCATTATGTCTCCAATGGTTCTTCTCAGATGTCCATCGGCGCTCAGGCGCTCAGTCAGGGTGCGGTCGAACAATCCAGTGCTGTAGAAGAGCTGGACGGAAGTATTCAGCATATCTCTCACCATGTTGGACAGACCGCTGAAAACGCACAGGAAGCAAGCCAGAAGGTAACTTTCTTAAGTGAACAGATTGCAGAGAGCAACGAAAAAATGCAGGAAATGATTCTTGCAATGCAGGAAATCAACGACAGTTCCAACGAAATCAGCAATATTATCAAAACTATTGAAAATATTGCCCTGCAGACCAATATTCTTGCTCTTAATTCTGCAGTTGAAGCGTCTCGCGCAGGGGAAGCCGGCAAAGGTTTTGCCGTAGTTGCCAAAGAGGTGCGCGAGCTTGCAGGCAAGAGTTCAGATGCTTCCAAAACTACTTCTGAACTGATCGAGCGTTCTATTATCGCCGTAGAAAAGGGAACGAAAATTGCCAATGAGACCGCTGCGCAGCTTGCAACAGTAGTTGCAAATGCCAATGAGATTGTGGAAACCACCAACGAGATTGCAGATGCCGCGCAGATTCAGGCAAAATCTGTCTCTCATGTCCAGGAACGAATCGGACAGATTTCCAGCGTGGTACAGACCAATTCCGCTACCGCGGAACAAAGCGCCGCTACCAGCGAAGAACTTAGTGAACAGGCGGGTCTATTAAAGAACCTGATCGATATGTTCCGTCTTAAAAAATAGCGATAGCAAGCCCGTATCAAATCGTTCTTGCACGTACATAAGATAAAAACAGCCAAAATCTGTGCTCCCGCCCTTCATTCCCGGAAGGGCAAAGGACCGCCAGGTTTTGGCTGTTTTACTGTGCGAATGCAGCGCCAACGCCTCCTTTTGCCGGAAGACGCTTTTTTATCCTCTGGTTCTTTCTATATCTATCACGCTCTCCACTTGGCGTATCTTATCTATCAGGCTGTTTAATTCATCCTTTCCTTTCGTTCCAAAGGCCAAAGTAATGGTAGCAATCCCCTGTTTACTGGTGGTGGAATGAACTGCATTAATATCTATCTGACGTTCTGTCAGGACTTTGGTAATATCCACCAGAAGACCCGTACGGTTATTTCCGTAAATCTTGATCTCCGCCATATAGCGGCTTTCCTCACCTTCCCGCGTCTGCCATTCTGCGTCCAGCAGACGCGGCCGGTCTATCTCTGAAAGATTGAGGACATTAATACAATCGGTACGATGAATCGAAATGCCTCTGCCTCTGGTAACAAATCCCACAATTTCATCCCCCGGCACCGGCGCGCAGCAGCGGGAAAAACGCACCGCCACATCATCAATGCCCTTCACTACAATTCCGCTTTTTGTGCGCACATTGATGCGCCGCTCTTTATTCCCACCGGAGGCAGTTCCGGAAAGCCCTCCGTGTTCCGCATTCTTTAAAATATCCTCGTCCGTTATGGCAAGCGGGTTGTCTTCCTGATAATACTCCAGCATTTTATTGACAATCTGCCCTTCTTTCAACCCACCGTGCCCTATGGCGGCCAGCACAGAGTCCCAATCCCGGAAGCCATATTTGCGCATGATTCGGTTCTGATAAGAAAGCTGGTTTAACTCCGGCCATTGTATGTTCTTTGTTTTGCAATATTGTGCAATCAGTTCTTTGCCTTTAGAAATATTTTCTTCTTTAAATTCGCTGCGGAACCACTGATTAATTTTATTTTTTGCCTGGGTACTCTTTACAATATTCAGCCAGTCCCGGCTGGGACCTTTGGAATTTTGGGAAGTCAGTATCTCAATACGGTCCCCATTCTGAATGGCATAGTCAAAATTTACCAGCTTGCCGTTTACTTTGGCGCCAATCATCCGATTGCCCACTGCAGAATGGATGCTGTATGCAAAATCAATGGGGCTTGAGCCATTAGGAAGATTTTTCACATCTCCGGAAGGAGTAAAACAGAATACCGTATCGGCAAATAAATCCAGATCGCTTTTCAAAAGGCTTAAAAATTCCCGGTTGTCTGACATATCCTTCTGCCATTCCAGAATCTGGCGAAGCCAGCTTAATTTCTCTTCCTCCTGATTCTTCTCCAGGTTCTTATTGCCGTTAGAGGCTTCTTTATATTTCCAGTGCGCTGCAATTCCATATTCCGCTGTGCGGTGCATTTCGAAGGTACGTATCTGTATCTCAAAAGGCTGGCCGGTGGGACCAATCAGGGTAGTATGCAATGATTGGTACATATTGGGCTTAGGCATCGCAATATAATCCTTAAACCGCCCCGGAATCGGCTTATACATTTCATGAATCACGCCCAACGCCGCATAACAGTCTTTAACAGAATTTACGATAATCCGGATGGCAAACAGATCAAAAATCTGATCGAGGGTCTTATCCTGATTTACCATCTTCTTATAGATACTAAAGAAATGTTTGGCGCGTCCGTCAATGTCCGCCTTGATTCCCGCGCCTTTAATATGTTTTTTTACCTCCTTCACCAACTGGCCGATGTATTCTTCGCGAACGCTTTTTCTCAGAGCCACCTTATCCACCAGGTCATAATAAGCCTCTGGCTCCAAGTATTTTAACGAAAGGTCATCCAGTTCGACCTTAATCTTGGAAATTCCCAGCCGCTGGGCAATCGGCGCATAAATATCCATGGTTTCCCTTGCTTTTTCTTTCTGCTTTTCCGGTTTCATATATCTTAGGGTACGCATATTGTGGAGGCGGTCTGCCAGTTTAATCAGGATAACACGGATATCTTTGGCCATGGCAAGAAACATTTTTCGCATATTCTCCGCCTGCACCTCTACCTTATCCGCTTCATAAGGCAATTGACCCAGCTTGGTTACGCCATCGACCAGAAGAGCTACTTCCTGGCTAAATTCCTCTGCGATCTCATCGTCCGTCATCACGGTATCTTCCACTACGTCATGAAGAATCCCCGCCACGATGGTTTCTTTATCCAGCTCTAATTCAGCGAGAATAATCGCCACGCACAATGGATGAATAATATATGCTTCGCCTGATTTACGCACCTGCCCCTTATGGGCCTTCTCTGCAATCTTGTATGCCTTCTCTATCAGGGAAATATCGGTGGAAGGATGATACCTTCTCACGCTTGCAATCAGTTCTTCATATAAACTCTCCGGACTTACAAATTCCTTAGTGGGTTTTATATGATCATCCTGCATTTCCATATTCTGCTGCTCCTGCTGTTGATTCCTCTTCCTATCTTCCATATGCATCTCTCCATCTTACCCGTCTCTTACGGTTTCCCCATATGTACCTCCAGACGCTTTTCGTTACCATGTCGCCTCCCAAGGTATACCTTCGTTAGTCGAGTTAATCTACATTATACAACGTTTTTATATATTTTTGCAATGGCTTCTGGCGTATTTTTATTTCTTCCTGCCAGAGAAACCCCAATTTTTCCGCCAAATGGATCGATATCTGATTTTCTTTGTGTATCAAACAGTATAACGCAGGACATTTCAATGATTTCCCGGCAAACTTCAAAATCTCCTTGCACAACTCTGTAGCATATCCCTGATTCTGGAACGGTTTGCCTATCACATATCCCAATTCCAATATTGTCTCACCTGGAAGCTGCACATGGTCAAGCCCCGCCCTTCCAATGATTTTGCCGGATTTTTTTTCCACGGCAACCCACATCCCATAGCCGAAAAAAGTATACATATGCTCTATGTATGCCCTGGTATATTCTTCCTCCTTTTTACGGTTTTCATACAGCCCTTCCATATATCTGGTAATGCTTTCGTCCTGGTAGAGTTCATACAAAGCGTCTAAATCTTCCAAAGTGATTTCCCTGAGCAGACACCTTTCTGTCTCCATGACGACCCATGGAATCCCGTGCTTACGCTGATATACACGTTCCAAAAAAGAAAAATCCACCTCGTCAAATCCTTCCACTACCTGCTTCACCCCCGAAAGCTTCTGACCTGGAAAGGCCGGGTTTACATATCCTAAACAGGCAAGACCCGGGCCGATAGCAAGAACCCTGTCTGTCGCAGCCAAAAGAAGACATTCCTCTGGCCGAATTTGATGGAGTTTAAGCACTGTTTCCAGTTTCTGTGGGGTGTCAGCCTGATACATGTCGAGATTAATAATCTGCACGCCATGGCTGTATAAATTATCTAAAAGCTCCGTCAGCCCGTCTTCCATGACAAACCGCTCCAGGTCTTTTTCCTTTGCAATATTTAATTCTTTCAGGGAAATAATCAATCCTCGCAATCTCATTTTCCTCTCCTCTGACAGCGAACATACAGACGCGAAAGAAGAATCCTGCAAGCAGGATTCTCCCTCAACCGCCTAATTATTGTTCTGTTACAGTTCTTCCGGCATAATAACTGCCGCCACAAGATAAATAATAATTCCTGTAGAAGTGCATCCCAACAGCACCGCCAGCAGACGGATAATGGTCGGATCCACATTAAAATATTCTCCAAGACCGCCGCATACGCCGCAAAGCACTCTGTTCTTCCTGGATTTATATAATCTCTTTTCCATATTTGCGCCCTCCTTTTCTTACAAACCTTCAAAGGAAACTTCTACGTCTCCTATATTACATTCTACCTTTATCTCTTTTGCGGCATCATTTTCAATCTTCTTTTTATTGCCTAATCCGCTGAAACTGCTATCGCCAATGGTCACATCGCCTACGCCGCATTTCACCTCATAGTTATAATCCTGCTCCGCACCGGCTGCCTCGGCCTCTATGGAACCGATTCCACAGTTAATTTCTATTAGATCCGCCGCAATCCGCTCCGCTGTGATCTCTCCCACATTTGCAACCAGCTCCATCTGCCGCGCCGTCACATCCTCAAGCTCAATCTCCCCGGCGCCCACATCCGCCGTAAATTTCTCCAAAGCTGTCAGCTTTCCGCCAGCCTCGCATTCCCCTGCATTTACATTAATACTAATTTGCTCCGCTGTCAATGGCATATTCACAATTATATCGCCTGCGTCTTGCTTCAAGGAAATTTTTCTCAATATTTGGCTCATCTTTTCCATATCAGAAGGGATGCGAATGGTAATTCTGGTGCTGTCATTATGGATGCTACGTTTGCTTCCTGTCTCTTTTATTTCCAGCGTGCCGCCGCTCATCTCCGCTTCTACTTTACGTTTATGGTTACTTTTGCGGTATTCTACCGTCACCTGAATCTCTTCTGTATCTTCTGTATTTTCCTCAATAAAAACGGTTCCATAATAAATATCCATATCCAGCTCCTGTATGCCGTCCTCCTTAAGAGAAAAAACATACTGTTCCCTGTCGGCGCTGCTAAAACTTTCATCGTCATCCACCCAGGGAACGCGGTTCCTCTGAATTACAATTGGAATACTTCCCAAAGAACCAATGGAAAAGTTTCCGTCTTCCACCTCTTCCCAAAATTCATTGAAATTAAATCCGATTCCCAGCCCGATCATGCAAAACGTACTGCCCAGAATTACTAGTACCAATGATAAAATCAATGCAATTTTTACAAACCCTTTCATACTGGCTACTCCTTTCCTATACCAAACGGACAAATCCGCTCACAACTACTTTCCTATATTGCAGGCAATACTTCTCCACAATTTGCCCAATGCATTACAAATCCAGGGAATGGCCGTTTTACACGCCCATACGCAGAAAATCGTCACCAGCAATGCGACAGCCCATACCAGCATTGCGGCTCCCACCAGCGCAAATCCTATGGCCACGCTTCCCACGGCAAACTGGCTGATGCCAATGCCAAAAAGTACTCCGCCTGTAATATAAAGAGCTCCGGCGGTTGCAACCGTGCCAACGGTTAAACCCAATACGGTACCGAACAATCCCGCCAAAAGCCCGCCCCAAACAGGACTGGTCAACACGGCTATAATAACCACTAAAATAATCTTCAGAGTCTTATTTTCATCGTATACGAAACGGCTGCTCTTCTGCTCCTGCCCCTCTTTCTTTTTTAAGTTGACAGTCTGTTTCTGTTCAAACCGTTCATCTTCATAACCATGCTCTGTGTATGCGCCGTTGTCTGGGTTCTGCTCCATGCCAAGATCGGCTTTAATCGTGGCCGCCACCTTCTGCGGCGACTCCAGTTCTTTTAAAATCCGTTCTTCGTTCTCTTCTCCTGCGTCTTCAAAATAGCTCTGGTAATAAGATAACGCTTCCCGTCTCTCTTCTTCTGATATGTCTGTCAGCAGCGCTTCCAACTGCCTCATAAATTCTTCTCTTCTCATGCCAGCTCTCCTCCCGAAAATAACGTTGTAATTTTAGAAGAATAATTTACCCATTCTGTCCGATATAGCTGCAACTGCGCGTTGCCTTTGTCTGTGATCTTATAATATCTGCGGTTTCTTCCCCCGCATTCCATATCGTACACTTCCAGGCAGTCATCCTTCTGCAGCCGCCGAAGTACAGGATACAGGGTTGATTCCGACACTTCAATCGCCTGCCGTACATCCTGAGTAATCTTGTATCCATATGTGCCCTCTTTTTCCTTACATACAACTGCAAGAACAATGGCATCCAAAAGAGCTGCACCTGTATTAAATACCATCTCATCACTCCTTCCTCATATAATATTATTTTATTTATATTACTATTTTATATTCAATACTATACATCATATAATATTATTTGTCAATAGTTATTGGAACAAAGCGGGCAAGTACGCATCAACTCCCTAAATCCTCATCCACGAGGGACTTGGAGGATTTACTGTGCCGAGTACCATTGCGAAGCAATAAATACCCTTTGAACGCGTGCGCATTTTATTTTCTTCTATAGGAAAAATCCCACAAAGCTTATGAATCACTCTCCGCTTCGTGAGATTCTCTGACAGTTCCCTTTATACAACTCTCAGCGCCGCCACCACTTTCATGATATGGTTTTGTTCCATCGACGCTGTAATTTCACCCTCCATACGATGCATAAGCTGGCGGCAGATATACAACCCCAGTCCGCTGCCAGGTTGTTTTGCCACATTGCTTCCGCGAAAAAAACTGTCGAAAATATGGGACAGCTCTTTTGACGGCAGCTGACAGCCGCTGTTTTTTATTATGATAAGATATTCCTCCTCCTGTCTTTGGGCCGTAAGATCAATCCACACGCCATCCCCATATTTGATGGCGTTTTCCACTACATTCTGTATCACTTCCACCAGACGATCAAAATCTGCGTATACCAAACACTCGGGAATGTCTCCCATATGAAAGTTTATCTGGCTTAACGCCATTTTCTCCTGATAATATAAACGGATCTCCCGCAATACTCTGCCAATATAAATCTCCTGGTTCTGCACCTGAAAATCCAGAAAATCCTCATTGGAAGCACGAATGATCTCTGAAATATATTTTTCAATCTCATCTGCTTTCTGATTGATATATTTTGCAATTTCCTGCTTTTTTTCCTCCTCATAAAGATTCCTGCCAATGGCTCTGGCGTAAAGCTTAATTGCGCTCAAAGGAGTTTTAATGTCATGTGACAATGACAAAAGCAGCATCTTTTTTTCTTTTTGAAGCTCCAGTTCCCGGCGTTTCTGTTCTTCCAAATGCTCTCTGAGCAGATCCATGCCCCAGAGGAATCTGCCAAAAAAACGGTTTCTATTCTCCTGTAACGGTACCGTCAGGTTTCCCTTAGAGAGCTGGTAGGGCAATTGGCAAAATTGGCGGAAAGGCTTGAGGATTTTAAAGCGGATAAAAAGTAGCATACACGACATACCTGCCAGAAATATCCCGGCCGTTCCATTGATCCACAGAAACAGTTTCTTCTCTTGGTATTCTGATGTATAAGTAATTTTATAGTAGTTTTCTGAAGTGGCGACGACTATATAATCTTCTCCGGTATTCTCCCAGAACTTCTCCTTTTCCCGGGGACTGGACAACACTCCTGTACTGCAAATTCCCGTAATCTGCTCATAGTCAGAAGCTCCTGTATACTCCAAAAGCTCCCGCAAACTCGTTACGGCGCGGTTTTTTTCTTTTTCAAATTTCTGTATCTCATGCTGTACGCGGTTACATGATATTCGGTAAACTCTTCCATTGTCCCGCTCCTGGAATTTCCAGGCCATGAAATTCAGGCAGCAAACCATTGCCAATAACAGCAATATCATTTTTACTGTCAGCCAATTAAAATCTTTCAATTTTTCTAACCTTCCCCTTCAAAGATATATCGGTAACCCACTCCCCAAACCGTGAGGATATGCTCCGGCTTTTTCGGATTATGTTCCAGTTTTTCCCGCAGCCATTTGATGTGCACGGTCAGGGTCTGCGGTTCACTCCTACTGTCAAACCCCCATATTTTGCAGAACAATTCCTCCTTGCCTATTACTTTTCCTTTGTTTTCCATGAGGTATAACAGCAGATCAAATTCTTTGGCCGTGAGCAGAACCTCCTGTCCGTTCCGGAATAGACGGCGCGCCGCTTTATCCAGACGAAGTTCCCCATCTACAATTTCCACAGAGGAATACCGGCGTTTCATAATTCCCTGAATCTTAGCCAGAAGAATGTCTATATCATAAGGCTTCTCCATATAATCATCGGCTCCCAGCAAAAGCCCGTTCAATTTATCCTCCTTACTGTCTCTGGCGCTCAGTATGATAATGGGAGTATTGGAATTATCCCGAATCCTGCTGCACACGGCAAAACCGTCGAGACCGGGGAGCACCAGATCCAAAAGCACCAGCTTCGCGCCTTCCGCCTCGTAGAGTTCCAGCGCTTCTTCTCCATCCAGGGCAAGATATGTGTCATACCCTTCCGCGCGAAGAAAATCTGACAACAGGCCTCCGATTTCTTCATTATCTTCCACTACAAGAATATCCGCCATGTTTCCTCCATTCCGGAATGTTACCATCCCATTTCTATCAGCCAGCTATTTAACTTCCGTTCCCGTTCCCGCAGCAGTTTCTCCATATCGACGGCTTCCTGCTCATTGTCTTTGCCTCCCAGGTTAACATCCGCGCCGCAATAAAGTTTTCCCAGGGGAAGCTCCCCTTTTATATTTCCATCTACAATATACAATATTCTGCTGCATTTTGCAGCAACTTTCATATCATGCGTTACCAGCATAATAGTGGCGCCCTCTGCATTTAGCTTATTTAATTCCTTCATAACTTCCTCAGACGCCCCCCGGTTCAAGGCTCCGGTGGGTTCGTCCGCGAATAAAATCCGCGGACGGTTGATCATGCTCCGGCAAATACAGGCACGCTGTAGCTGCCCTCCGGAAACCTCGGTAATATCGTTTTCTGCAATTTCACTGATTCCCAATCTGCGCATTAAGGCTGCTGCATAAGCATCTATTTCTTTTTGGCTGCGTTCCTTATTTTGAGACTGGTATGCCGGAAGAAGGATATTATCCATTACCGTAAGATTCTTCAGCATATACATCTGCTGAAAGATAAATCCCATCTCATTGAGCCTCACATTTGCCAGTTCTTTTTCTTTTAACTGTGTGATTGTCTTTCCCGCCAGAATAACTTTCCCCGCCGTGGGGCGATCCATACCAGACACACTGTAGAGCAGCGTAGATTTTCCAGAACCAGATGGTCCCATAACTGCCGCCATTTCTCCCTGCTCAATGGTAAAATTCACATTTTTTAAGACATTATTCTGTCTTTTATTCGTAATATACGTCTTACATAAATCCACTACACGCAACGCTTCCATATCTTTCCTCCATTCATTCATTATGTATTATATAAGTTTCCATCTACGCCCCGGACCTTTCTCATACCTCAGGCCCCGCTGCGACATGTTATTCCATATTATTTATTTCTTGCACGGAGATTCTGCGCACTCTCTGCATCGTGATAAAACAGGCCGTTACCGTTGCCAAAAACAACGCCAGGGGGTAAATTCCATAAATCTCCAGCGGATTTACCACAAAATCTATTTTTGTGGCGCCCATAATCTGAAATACTTTTCCTGAAGTAACCTGTGAAAAATAATTTCCGGTCAAAGCGCCTGCGACAATTCCCGCAAACAATACCAGCATAATCCTTTTCGTCTGCCATGCAATAAGGTCGCGGTCAGAAAAACCTATTGCTTTAAGCATCCCCAGTTCTGCCTGTTCCCGTATCAGGAACATTTTCTGCATCAAAACCACCACCAGGATATTAATGGTAATTACAACCATTAGAATCATAAGTTTCAGGGAATCTAACTGCTGGGAAATGCCTCCTACCATATGATCGATAAACTCCTGGACCGTCTGAACCCTTGCTTCTGGAAATATTTTTTTTACCCGTTCGATGATTGCGGGCAGATCTTCTCCCCCATCTTTTAAACAGACCTGAATGCCAAAGCCGCCGGCCTGCGCGGTATAATCCAACTCTGCGTGCTCTGTAAAACGGATTCCCTGTCCCATATTGTTCATACTCTGATACAAAGCCGTTATAAGATAGGGTTCCTCTTTTCCCTCAATTGTGATATAAACGGTATCTCCTACAGCCGCGTCAATTTTTTCCGCCACAATATGGGTCATGGCAATCTCATTCTTATAAACAGGCGCTGAACCCTCATCATAAAAATAGTCTTCCATCCTGGTATTGAGCCCCTGAAGAGAAAAGCTCTGGAAGGATTTATCGCCTTTGCGTACCTTTAAACGAAAAAACACTTCCGTACATACATTTTCCACTGGTATCTTCTCCTGCTCCAAAACGGTTTTTATTTCTGACATATAATCATAATGCTTCTGTTTTTCTCCTGACAGCATAAGTTCTGACGTCTTCTCACTATTCACTATAAAAAAATCACATTTCTGCGTGCCAAACCATTCTAGCAGTCCGTCGCTTCTCAAAGTATTAATGGTATTGACTGGCATAATGACCAGCCACAATCCCAGCATCCCCGTTATGGCAAGCACCAGATATTTGCGAAACTCTGAGGCCACATCATTACATGCCAGAAATGTGGTGGGCTTTCTGCGGCTCCCCTGCAGCCGTAAGACGCCTTTCCTGCAAAAACGTTCCCCATTATTGCCTTTTCGTATGGCGTCCATAGGCGTCATTTTTTTTATTTTTCCAGTACTATGATAAGCGGATAATGTAACCATTAGCATCATCACAAAGCTGACCAGGAATTGGAATCTGGCGTCTGTACCGCTGTTTTCTATTACCAGCTTTTGTGTTGCCTGGCCAATCAAAAGCCGGCTGAACGGAATGCTTACTAAAAATCCCAAAAACGCCCCTGCCGCCGCCAGCACAAAATATTTCGCCGTATACAATTTCCGTATAGCGCTGGTTTGCAGACCAATGGCTTTCATTATGCCAATTTCTTTATAATCTTCATTCACAGTAAAGACAATGGTAAATTTAAGCATCACCAGTGCGATGGCAATCAGGCAGACGCTGACGCTTAAAATCACTGCCGCAATCACCATCTCCATTATATAACTTGTTTTTATGAGTTTTTTGTCGCCGCCAAAAAACACATTCAACCCCTGATTGTTATAGGCAGTCTCAAATTCTTCCAGTTCACTGCAATAGACAGAATACGTTTTTCCCTGTGGAACCCCTCCTTCACCGCGCACCTTTTCATAATCAGACTGAGATATCAGCATACGTTCCGAACCCATCATATCCGATCCCAGAAACGCGTCTTTAAAGCCGCCTTCCACTGTAAAAACCATCCTAAAACCATTGTCTGTAGAAATAACAATCTGAGCTCCCTTTTTCAGACGGCTCCTTAGCATACTCTTCTGGCTCAGATAGATACTTCCCTCTTCTATTGCGGTTAGTTCCTGGTTATCCTCCGAAAAAAATTTCTGGCCTTTCAGGGCAAAGCTACTCAAAATTATCGTATCGTTCTGTTCTACATCCCCCCCGTCCGTGCGCTGAATCTGTTTCTTGGTGAGATAGAGCACATCATCCGTAAAATACTCTGACACCTGCTTTTGGTTTTTCAGGAAATTCTCAATTTCATCATCTTTGGAGGAGTTATTATGCTGGCTCTCCCCCATCGTCATAATCGTATAATCTGCCATTTGAGATTTTTCCATAAATTCATCTATGCCATTTTGAATAATCAAAAAATTATTGAGGCTCCCCGCCACAAAAGTAACGGATAGAAAAATAAACAACAGCAGAATCAGGTTAATGGACCTTTTGCGTCTTAAATCTTTTTTTAATATTCTTATATTCATAAGACCGCTCCTTTCTGCCGTTACTGTACCATGGAAATTATTAATAAATCCTTAAATACCGTCTTAGCAAAATCATATTTTAAAAATATTTTCGTTTACTGAAAAAATGTCTTACCTTTCGTGCGGCTGCGCATCTTCTTTTTTATCGAAAGGCATTTCTTCACTTTAAGACAGCAAAATCTTTCTGAATAGAAAATAACGGAGTAAAACCTTAAACCTATGTAAGATTTTACCCCGGTTCTCTCTTAACTTCCATTTTACTTAAATGTGTGATTACAAATAGAACAAACCCTTATTAATATCCAGGAGGTTCCATCGTAAAATCAATCCTGCCAAAGATACAAAGGAGCCGCTGACCTCACATGCCATCGGCTCCCCTGACTGGTGTACTGCCCTTTCCCCCACATTCTTCCGTTTCATCCATGGTACTCTATATTAATCTTTTCCAACCTGATTTCCCTCAAAACACACTTGCTCCGGCTAAATTATGGTCAAAATTCCCACTGATTTTAACAATAAAATTACCAGCAGAACGGGCGCAATATACTTGATCATCACGGTATAAAGACCGCGTCTTCCAAACTTTGCCCCTCCTTTTTCTGCCTCTTCTATGATGGTTTTGGGCTTCAAAATCCATCCAATCAATATACAGGTTCCAATTGCCACCAAAGGCATAAACAAGTTGTTGCTCAGGTAATCCATAACATCCAATATCTGCGCCGTCGCGCCATTGGGAAGTTTAAGTTCGAAATACCATTTATTGTAACCCAGGCAGACTACGATACCTCCAATTAATGCAATTGCCGTTTCAATCAGACAGGCTTTGATTCTGGACAGATGAAATTTATCCATGAGGCTGGACACCACCGCTTCCATAATAGAAATGGCGCTGGTGAGCGCTGCGAACAGCACCATGGCAAAAAAGAAACATCCAACCAGATTTCCTGCCCGGCCCATGGCGGAAAACACTTTAGGCAGCGATACAAACATCAGGCCCGGCCCGGAGGCGTTCATTCCCTCCCGGCCCATAAAGGTATACACTGCCGGAATGATCATGACGCCAGCAAGAAATGCCACTACCGTATCAAAAATCTCAATCTGGTTAATCGAACGCACCAGATTATCATCATCCTTGACATAGGAACCATATGCCACCATAATTCCCATGGCGACGCTGAGGCTGAAAAACAACTGCCCCATGGCGTCCAGCAGAACTGTAAAGAAACCTTTCACTGTCATCCCGCTAAAATCCGGGACGGTATAAATCCAAAGCCCCTGAAGACCGGTTCTGGTAACGCCCTGGTCATCAGTATGAGATATCGTCAGAGAGAATATAGCAATTCCAAGCACCAGTAAAATCAATATCGGCATGAGAACCTTTGAAAATGTTTCTATTCCTTTGTTGACACCACGAATCACGATAAACGCCACTACAAAAAGAAAGACCAGCATCAGCACAATGGGCGAAACCTCACCTGTAATATGCTCTGTGAAATACCCGTCTGCTGCCGCCTGCGTTCCATCTCCAGTCAGATATGCAAGAAAATATTTTACCACCCAGCCGCCGATTACACAGTAATAGGGCATAATGATAATTGGAACCAGACAGGCAATCACGCCCAGAAATCCCCATTGCGGATGCATCTTCCCATAAGCTGTAAGCGGGCTTTGTTTCGTCTTCCTTCCGATGGCAATCTCAGTTGCCAAAAGCGTAAATCCGAACGTTAACGCCAATATCAGGTATATCACCAGATACAGTCCGCCGCCGTCTTTCGCCGCCAGATAAGGAAACCGCCAGATATTTCCCAAACCTACGGCGCTACCTGCCGCCGCCAGTACAAAACCGATAGAACCTGAAAACGAGTTTCTGTTTTTTTCTTTATTCATTCTTTCCTCCTCCATTTATGTAATCTCTTCTATTGTACTGGCTTTTTTCCGTTTTTACAAGTATTCTTTTTTATCTCCGCACTCCTGTCTTTGGCAACGTATTTGAAATCTCATTAATTTCATATGGCAATCACGCAAGATTTCTGATAAAATGATAGATAATTAACTTCAAGGAGGTTACAAATGATAGAGATTCCCATGCGGTCCTCGCCGCCTCTGGACTGCAATTCTATTTTACATATTAACACGTCTGTTAAAAATGCCTGGAATCTGACACAATCCAATACGGATAGGGGAGCATCCAACGGCAATCTGTTGCAGAACACTGATAATTATCAGGTTACCGGAAATTTCACGCAAAACACTGGAAACATTATAGAGGATACTGGACATTCCATCCAAAATACCGGCAACGTCATACAAGGCTCTGATAATTTTCATGGCGCAGGCAACATTATGCAAAGTACCGGGTATTTCACCCAGTCCGCGGGATCTTTGCCTGTGGCGGCTGCTCCAGAAATAGTTGTTCCGCCTCTGGTCCACCAGATAAAGAAAGGGCAGAAAACGCCTCTGGATCCCTCCGGAACGGTACAACATATTCATGTGTGCCTGGGATGGAATGTCATAAATCCTCAGTGTGATCTGGATGTATCTGCATTTATTCTGGATTCAAACGGAAAAGTGTTGGGCGACGACTGGTTTGTATTTTACGGCCAGGAATACAGTCCTGATAAAAGCGTGCATTTTTCTCTTTCCAGCCACACGGACCGGGAATTTATCTCGGTTGATTTGAGACGTATAAACCCTGCGGCGGCTAAAATTGTATTTGTGCTCACCATAAACGAAGCGGTTACGCATCATCTGAATTTCAGCATGGTCAAGGACGCCTATCTGCGTATTCTGGACGCAGGCAGCGGACGGGAACTGGTAAGTTTTCAGATGACTGACTATTACCCCAATGTAATTTCCATGATGATCGGTGAAATCTATCTATATCAAGGAACATGGAAATGCCATGCTATTGGAAACGGCGTCGCCAGAGATTTAGCTGGACTATGCCAGTTATACGGCGTTGAGACAGTCTGACAAACAGGAGGAATGATATGCTTACATTTGAAACAGTAAACGAACTGACCTTAAAGGTGACATGCACCGGCAGCGATGTACTGATCACCAGAGCCGGCGCTTTTATCGCCGGAGAAAGTTCCGGCGGCAAGAATTACAAATTTGAGAAACTGCTGTTAGGCCCGCAGAATAATTTTGTCCAGGCAGCGCTGGGTTCCCTGGCCCGCCGCGTGACAAAAGAAAATATTCCGCTGATGAAAGTTACCATGTCCGGCAATTCCGTTACCTACTACGCCAACTATGGACAGCATGTTATTGTATATAAACTGGGCAGGGGAGAAGTGATTTCTGTTGAATCTGAAAATATTCTGGCGTTTAGCCAGGATTGTAAGTATGACGTGCGCTTTATCGGCGTGGGAATTTTATCCCAGAAAGGACTGGCTACCTCGACGCTAACCGGAAATGGCGAGAATGCTTATGTTGCAATTCTCTCAGACGGAAACCCCATTGTCCTGTCAAACGTACACAACAACAGTACCATATCTGCAGACCCGGACGCTGTGATCTGCTGGATGAGCCAGTACGGATACGGAGATCCGCAGATAAAAGCAGATTTATCCTGGAAAAACCTGATCGGACAGCATTCCGGAGAATCATATGCATTTGAATGGCCCGGAAACCAGCCCGTTTCCGTACTGATCCAGCCCTCTGAGCGGCAGGGCGGAATCCAGCTCGGTATCGACTGAACGTACAGTCAGGTGACAATTTCTTTTGCGCATTCTATTATCCTGCGAATATCAGCCGCAACCTTTTTCTGTTCTTTGCCATCCGCATACAAATGAGACAACAGTATGCGGATGTTTTCTTCAAAATTCTCAGGGAGAACGCTGCAATATTTTTTGCAAAGTTCCACCAGGCGTTTCTCCCCCGGATGTGTCTTTTCATTTACAGCAAACAGTAAATCGAAATAGGATGCCAGAAATTCTGTTACCCTGTGATTGATACTTACCAGGTCCTGACGCATGACCGCCTTTTCAATCTGCATTTTGTACGCCGGCATCGCCGAATCCATCAGTTTTAGCTGCCTTTCGACAATTGCCGTTTTTAATTTTTTAGGATATGGCACGTTATATTTTCTTTTGGCGGCCTGCAGTTTCCCCTCCCGGTCATAAATAATCTTACAGTTTATCAAATTATGCCACATGCAGGTGGTATATGCATTAGAAGGCTGGCACTGTATCACAACACGTTCAATGTCCCGGCAGAAATTATCTAAATCTCGGTACAGAATATCGATATCAATTCCACTGTGAAGTACACAGTTATCTTCATATTCCCAAAAATGATTTCCTATTTCCATATATCTACAGGAATGCGATAATATTTCCCTACGCTCAGTCTCATCCACAGCCTCTTTCACGTAGACATACACATCATAGTCGGATTTCTCATCGTAATCACTGCCCGCCCTTGAGCCGCCCAGCGCAATCGCCTCCACGCAGTCCAACTCTGCTAATTTCCTAAATATGAGTTCTGGCATGAAACCCTCCTTCCGGCGCCTTCAAATACCCCTGAGAATCTACGGCTGCTGATAATGGCTTAGAAAATCCCCCAGATTTTCCACCGCGTCTCTGAGCACTTCGATCCGCGGCAGATACACCACACGAAAATGGTCCGGCTGTTTCCAGTTAAATCCTCCGCCGTGAATAATAAGAATCTTCTTCTCCCGCAATAAATCCAGAGCAAACTTTTCATCATCAGAAATATGAAATTTCTTAATGTCAAGTTTGGGAAAAATATAAAACGCCGCCTTTGGTTTTACAGCGCTGATTCCTGGAATATCGTTTAACGCCCGGCAGATATACTCTCTCTGTTCATAAATCCTTCCTCCGGGAACAATATATTTATTTACGCTTTGATAACCGCCCAAAGCAGTCTGCACAATCGACTGCGCCGGCACATTGGAACAAAGTCTCATATTCGAGAGCATATTCAATCCTTCTATGTAATCCCTGGCAATTTTTTTATTGCCGCTTAAAATCATCCATCCAATTCGGAAGCCTGCAATCATATGCGATTTTGAAAGTCCGCTGTACGTCACGCAGAACAGGTCCGGCGCCAGAGAAGCGATGGAGAGGTGCTCCTCTTCTTCCATGACCAGACGGTCGTAAATTTCATCTGAAAATAGTATTAATTGATGTTCCCTGGCAATATCCACGATCTGCTGCAATACCTCCCGCGGATATAACGCGCCGGTAGGATTATTGGGATTAATAATTACAATCGCCTTGGTCCGGTCTGTTATTTTGTCTCTGATATCCTCCATATCAGGGTACCATTCCGCCTGCTCGTCGCAGATATAATGCACTGCTTTGCCTCCCGCCAGCGTGACGCACGCCGTCCACAGAGGGTAATCCGGCGTCGGCACCAGCACCTCATCCCCGTCATTGAGTAACGCAGACATGCTGATATTAATTAACTCACTGACGCCGTTTCCTGTGTAAATATCCTCAATGGAAAGATTGGGAATCTGCTTTATCTGGGCATACTGCATAATTGCCTTTCTCGCCGAAAAAAGTCCTTTGGCAGCAGAATATCCCTCGCACTCCGTCAATTGATGCTGCATATCGTATATCACCTCGTCCGGCGTACGAAAACCAAAGGGCGCCGGATTTCCAATATTTAGCTTTAATACATTCGTTCCGGCTTCCTCCATTTTCGCCGCTTCATCCACCACCGGGCCTCTCACATCGTACAGTACATTGTCTAATTTTGAAGATTTTCTGTACTCTTTCATCTCTGTTCCTACATTTTCATTTATTCTTCTCATGCCTTTATTCTCCTAATAGTCTGTCGAGCAGATATTCCCGGTTATTGATAAACATCTTCATTACCTGATAGCTCTCCGTTTCTTCGTAGGAGATTTCATGCGGGTTCTGCTCTTCAAAGGATAATATCTGCGCCTGCGGCATTCCCATCAGAATGGGGGAATGGCTTGCAATCAGAAACTGCGCCCCCTGCCCTGCAAGACGGTTCACTTCCGCCAGCAGCGTCAATTGTCTCTGAGGAGAAAGCGCAGCCTCCGGCTCATCTAAAATATACAGCCCTTCCGGCCTGAAATGTTTCTGTACGATGGCAAGAAAACTCTCGCCATGCGATTTCCTGTGAAGTTCCTCCGCAACCGCATAAGGATCCGCCGCATATTCTTCCTCTTTGGTGGCGACATTGTAAAAGCTTTCCGCCCGAAGAAAATAGCCTCCTTTTACTCTGCGGTAACCTTTGCCAATGGTGAGTGCTTCGCACAGTTCTGAATGGGAATCATACGTAGAAAAGCGGTAATTCCTGGTGCCTCCTTCCGGATTAAACCCGTACGCTGCTGCGACAGCCTCCAGCAGCGTTGATTTACCCGTTCCATTTTCTCCCACAAAGAACGTAACCGGACGCGCCAGTTCTAATTCTTTCAGATTTTGCAGCGCCGCTATTTTGCGCAGATAACTGTCCGGGGAAATCCGCCGCCAGTCAATCATTATTTTCTGTATAAACAAATCGTTCATTTCATCACTTCCTAGTACAACGGATATTAAATAATTGACATTTGTTCTACAATCAAATCTGCCGCTTTGTTGATAAATTCCTCCGGATAGTCCCGGAACTGTTCGAACACCGTCGGGTCTATCCCAATTAGAATCTGCATTACCATTTTTCTGGTCAGCCTGGTTTTCTCCGCCAGGCTTCCAAGTAAATCATACTTGAAATCTCTTACTGCGGCATTATGGTTCCGTTTGGAAATATGAAGCCTGCCATTCAAAGAAGCAATACACTTCGCAAGCCATTCCCCTGTGTCCAGGTCAGCCATGCGCAGAGGTTTGTGCAAATACCCTCCGTTTTCTGCATCTTCCTGCACCGCCTGAGGTTCCAAATGCTTCCTGCGGGCGTCTTGCGGCTGCAAAATGCAAAACTCCGAAGGGCTTCTGTCAGCCGCTTCTTCTGCCAGCTCGCTCTGCAGCCCTCTTGCAAAGTCCTCATAACTCTCGCTGGCAATCACTGTGAGCACATTGATACGATGAACCTTTGCACCAAGAACATCTGCATCCATCCGTATTCCCTGCTGGTTGACGCAGAGGCGAAGACCGCGCCCCACCTCCTGGCGTTTACGTATAGCGCTAGAGCTCTGTTTTAACGTGCAAATCTGAAATATATTCGGATTATCCCAGCCCTCCCGGAGCGCCGAGTGAGAAAAAATAAAACGAACGGGAGACTTCTCAGCGTCAAGTTCCAACAGCCGCTCTTTATCCTTCAAAATCAGCTCATAGGCAGACGCGTCATTAGATACCTGATTCTTTCGGTCATCGCCAGCCGTCTGATTTACCATACATCCCCTGCGGTCTATGGAAAAATACCCATCATGCGTCTTTTCCGGGGAAATTTTTTCCAAATAGCCCCTGTAAGCTTCATCCTGCGTCTCATCCTGTACTCTTCCTGCAATATCCTTATATTCTTCTTCAAACATACCGGCAAACATACCTTTTTGCGGCAGCCCTGCCTCATCATAAGTTCTGTAATGCGCGACCTCATCAATAAAAAACAAGGATAACACCTTAATCCCTTTGGAAAACAACTGCTTTTCCCGCTCAAAATGAGAAAGAATCGTTTCCCGGATCTGAAGCCGCCAAATCTGTTCCTGGTCCACGCACCCTCTCACCTCACCCGCCCGAAGCTTACAGCCATTTGCAAACTCCAGATAATTTTCTCCGGCGTGGATGGATGTTATCACAAATCCTTCCCGGTATATCTCCAGTTTCTCATCCTTTCCGGAATTGAGGTAAAGGTCGAAGCCTACGCCGGCCTTCTGTGTCTTACGGCATACTCCATGAGGGCTGCAAAAATCGAACTCAATCCTTGCGGCAGGAACGCCTTTTAGAACCTCAATGCTTTCCAGATAGAGATACGCATTGGAGGCTTCGCCGTCCGCCTTTGCAATGCCTTTCACAGCAATCTTCTTTACCAGACGTTTTTTATACGCCTCCACAGCATCCAGACGGTAAACCATATTATAAATATTATCCGGTTTAAAGGTTGCCGAATATCGAAGTGTCAGCCACGGATGAAACGCTTCTAAATTTTTTCTGGTCTGTTTGCCTTCTACAGACTGCGGTTCATCAATAATGACAACCGGGTTTGCGGACGCAATCACGTCTATGGGCCTGCGGCTTTGAAATTCATCAAGCTTCATATAGATTCTTCTGGCGTCCTTTCCTTTTGCACTGAACGCCTGGGAATTGATAATCATCACATGCAGATTGTTATCGGAATGAAAGCGTTCAACCTCATTCAACTGACAGGAATTATAGATAAAATACCGCAGCCTTGTGCCGTATTCTTCTGCAAAATGCTCCTGAAGCATCTGAAACGATTTGTAAACGCCTTCCCGTATAGCGATGCTAGGGACAACGACCATGAATTTGCTCCATCCATACTGCCTGTTTAATTCAAATATAGTCTTTATATAAGTATATGTTTTCCCTGTCCCCGTCTCCATCTCGACGGTAAGGTTATATCTGCCTTCCAGACTTTTAGACGGCGCAATGCCATTTTTCTTCTGTATTTTATGCAACCGCTCCAAAATCTTATCATGCGCAAATTGCGGCGGCATTCCTGTATTGGGACAGCCCGTAAATACATCAACGACTGCCCGTACCGCTTCTTCCTGAAATTTTTGGCGTCTGAATTGAAGCTTCACCTGTATGCCTCCCGTTACTCATGGATTCTCCGGCATCTGCTATTACTCCGGCGGTTAAATACCGACGAATTTTACGCAGAATAAATTTTCATCTGCAAGGCGGAAGAATGAGCTGTAGCGAGTGCTACAGCGATTGATGACAACGCGACAGATGGAAATTTAGGCAAGTAAAAACGTCGATATTTAACCGCCGGAGTAATATAATATGTAACCGTCAGAGTACTATTTAAGTTTCTGTACAATATGTTTTCACATAATCCATATCATGTGCATTTCGTATTTTGATGCATCTGTACTGCGTACTGCCCTGCGCCATATTCTTATCATAGCCTTTGAAACCGTACATCTCTTCCTTTCCTGCTGCCGCAACCAGAAACAGTTTCAATTGCTTCTCGCTGATATCCTGATAGGTGCGTTCCACCGCTTTTTTATATTCATCTTTGTTCATATTGGGATTTACGTACTGAAATACTGGACGGATGTATAAATCAGACTTCCGCTCCTGTCTCTTTATTTCATTGGTATACTTGCCAATAATATCATACTGCTGCATAAATTTTTCAAGGCTTGTATGATAACTGCTGGAAGAACGGCTTTCCAAATAGAACTCTCTGATTTTGCTATTTACTTTTATATCATATTCATTTTCCGGACTCATAAAATCAGGGCGCACCAAGTCCCAGCGGGATATGTTTTCCAGAGGAAATCCACATTCACGGTTGAGAAAAATATGTATCGCCGCTTCTGCCATAATACCCTTAAACTGGTTAATTTCTTTCCTCCCTGCTTCTCTTATCTGAGCGTCCTGCCCCTCGTCTCTGGTATATTTCGCTTTTTCAACTGCAATCTTATAGCAGTTGTTGAGAATGGAATTAACTGGAATGAACTCCACAACATGAAATTCTCTCCCCTCTACCGCAATCCTATGGTGCTGAAAATAATCGTGACCCTCAGTCTTTTGGTACATTTGATAAAATTCTTCCCCATATTTATTCATATTAATCTCTCCTTCCAGTTTTAAAAAATTAAAGTTGGGATGTCTGAATCGAATATCTTTGCGGCTTAGAAGCGGGGACTTCCCTGAGCGGATTAAACAACCTTAATATATGTTTGCGGTGATATCGTATTAAATATTTCCAGCAGATTTCTTTTCTGTGCACCGGACTTTAATCTTACATCCAAAAATACCGCTCTCTGCGGATGTTTCTTCGCCATATACGTTATCACACATTCCGTCATTCCCTCTGAAAAACAGGCGGACAATGCGTCCTTTCCATAATTCAGCACCTTACATCCATCTATCCATTCCGTCTTACAGGCATACGTCAAAGGCAGTCCCCAATCTATGATACAGCCAAAGAAAATATCTTCTTCACTTCTGTCCTCCTTTATATTAAAAGCCAGATCCGGTAATAAATCTTGCGCATATTCGGACGCCGTAAAATACACGTCCTTCATATTGCTCTCGTCAAGCTGGAACAACCGAAAACCAGAATCAAACTCAGAAGCCGGATATTGCTCCGCTATCAAGTCCGCCGCCCTGCGGATTCTGTCCTCTCCAATCTGGCAAATGTTCTGATAACCGTCCTGATAGGCGATGCTCTTTTCCCTGCATTTTTCCGGAAGCTGAACCATAATATATTTTCGCTCTCCGCCATCCTCTGCATTTAATTCCATCACCGCCTGGGCCGTTGTCCCGGAACCGCTGAAAAAATCCAGAATCAGGCTCTCCTGATCTGCATATAACTGAATGCATCTTTTTATCAGTTCCACTGGTTTGGGATAGTCAAAATACGCCCTGTTTTCAAACAGTTCTTTCAGCCGTTTGGTGGCATCCTGAGAATGACCGACTTCTTTATATTTCCAAATAGTCATAGGCGTCATTCCCTGTTTCACTTCTGATAAAAAGCGCTTGATGGACGGCACGTTGTTTCCTTGCGGCCCAAACCAGATACGGTTGTCCTGCACATATTCCTGAAATGTTTTCTTATCCAGTCTCCAGCAGTAGCCATTGGGCGGCAGTACTTTCCTTCCTCCAGGCGTGGTGATTTCATAGACTTTGGATGCTACCACGGGTCCTACCGATAAATCGCCAGCCTTCCATACACCCCGCGGGTCCTGGTCCGGATTGCTGTATCTCTGATTCGCCTCACTGCTTCTTGGCAGACCGTTGCAGGCTGCAGCCGCCACGTTTTTCGCATAGCACAAAATATAATCATGGCTCTCAGAAAAATGTTTTTTCAGATTTACCGGAGCATAGGCGCGCTCCCAGACCACCTGTGCCAGAAAATTTCCTTCCCCGAAAATCTGGTTGCATATTTTCTTTAAATTTTCCTGTTCATGATCGTCAATACTGATAAAAATAACCCCGTCCCTGGCCAGCAGATTCCTTGCCAGCAGCAGTCTGGAATATATCATAGAGCACCAATCTGAATGAAATCTTCCATTGGAATCTGTATTTTTAAACAATCCCTGTGCCCGATACTCTTCTTTGGATGCAGAAAAATCATCTTTATAGATAAAATCATTGCCTGTATTATAGGGCGGGTCAATATAAATTACTTTTACCATTTCCAAGTAACTCTCCTGCAAAAGCTTGAGCACTTCTAAATTATCTCCCTCTATGTAAAGATTTTGCGTATGCTCCCATTGAACGCTTCTTTCCGGACAGGGGCGCAACGTCATTCTGGTAGGCTTATTCGCCTCCGCAACAGCGGCTTTTTTGCCGGGCCAGGTAAAATCGTAAACTTCTTCTCCTTCCACAGCGTCCTCAGACAACATCTGGCGGAGCATTTCAAAATTAACCGCTTTTTTCAGCCTGCCGTCTTCGCCTTTGGCCTCTATGATACAGTTTGGAAATAACGCCTCCAGCTTTTCAACATTTTTAGAGGTCAGATTCCATGTCTCCAGTTTCATTTTATCCATTGGTTCTGCCGTATGATATCAACCCCTGACCATACGTTTCCTTTCTATTGTTACTTCCTGCCTGACGAATAAATATCTACTCCAATACTGGTTCTATTGCGATGTACAGGGTTCTATGTAAAATCCTGGCTATTCAAAATTTCCTGTGGAATGTACTTGCGGCTCTCAAGTATTTCCTGCATCCGTTCCACTGTCTCTGTGGAAAAATGCGCAAAAAAAGTACCTGTCAAATTCCGGTTTTGCTGCTCCTTCGTCTCCGGCAGCCTCGTTCCACTTCCCGCCTTTTCCAACATTTTTTCATAAGCCGCCGTCAGAGGAACCGGTTTTCTGTCATCCCCGCACTGCTGAATCAGGCTCTCATAAATGCCGATACCTTCATAATCCAGATCGCCAAAATAATAAATTCTGTTATCTTCTGACTTCATATAGGGTTCCACAGAAAGATCAAAATCCTGGAAAGATTTCACAATCCGCTTACCGCCGCCGTATATCAATGTGCCGATTTCCATCCCTCTGATTCTTTTATTTCCGTTCAGAAGAAATCTGCGCATACTGAAAAAAGTATCTTTATTCTCCAGTATCAGCATATTCTGCGGAACCCGCCTGGTATGGCAGTAATAAGCAATCGGTTCCGCCGTCTCATACATATTGAGAAACCCCTTGTCCAGTCCGCACCGTTTGAGAATCTTCATTCCCTGTTCCCGTGCGAGAAACTTTTCACGGTTCCAGATTTCAAAACTGCGTTCATTCACAGATTCCGGCTGCTTTAAATAATTGCGGCTGGATAATAAATACTCATTCAACAGCAGCACCCACGGCCTGTCCTTCTTGTATTCCGTTAAATGGGACAGATAATAGTCTATCGAGAGCGCAGGCACAAGCTTATAATTTAATTCTTCCTCCAGTTCTTCCCTGGATACATCCGCTTCCTCCAAAAGCCAATAGGACAGACACAAAGCCGGCGTCCTGCCATTGCTCCCGGCACTCTTTACCGGCTTTAATTTTCCTTCAGTAATTAATTCCATAATATAGGTATACTGTCTGCCGTATGCCTCTTCGGGACAACGGCTTAACAGCTCGTTCAGTGAAATGCGCTTCATATCCGGCCCCCTATCCGCATGGAAATTCCCTGTTCGGCTGATTACAGATATGATCCAAAGGCGCGCCCTTCCTGCACATATGTTCCACGAATGCCCTTGCGTCTGCAAGGTCATTATCATTGGGGTGAAACAAAGCTTCGTCAAAATTTTTGAGCATTTGTTTCCGATACGCTTCTTCCCTGGGATCTTCCCGGAATATTTCGTATTTTTCCCGCACCTTCATTGGCATTTTCCCCTGACAGAGAAACATTCCCAGATATTCACAATCATCCGGAACCCACACCGTCACCTTTTTCTCAATGTTCCGATAATACTCCGTACCGCTCCCCATACCACAGGTTCCAAACAGCGCAATCTTTTTGCCATGCAGTTCTGACAGCACGTCAATCACCGACAGTTCACAGGTCCCGCGGTCCACCCAGAACCCGATAAAAAAAGTATCTGCATCCTTTCCCCTGTACTCTTCTATATTCTGCATATCCTTGGACATTCCCGGAAGCGCGCTGAAAATCTCAGTGGCTACCTTCTTGGTATTTCCAGTTTTACTGGAATACAACACCATATAATCCATTTTTCCACCCACTCTGTCTATTGTTATGTGTAACCGTACTTATCGGTAAACCTTGGCTGTTCGTACGGGGTCAGATACAGCAAAGCCCGCCTCCGCAGCAGAAATTACACAGCATATTGGCGATGCATAACTTCATGCAGAAGTCCCCGCTTCCCTGCATAGGGTTATCATAGCTCTGCCGCTGGCCATAATACCAGTTTCCGCCGTTTTGAAGCTGTGCGTACAACTGCTGGTACTGAAGATTGCCCGGTTCCATCGCCGCCGCCCGCTGTGCAGAATCCATCGCCGCTACATTATTGCCTGCTCCGGCATTGGCAATAGCATTCAGATAATACCAATGCGCATCCCGGCTGCCGATGCTGTTTAAGACATTCAGGGCTTCCCGGTAATGACCGCTGCGTATATAATTTGACGCCGCCTGCTTATAGGCGCTCTCAGAATCCTGACCCTGCTGTGACTTTTGGCCGCGTTCTTGAAAGAAATCATCAAAATCCCAATATCCGTCCTGCCGCCGGCCATAAGCGGAAGAACCGGAACTTCCACGCTCTTTCTCGTACATAATCTGCTGGTACGCCTGCTGAATCTCTTTAAATTTTTCCTCAGCCTGTTCCTTATGAGGATTATTCACATTGGCGTCCGGGTGATATTTCCTGCTCAGGGCGCGGTACGCCTTCTTAATCTCTTCTTCTGTGGCATTTCTTCCCACGCCAAGAACCGCATATGGATCATACATAGCTTATTTTCCTTCCCGCCTGCGTTTCACAAGCTCATACCGGCGCCAGACGCCGGAATACAATATATTCCGCAGAATTTCCGCATTCTCCACAACAGGAAGCCGCTCAAAGGCACGGGCGCATTCCGCCATCATCATACTTAATATATTCTCTGCCTCGCGGGTAAAAACAGCCTCGCCAAAAGCCTCAAGAAACACATTATAATTTCCCGTTCTCTGATCCCGCTCAGCATCCTCGAAAGCATCCATGAGGTAAATAAATTTCCCCAGGAAAAATCCCATATGCCTCAGTTCCTTTTCCCATTCATCCCTGCGCCAGACAAAAATCTCCGCCATGATTTCCCCAAAATAACCGGACGCCAAATCCAGGTCCCGGCGCTTTTGCTCTTCACACGCATGAATCTGACACATTTTCTCCTGGATGATCTGTTGCTTCTGAGGGTATTTGCGCGCCGCTTTTTGAAACCGCCTCTGCAGAGACAATGCCATTATTTTACGGTTGATTTTACGTTCATCCTCCCAGTCGTCCAGGCATTTATAATAGGACAGGAGAAGATTCATGTCCGCTCCATACGCAGAAAACAAATTGATTCGCTGACAATGTTTCTTACATGGATGCGCCGCGCATCTGCCGCTGCTCACAACAGTCTCTGGCTCGTACAGGCTGCTTAAGAGCAGGATCACAAACGTCATATCATAACTTAACGTCATCTGCCCCAGCCTGCCGTATTCCTTCTTCAAGGACCTGCACAGACCGCAGTAATACGACTGATAACGATCAAATTCTTTAAATTTCATTTCCGGTTTATTTATAATGATATATCCAAACATATTTTTATTCTAATCTTTCCCCTGAGAATTGCAATAAATAAACCAAAAATATTCTATAAAAAAATTATAAACTTTTTCTCCCCTGGCGTATCAAACTGTTATTTTCTCCAGCCGTTTCAGCCATAAATCGGCGCTGGCGTCGCTTGGCATCCGCAGATCGCCTCTGGGCGATACGGCAACCGTGCCGACTTTGGGTCCGTCCGGCAGACAGGAACGCTTAAACTGCTGACTGAAAAATCTTCGGATAAAGGTCTGCAGCCACTTTAAAATCATTTCCGGCGTGTACTTTGTTCGCCCGCTCTCAGCACTACTGTCAAACGCACACAATGCAAGCCTGAAAATCTTCTCCGGTCCAAAGCCGGAGCGCAGCATATGGTACAGAAAAAAATCATGGAATTCATAAGGTCCCACAATATCTTCGGTTTTCTGGGATATCCTGCCATCTTCCGGCGGCAGAAGCTCCGGGCTTACCGGCGTGTCCAGAACATCCTGCAGAATACCCTTGAGTTCCCCATCCTCACAGATATCTGCATAATATCCCACAAGATGGCGGACCAGCGTCTTTGGCACAGAAGCATTCACTCCGTACATGGACATATGGTCTCCGTTATAGGTTGCCCAGCCCAGGGCAAGTTCCGACATGTCTCCCGTACCGATCACCATCCCATTTTCTTTGTTTGCAATATCCATTAAAATCTGAGTACGCTCTCTTGCCTGGCTATTCTCATAGGTCACATCATGGACGCTCTCCTTTTGCCTGATATCCGCAAAGTGTATCCGCACGGCCTCCTTGATATCCACCTCTAAAAAATCGGCTCCCAGACGCTGAATCAGATGCACAGCATTATCATACGTGCGGTCTGTCGTGCCAAATCCCGGCATAGTAACCGCTTTAATCCCTTTTCGGTCCAGCCCCAGCAGGTCAAAGGCGCGTACCGTAACCAAAAGCGCCAGGGTAGAATCCAGACCGCCGGAAATCCCCACCACGGCACAGGAACAATGCGTATGCTCCAAACGTTTTTTCAGCCCCATAGACTGAATGGAAAGAATTTCCTCACAACGTTTTTGGCGTTCCCCCGCTTCCTCTGGCACGAAAGGCATAGGGTCTATAAACCGGGTAAGACTGGTATCTTCCTGTTTCAAATGAAACGAAATCTCCTGATAGCAGTCTGCCCCTTCTTGAAACGTCGTCATTCTCCTGCGCTGTCCATTGATTCTCTGGATATCAATTTCTCCATAGACTGACTGATTTTGAAAACGCACTGCCTCTGCCAGCATAATCCCGTTTTCTGCAATCATGTTGTGCCCGGAAAACACTACGTCCTGGGTGGACTCTCCCTCTCCCGCACTGGCATAGACATAACCGCAGATCAGGCGTGCCGACTGCCCTTCTACCAGGCTCTTGCGGTAACGATCCTTTCCGGTAATCTCATTGCTGGCTGAGAGATTGACCATCAGGTTCGCCCCGGCAAGCGCATGAGCAATGCTGGGAGGATTGGGCGCCCAGATATCTTCGCAGATTTCCGCGCAAATCTTTAGTTCCGGCAAACTGTCAGGAGAAAACATCAGACGGCATCCCATAGGAACCCGTATTTCTTCCGTCAAAGCAATTTCCACTGGCTCCGCCATGCCTTCTGCAAAATGCCTGGCCTCATAAAATTCGTTGTAACTGGGGATACAATGCTTGGGCACCAGCCCTAACACTCTGCCGTTTGCCAGCGCCGCCGCCGTATTATAGAGCCTGCCTTTATATGCCACAGGGACTCCCACAAACACCAGCATATTTTTTCCCGCGGTATCTTCTGCAAGCTGCATTAATGCTTTCTTTGCCTCTTCCAGCAAAGGGTCTGTCAAAAACAGGTCGCCGCAGGTATATCCTGTCACGCACAGTTCCGGAAATACCACGACCACAGCGCGTTTCTCTTCCGCCTCCTCAATCTTTTCCATTATTCTGTCTCTGTTATATGCAGGGTCGGCAACCCGAATTTTGGGCGTCGCTGCCGCCACCTTGATAAATCCATCCTTCACAGTCTGGCTCCTTTCCTAGAACGTCTTTGAAAAATGCTCTACCGCTCTTCCAATAATTCCTTTAATTCCTCCGGCGTAAAGACATAACGCTTATCGCAAAACTGGCAGTTGACCTCAATTGGTTCATTGTCATCAATCATCTCCTGAATATCCATTTTGCCGATGCTTGCGATGGCGCGTGTCACACGCTCTTTGGAACAATTGCAGGCATACTGTACACAAATCTTATCTGTTATTTCCACGCCAAACTCTCCCAGCAGCTTCTCAAGCAGAGCCTCCGGCGTAATTCCCTGCTCCTGTAAGTCTGTCACAGAGGTTACCTGTGCCACCTTTTGCTCCAAAGCTTCAATCACTGATTCCTCTGTATCAGGCATTAGCTGAATAATAAATCCTCCCGCCTGTTTTACTGTATTGTCCCGGTTCATCAGCACCCCCAGACCGACTGCTGATGGCACCTGCTCTGAGGTAGCAAAATAATAGGTCAGATCCTCTGCGATTTCGGAAGTCTGCAGCGCCACCTGCCCTACATAGGGTTCTTTTAAACCCATATCCTTCATCACGCTTAAAATCCCCGGTCCCAGGGCTCCGCCCACATCCAGCTTCCCCTGGGCGTTGGGAGGAAGCATGACGTCGCTTACCTGAGGGCAGCCCTTGACATTTCCCCGGCTGTCCGCTGTCACAGTCATTCCTTTGGCTGCGCCGCCGCATTTAATCTGCAGCGTCAGAAGATCCTTCTCCCCTTTCATCATCGTTCCCATCATCACGCCCCCCGTCAGCAGCCTGCCCAAAGCTGCCGTAATGACCGGACTTGTATTGTGATAAATTCTTGCCTGCTCTACCAGCTTTCTGGAAGTCACTGCAAACGCGCGTATCTGATGATCTGCCGCCGTGGCTCTTACCATATAATCCTCATATGCACTCATTAATCCTTTTTCCTTTCTCTCCTGCAATCACATAAATTCTCTCACTGTCATCCTTTACCGGCTCTCTGGTAAATGCGTCAAAGGCATGGATAAATTCCAGTCCTGCCTGCCGCAAAAGCCTCTTGATTTGTTCCAAATCATAGCCGCGTTGAACGTGCGTTTCCTCGTACTTTTGGTATAATCCAGGACAGCCGGGTTCCTGAATAAAAAGTGTCAGATCATACTGATTTGTCTGTTCCTCTTCATCATAATAATTTTCCCAGATAAAGCTTCCTTCCTTGCGGTTCTCACAAATGGTATTCTCTCCTAATATTTCCCTGTACTTATAGAGAGTATTCATGTCAAAAATAAATACGCCCCCCGGATCGAGATAGTTATTTACCAGGCGAAATACCGCCAGCAGCTCTTCTTCCTCTAAAATATAATTCATGGAATCGCAAATACTGACCACAGCCCTTACGGTTCCATACAATTCAAATTCCCGCATATCCTGCAAAAGATAGAGAATTTCATCCGTCTGCCCTTCTGCCTCTTTCGCAATCTGCAGCATTTCCTGCGAATTGTCCACGCCGATCATATCATAGCCCGCCTGCGCCAGCAGCCTTGTCATCCTGCCAGTTCCGCAGCCAAGTTCCAGCACCAGTCCCCGATCAACCCCCTGTTCCTCCAACAGGCTGATCAGATACCGGCTCCATTCTTCATAGGGTACGTTATCCATAAACAGATCATACACCCCGGCAAATCCTGTATACGCTTCCATGGGACGCTCTTCCTCCATGTTCTGTGTGACTGATTATCGCTACTGTACGCCATTATATCATAATCTGTCCGGGAATTACACCCGTTTCTGACATTGCCTGCATTCTGCCCCGTTACACCGGTCTTGATTTCTTCCGCCCCCTTTGATATACTCGATGATAGTGAAATTTATAAAAAGGAGCTTATTTTATGAAAAATTCCATACTGTACTACAGTGTTGGCGCTCTTCTCTACTGTCCTGCCAATAACGAACGTATCGTATCGTCCATTCTTTCGGAAAAATTCGGCAGACAGTTCTCTCTGGCTCTCTGCTTAGAAGATACCATCCGGGATGATTGTGTTTTGGAAGCGGAAAATATTCTGCTTTCTTCTTTGAATAAAATATATGCGCACAGCCTGGAAGAACGTTTTTATCTTCCAAAAATTTTTATACGGGTTCGATGCCCTCAGCAGATTCCGTCCCTATTAAAACGGCTGAAAGAATCCGCCTCACTTTTATGTGGATTTATTCTTCCAAAGTTTTCTCCGGGAAACGCGGATCAATACATAGAGGCTATGAAAAAGGCCAATGAGATTTCTCCAAAACGGCAGTACATGATGCCTATTTTTGAAAGTCCCGATATTATAAATCTGCAGCGCCGCTATTCTATTTTGTATTCTTTAAAAGAAAAACTGGACGCCGTGTCAGAACTGGTATTGAATATCCGGGTAGGCGGCAACGACCTTTGTCATATATTTGGATTCCGGAGGCACAGCACGGAATCCATTCACAGTCTGCGCCCTGTCGCCAATATTTTCTCTGATATAATGACTGTATTCGGCATGGATTATGTCGTTTCCGGACCCGTCTGGGAATACTACCACGGCACGCATTGGAAAGACGGGCTTACGGCGGAACTGGAACAGGACAGATTGTGCGGCTTTATCGGAAAAACGGTAATTCATCCCTGTCAGATCCCTGTAGTCAACGCCGCCTGTCAGGTGCCAGAGGACGACTTAAAAGACGCCAGGGCCATACTTGACTGGGACCCCGGCCGCAATGCCCTGGTTACAGGCAGCGTCCGCAAAGAACGAATGAATGAATATAAAACCCATTACCATTGGGCGCAGAAAACCCTCATGCTCGCTGAAGTTTTCGGTACAAAACGCTGATGCAGCAAACTGCCCTGCCTGAAACGCTGATACAGGCAACGGATTGTTATCCTGCAGCGCAAAGAAAAATCCTCCATTTACACTTCTGCCAAATAGCGGCAGTATCTGTAAATGGAGGATTTTCATGTGTCAGATCATGGCTTTTGTGTTGAAAGGCGTTCGCTTATTTTTTCACTTTACATACTTTTCTCGCACTGTAGTCTCCATAGATCACAGTAGAACCTGATTTTGTATATGCCCGTATCCGGATGTAAACTTTCTTTCCGCCTTTGAACTTCTTGCCATTTGCAAATTTATTAATGTCTTTCTTCGTTATCGTTCCTTTCTTAATTTTAATCGCTTTTGCTTTCTTCAGTTTCTTAGCGCTGTCAGCAATCTGAATTTCATAGCCGCTGGCGCCCGCTGATTTTTTCCATTTCAGATTAACTTTTCCTTTTGTTCTGCTTTTCACCGTCAGCTTGGTAACCTTTTGCGGTTTTACATACACTTGGTAGGAATCTGCTTTTCCACCGCAGGATGCGGTAATTACCGCCTTACCCGGCCATTTTGCTGTAACTTTTCCAGTATTTGCATTCACGGAAGCCACTTTGGGATTACTGCTCCTGTAAACGACTTTTTTCGTAGATGCGTTCGCCGGACTTACGGAGGCCGTCCTTGTAATAGACTTTTTCATATTCAGCGATACCTTTTTCTTATTTGCAAACTGAACAGATGTCACCTCGACTGGCGCCGTAACATCATTTCCGCCATTTCCTTTATTTTCCTGCAAATTAGCCAGTGCATACTGTAACGCTTTCACTGCCGCATCTGCTTCTTCATGGCTGGCAAACGGATTGTTCATAATCCCCTTCAGATGATTCAAAGCATCCTGTACCGCTTTCCAGCTCTCCGGCGTATAATTTTCTGCTCTTAAGCTCTCCACTGTGGAAATGACAACGGCTGCCTGCTGCTTATCTTCTTCTGTAATGGTGCCTTCTGTCGGCTGGCCATCTTTTCTTATCAGGCCCTTGATCGCCAATTCCAGTGTTTCTTTCGCTTCATTCACTTCTTCCTGCGTGGCATCTTCTTTCGCTTCCGCCGCTTTCGCTTTCTCTAAGGCGTCTGCAAATACGCTCCAGCTTTCTTCCGTGTATTCGGCTTCATTCTTTCCTTCCGCTTCCTCTATCAGTTTCGTCAGCTCGCTCTTGTCGGCCGGATTGCTCTCCGGGTCTTTCTTTTTCAAGCCGTTCATCGCCAGTTTCAGCTCTTCTTTCGCCTCTTCCACTTCTTCCTGGGTGGCATCCTCTTTCGCTTCCACCGCTTTCGCCTTCTTTAAGGCGTCTGCAAATACGCTCCAGCTTTCTTCTGTGTATTCGGCTTCATTCTTTCCTTCTGCTTCCTCTATCAACGCCGTCAGCTCGCTCTTGTCGGCCGGATTGCTCTCCGGGTCTTTCTTTTTCAAGCCGTTCATCGCCAGTTCCAGCTCTTCTTTCGCTTCTTCCACTTCTTCCTGGGTGGCGTCCTCTTTCGCTTCCACCGCTTTGGCCTTCTTTAAGGCGTCTGCAAATACGCTCCAGCTTTCTTCTGTATATTCGGCTTCATTCTTTCCTTCTGCTTCCTCTATCAACGCCGTCAGCTCGCTCTTGTCGGCCGGATTGCTCTCTGGGTCTTTCTTTTTCAAGCCGTTCATCGCCAGTTCCAGCGTTTCTTTTGCTTCTTCCACTTCTTCCTGGGTGGCGTCCTCTTTCGCTTCTACCGCTTTCGCCTTCTTTAAGGCGTCTGCAAATACGCTCCAGCTTTCTTCCGTGTATTCGGCTTCATTCTTTCCTTCTGCTTCCTCTATCAACGCCGTCAGCTCGCTCTTATCCGTTTTATCCCGGACAATCACAGACGCCTCCACTGCTCCAGACACTCCGTCTGCCCATACAAAACCTTCTGGCAGTTCTAAGCTTGCCGACGCACGATACGTTCCCGGAACCTGAGGATCGTATTTCTCAATCGTCCACGCCGAGACAGGATTTTCAAATGTCGGTATCATACTGTCTGTCACTTTTCCGAAAAATGTAAGTTCGGCAAGAGCCGCTTTCGCCTCTTCCAAAGAAGTTCCTTTTTCTACGATGACAGAGGTTTTCTCTGCTTCAATTCCTTTTACCGTGATATTTCCTGTTTCAACCGGCCCTTTGATTGCAAAATTATCAATCCAAACGTCACAGTCCGTTGTATTGGTTCGGTAACATGCCATAGTAATTCTGTTGAATGTGGTTACGGTATCCGCAAAGGCCATGGCATTTTCTGACGTAACCTCTGCAAGTACAGTTTCCCCATCTTTTATGGCAAAGCTTACCTTGCTTGCGCTGAAATCTGCCTGTACTTCCGCACGAAGCCATTTGCCGCTGCCGCCCGGGATCTCTTTCCAGCTCTTTGCGTCATAATCGTAATACTGCAGTCCGGCACCCGACATGCCGTCCGCCAGCGCAAAGAAGGATGCGTCCGTATTTCTCACGGTATCATTGTCATGTTTCACTGCCGCTCCCTGTTCCAGATAAAGCAGATTCGGGTTGCCCGAAGGCGCCGTCTTTATATAGAAATCAAACGTAAAGGTTGCCAGCTTTGGCACTGCGCTTGCCGTATAGGCAATCCTGCCGCCTCTTGTCCCGGAACCCTTTCCGTATGCGTGCAGCGCGTTTCCGGTTACGCTTGCCGGATACCCTGCAGGAGCTGTCGAAACATCCGCAATTGCCATCATATTATTGTTGTATTCTAATTTCCCCCATCCTTCTGGCATCGTGGTTCCTGCGTTGAAATCCTGTAAAAAGGTCTTTTCTGTCTCTATCTCCAACGCTCCGATTGCCGTCACCAGGTTTACTGCCGCTGTCTTGACATCCGCAACAGCCGTCTCTTCTGTCACTGCTTTTGCCGCCGCCAATGCGGTCTGCATTGCAGCCCAGCCCTCTGCTTTGTAGCTTTCTTCTACTTTCAACTCTGCCAGTGCGACTGCCGCGTCCACTACTTTTTTATCCACTGCTTCTTTACTGCCCACTGGAGATAACTCACAGATTGCTTTTAATACTGCAAGAGCCGTATCATCCAGTTTATTCTGGAACGCATTGGGATTTGCGGCCGCGCGCTCTGCTTCTGCAACAGCCGCCTGAAGCGCTGCGTAACTGTCTGCGCTATAATCTGCTTCTTTTTTCTCTTTTGCTATAGCAATCGTCGTTAACAGTGCGCTTCTGTCGTTGTTATTGTTTACTGTCAAAACTGCAATGACCTGTTTTCCGGACGCATGGGTAGCCGTCTGCGCCGTAGTAAGGCCAATCCGCACGGTGCCCGGTTTATTCACAGTAAGGGTCTTATGGTCATCCGCCATAACCGCCTCTGCCGTTCCCCCCGGTACAACACTGTATTTTGCTGCTCCTGCGTTTTTATCAATGATAAACAGTCCTTCCAGGGATGATACGTCGATTGTCTTATCGTTGTGTTTTGCCGCTCCCGCCTGATTCTTTACCGGTTCCCTGCCCGGATTTTCAGGAGTTTTCGTGGTTGTTTTCACCTTTGCGCCAAGACCGTTTCCTCCAATTACTGCATCTATGCCGGAATCTGCTTCCAGATCGTAATTAGAAGTATAGGTATAGCGGAAAGCGCCTTTTCCATCTGCGGTTATCTGAGCAGTATGATCCTCTCCCGTTTCTTTTTCATACATGGTTTGAAGGGTGAGGCTGCTGTTTGGTTCAAATCCTGTTCCAATAACTGTAACCGTATCTTTGACAGGATCTATCTCGATGGCCGTCTGCGGATTTTCAGATACCCCGCTGACATACGGAAGCTTTTCATAGCTAAAGGAACCATTTTTGCTGCTGGTAAAGACGCCGAATAATGGCGCAGATGGTTCCGCCTCGTCCCATATCATAAATTTCAGTGTCGTCTCTCCCACTGCCTGCACATCATAATTGACCGTCACCGTCTCATCCACATTAGAACCGGTATCTTTGGCATTATAGGTTTTCACCGTGCAGCCTGCCATACGGTTATCTTTATCATACGCTGCGAGGATAACGTGGAAAATCCTATCCTGACTGGTGTCAACATTGCTTAACAATACTGGTACGCTCACGCCGTCTTGCTCGGTGTTGGCATTTCCCAGGACGGGCACCGACATCAGAGACGCTGTCTTCTGGATAAATTCCACTCTCGGATCGCCCCATACTCCCTGGTCGTCTGTCGTTTTTCCATCCACAGGGTTCATTACCAGACGCAGGGCCTCATAGCTCTTCGTCTGCGTACCTTCCAGATACGTCAAATCTACGTTGAAAGAATGCAGATTCTTTTCTGTTTCCAAAGTTCCACTGTAATTTCCATTCGTCATTACCGGAGATTCCGCCAGTTTTATCCAGCCTTCCTTTGCAAAATCACTCTGCTCTTTCCCATCGGCAGTCATTTTGGTATCGCCGTAATTCAACAGAGCGACGTTTTTATGCGCCCATACTTCAAATGTTACGGTGGGGCCGTCTTCGCTCTGCGCGCCGCCGTCCGGCTTCATCGCCCAGTCAATTCCTGCGTCCGCCCGGAAAACACCGGCATTCTGGCTGGAAATATCAATATCAATTACCTGCTGCGCTGCTCCTGCAAATCCATGCTCGTAAGTGGAAATCTCTGCGCTGCCGCCGTCCCCGCTCTTTCGAAGCTGTAATTTGGTATTCGCGCCGCTGCCTGCGCTTCTGTCCTTATAAATTGTCCCGCTACCGGAAAATCCATACAGCAGATTTCCGTTCTGAACGCTGTCCGGACCGGTCAATTCCGGAATTTCCACAAGATCGGACAGGTACGCCATTGTCCCTTCAACTGCGGCGTCCCTTGTAAAATGAATGGTATATGTGGTGGGCGTGCCGTTGTCATAGGATATGGTAACGTCGCCGGGTACTGCTACCTTACTGATTTTTACCGGAACGCTGCCACCGTTTTGTTTTACTGTTGCCGTTACTTCCGGAAGCTTTGCTCCGCTGCTGATTTTTACATCGTATTCTTTCTTGTCTTTGGAGAAACCTTTCAGGGCAACGCCGTTGATTTTGATTTCTTCAAAGTCTTCGCCCGGTTCTTCAAAACCGCTGCCCGGATTGCTCTCTGTGGGGCAGAGGATACGCGGATCGCCCCATACGCCCTGGTCATGGCTGTTGGAGCCGTTCGAGACATCCATAACCAGCCTGATCGCCTGATAGGATTTTGACTGGCCGCCTTCTTCATATTGTAACGATACATTTTCAAACGTATGCTTTGGTTCGGCGGCATTTCCCACAATCTCCGCAGATTCCGAAAGTTTCACCCAGCCGGCTGCCGTCCAGTCCGCGTCTCCGCGCGTAGCAATACCGGGATTTATTTTGGTTGTGTCGTTATAATAGTCTGCCGTAAGTTCCCCAACGTTTTTATGCGCCCATACTTCAAACTTAATCGTAGACTTCGCGTTATTAGCCTTCAACGCCCAGTCGATTCCGCCCACGCCGGAGAAGGATATCGCGTTTTGATCTGAAATATCAATATCAATGATCTGCTCCGTATTTCCTCCAAAGCCATATTCATAGGTTTTTTCCGCAGATGCGGGTCCTGTTTTCAGCGGATTTGTACCTGTCGACTTATCCTGATTAATCACTCCATACCCTGAATATGCATATAACAATTTACCGCCGTCGGCCGGGAGAATCGCTGAATTATTATTGACTCCCGTCATTGCCGGAATTGTGACAAGCGAGCTAAGCTGCACTTCCTTTTCGCTGGCAGCCTCTGTAAAATGTATTGTATACTCTGTGGAGGAAGACAGGCCGCCTTCCGCCTCGTATGTCGCCGTCACCACCGCGTCTTTGGAGCTTTCCGTTGCCTGTTTGTATGTGATTTTCAGAGAGGACGGGCCATTGGCCGATACTTCCGGGAATCCCTCATAATTTGACGGCAATTCCACCGTGTATTCCGTTTTATCCGCCTGGAAACCGGAGAGTACCTGTTTCTTGCCGTTCATCATAAGGCTGATAGAGGTAATCGCTGGAATTTCCGGCGTCTCTTCCAAAATCTCTTTGGATTTTTCCATCGGATCCGTATCTGCAAACAACGGCATCAGCGTATAAGAATAATCCAAAAGCTCCGTATCTGTTTTATTGATAACTGCCGTCAGCGGCTCCGTACCCCAGTCAATGTTGCCGACGCCTTTCTGATGCGTCAGGAGACGCAGCACAACATCATCGGTTTTCTGTGCCTGATAAGGATAGCGGATCTTGGACTGATGGCTGGACAATGCTTTTGCCGTATAATGCAGCGCAACTGCCTCTAACGGCTCTCCGGTATATCCTTCCCCATAGGTCATGCCTGCCAGAAGCCCGGCTCCTTCGTCATTCTGCAGCGCCATCCAGCGTACGTCTGTCTTATTGCCTGCTTCCTGAACTCTCAGATAGGGAACAAACTGTTCGGTAACTGTCCCTTCCCATACGCCAACCATATTTCCCGCTTTCCGGTTCCAATAGGTTTCGCTGGGGCCTCTGCCGTACCAGGTCAAATGCTCAAATTCCTGCGGAACCTGCATCCACATTCCGTACTCGCCCAACTGAGAGGGTGCTGAATCGGAAGGCACAAGTTTTGCCGTTACCACAACGGTTCCGTTTCCATAAATACTGTAGCTTGTGGCATAATCGCTGCCGTTTTTCAATTTTGCCTCCACGCTGACCTTCGTCATCTGCGGAACAACAGAGCTGACCTTTACCGAAACGTCCGTCATGCCCTCGCCCTGGTCGCACCAGGCGTCGTAAGCCTCTCCTTTAGTCACCCAGCCAACGCCGGCTATGGCGGTATTCTGGTCCGGCTCCGCACGGAAAAATGATCCGACGGGCGCGCGGGAAATCAAATCTTTGCCATCCACCTGATAGGCCGTCATCAATCCCGACTCTTTATTCACCGTAACGGTAAATGCTTTCCCCTCTTTGGTGGTTCCTGTCACAGTCACTTCGTTTGCCTCGTTCTTTGTCTGGACATTCGGCAGAGATTTCAGCGTCAACAATTTATCCGTACCTTTTACATCAATTTCAAACTGTTCGCTTCCCTGTACGTATCCTTTTTCGGCATAGACCCCGGCATCTTTCAGTCTGTATTCCAGCTGAAGGATATACTCTGCGCCCGCCTTGGGATCCGCAATTTCATAGGGAACGGTCAGTTCTTTTACGGCGGCTCCGGTAATTCTGCCCTGTGGAGGAGCAAGGTCGGCCTCTTCATCCGTAAACGTTCCGGAAACCAGTTTCTTACCGTCCTCTAAAACCGTCCACACGATATCATAATAATTGGCATTTTTAAAACGGTTAAAGTTCTTAAGCGTTACTTTTTTCGCCGCTTTCTGTGCATCGGTCTGTGTGAATTTCAGATCCTGATAGCGGTATTTGATCTCGTACGCCTGGGGAGACCAGGAACGGTCGGGAAAAATAAATCCGTTGACACAGAAATTATAATTCTTTTTGCTTCCCTGCTGCTGCCAGCTTCCGTCAAAACCAAAATAGAGATCTTCTACGGTAAGACCCGCTCCACCGACGCCGTTTTTGGGCGTATATGCAGACTGGTCTACATAATCCCAGATAAATCCGCCCTGGTAACGCGCCGCCTGGTCGCCTTCCTCAAAACCGTCCGTATATTTTTCAAAATCTCCGCCCGTATTTCCCATGGAATGCTGGTATTCCATCATAATATAAGGCTTATCTTTAATTTTGGGACTATGGCCGGGATACATCGCGCCCTCAATGTCTACCCGCTGATTCGCAACCCATCCCTGATAGTGAATCAGTTTTTCACCGTCCAGCTTTTTAATAATGTCGATCATGCGGTTAAAATTACCTTCCTGAGGATCTGGGGCGAGCCTGTCGGAAGCGTCCGAGCCTGTTTCATTTCCCAGGGAATAGATAATCACAGACGCATTATTCTTATCACGCATCACCATACTGGTCATACGGTCTTCCATGGCGTTCTTATAACGCTTGTCATTTCCCGGGAACAGCCTTCCGGTTGTGTTTTCGTAACGGGATGCTTCTGGTATCGTAACCGAACCGCGGCCGTCATGCGTTTCCACGTTGACCTCATCCATAATATATAAACCGTATTCATCTGCCAGCTCAATCAAATTGGGATCTGGTGGAAAATGGCTGGTACGTATGGAATTGATATTCAACTGTTTGGCATTCTCCACGTCTTTTACAATCGTTTCATAAGGCACGTAATGTCCGCCTTTGGGATCCGATTCGCCTCTGCACACACCGTAAAACTCAATATTCTGTCCGTTGATGCGCATTTCGCTGTTTGTGCCTTTGCCTTCTATGTAAAATTCCCGGAACCCGATTCTCTTACCCACGGTCTGAATCGTCTTGCCCTCACTGTCGCACAACTCCATAACCAGAGTATACAAATTCGGCAGTTCCGCCGACCAGAGCCTGGGCTTTGCCACGTTAGCTTTGAACTTTGCCTGAGTCGTCTTATTCGCCGCGGCATTTACTTCTGCTTCCAGACCGTTAACGGTAGAAACCACTTTTCCCTGGCCATCATACAGATATGCGCGGACTTTGCGCACTTCTGCTTTATCCGTAATATTGGAAACGTCTACGGTTAAATCCAGCGTTCCACTATCATAATTATGATCGTCAAAAGTTGTCTCTACATTATAGTCATAGATAGAGACCTTCGGCTGTTTTGTGATAAAAACATCACGGTGGATTCCCGCATAATAAATCATATCCTGATTTTCCAGATAACTGCCCGTAGTGTAATGATATACCTGAACGGTAATCAGATTCTCTCCTGCTTTCAGGTAGTCCGTAATGTCATACTCGCTGGTTGTAAAGCTATCTTCTCCATAACCTACCGCCTGGCCGTTGACATATACATAATATCCGGATTCCACGCCGAGAAACGTAAGGATAAAACGCTGCGTTCCAATGTCTTTGGCATCAATGGTAACCGTTCTCATGTAAGTGCCCACGGGATTATAGTTTTTGGGCGCCGCAGAACCATTTCCCATACCCTGATCCGTAACGCCGTTCCCTGATGACTGCCATGGATACTGCTGATTATTGTAGATCGGCCAGTCAATCTCCGTTCCTTTCCATCCGGCATATTGCATATTGGTCTGCCAGCTCGACGGCACCGTAATATCAAAATAATTATCGGGTATTGCCGTAACACCTTCCACATTCGGCTTTTCCGATGGCTTGGATACCCAGAAAAACTTCCATGTCCCATCCAAATCAATATAGTTTGGCGAAGTTTTTCCCAAATGGATTGTGGGATTCGCCTTCGCTGATTCCACATCATTATACGGAATCACAATCGCCCTGGCATCCGTCTGTCCGACTCTGACATCTTCCGGCGTCGTCCATTCATTGCCAGTCACAACAGCGGCATATGCTAAGCTGGTATTCCAGCCGATGCAGATTACGCCGCCCAGTAACATAAGAAACATAAATAGTTTCCCAGTAAACTGTTTCATTGCCTGTTTCAGCATTTTTACTCCTTCCCGCACGTATTTTCTCTCGGGCGTGTCTGAAAACTGTTTCCACAGAATACAGTTTTCAGACGCGTCTTGGGCAATTCCGCCAAAAATACGCACTTATAACAATTAATTATATAGTTTCCGACATAATTATATAACTTTACAACTTCATTGTCTAGTAAAAAACACATGAAATAAATTCATGTGTTTTGTAAATATTTAGTGCATATTTTATCATAATGATTTTTTACAATTTTATTAATGCTTTATATTCGGAAATCAGCTCTTTGAATGTAACAGAAGCCTGAAGAAAACTATATACGGGATCTCTTTCCACTTCGCCCAGAACAGCCGACAGTATTTGTTTGGGATTGGAAGATTTAGCAATGTGATAAAAGAGCGGGGAACCACTCATATCCCCTGGCATAAGCATTGCCTGAAACATCTTGCGCATAAGCTCAATACACGCGTCCACATTTTGTTCGGCAACGGCAATCTGCAGAGGAGCCATGAAGGCAATATATTCCTCTAAATCAAAATGATACGGCATTTGGGCCGCTTTGTCCGCAATATTCGCTGCATTCTGCTGATTGCCAGACGCTAATTCCGCGTCCACTAAATTTAAAAGCAGCATTTGCACTTTATTTACAGCGGTGAGTAATGCATTTTGCAAATGTATTACCGCCTCCTCAGATTTCCCCTGCCCCTGGTAAATAAGCACCTGAAGCATTCGTTTATCCGCTATACTGCTGGTAATATCCTCTTTGTCCGGCATGAGATCCAAAATCTGCTGCGCCATATCATACTCGCCTTTACGGATACATGTGCCTGCCATCATATAATTCGCACTATTACGAATCTTACTGTCATTACTTGCAGCAAGACGACGGTACCTTTTTAAAAGTATATCATCATACGGGATCTTTTCCTGCGGCGGCAGTCCCGACAATCTGAGCAATCCATCCAGTTGAAACGTTAGGCACTGCAACAGCGTTTCATCATGAGGATATTCATGGATCTTTTTCTCCGCCGCTTCAAAACCTTCTGCAATTCCTCTCGTCTGCGCTATATCCATAATTTCTTTACAAAAACAACTTATTTCCCTTTTCGTCATAACTTCCTGAAAACAAAATAATGTGTTTAAATCTATCTTGAGCAGGCGCGCTAAGGAAGGAAGTAATGAAATATCCGGACATGTCAAACCGCTTTCCCATTTGCTGACTGCAGGTATGGAGACGTCCAGATAACGAGCCACCTGTTCCTGCGTCAACCCAAGTTCTTTTCTTTTTTTCTGAATTACTAAATTCATTGGCATAATATCCGCTCCTAATCTAAATGATACAAATACTTTTACTATTTTGATCATACCATTAGATTCTGCAGAGGGCAATTGAAGGATGGTTAACTTTCAGAGAAATTTTTTGCATGCAGGTTAAAGCTCCTTTTCAGATAATTTTTAATCTGAACTGTTATAACTTCATATACGTTCTATACAGTCAGAAATTAGACTTGTACGCTGCATGGTTCGTGTCAGTGCAGGGCGAAATTTCGACGGCGATGCGGTGGCATCGTCTGGAAATTTCAACGACGCAACGGTACGGAACAAAAACATTGATTTTCAAATTGAGATATGTTAGGTTATAGAGGAAAAGTAATCGTTCATATAGCGATTGCCTTCCGAGATAAGTTTTTAAGCCTACTTTGTATTTAGCGGAGTTTTTTCTTATATTGGGATATATTGCCAGATTCCGTTTTAACGGAAGATCTTTTCCACAAAATCTGAAATACCGGCAGTGACAGAATATCCAAAATTTAAGAAAGAACCCCGCTAATTTTTTGTGTCCTGACCACATGAGATTTCTTGGGAAATCTGGCAAGGCGGGTTGCCAAATATCATGCGGCCGCTACGGGGCCGGCTTATTTATTTTCACCTGTTATCCCTGCCATAGTCTATACAGGCAAGCCGCGCAATCAGGAAATCACAGCTATGCAAATACGTCATGCATCTTTGGAGGGGTCCTGCTTTTTACAAACTGGGATCCACACCTCATATTTTGCATTTTGAGGATCGGGATTTAAATATACTTCTATATCCGGCGCATTGGCATATTCATATCCGGAAGTGGGCAGCCACTCCATGATAATTCTCTGCTCCAGTTCCTGAACAGACTGATTCGTCCCTTCTCCCGGAAAAATCGCCCAGGTTGCGGCGGGAACCATATACTCCTCAAAAGTATCCTGTGTCTTCGTAGTGGAGACAGCAATAAAATACCTCCACTGTTCTGTTTCATTACAGGCGCTGACGCCCAAAAGTCCCATAGGCTGCTGATCCATCATGCCCGCCAGCTTTTCAATGGTGCCGTCGCCTGCGGCTTTCGCCCACATCTGCGGTACAACCGCAAAGTTTTTCTCCAGATCCTGCTCAAGCGGCAAAGAGATCCCTACAATACGAAACGCATCTTTTGTCTCAATTCGATAATCCATTTCTTCACCTCCCTGAATGATAACTTTAAACGATAATGGCGGAAAGGATTTTAAGGAAACACCCTGATTTCTCACAGCAGAGGGGGGAAGTTTATGGACGCCTTGAAACGCCCGGTTAAATGCCGTAGGGGAATTATAACCATATTTTAAGGCAATTTCTATAATTTTTGCATCGCTGCTTTGCAAATCTACTGCCGCTAAGGACATCTTCCTTCTGCGGATATATTCCGACAACGTCATCCCCGCCATATAGGTAAACATCCTTTGAAAATGATACTGGGAACAACAGGCGATCTTTCCCAGCCGTTCATAGTCTATTTCCTGGTCAAGATGCTCCTCAATATAGGTCATTGCCTTGTTTAATCTTTCAATCCATTCCATAATATCACATCCCTCCTCATGCCTTTTTTACTTTTTCAGCCGTTCTCCTTGGCATCAGGGCTCCTCCCACTTCGTGGGTCCCTCCTCATGCCTTTTTACTTTTTCGGCCGTTCTCCTTGGCATCAGGGCTCCTCCCACTTCGTGGGTCCCTCCTCATGCCATATTATCATCTCACTTTTCTTTTTTCCTCTCTTTTTATGCACAAAAAAGAGAGCCGTATCTCCAGGTGAACGAGCTGGATTTTATTTCAGGCATCTGCCAGTTTCTTAATGATTCCACACGCTTTATAATGAAGCAGCGGGTATTCTTCTATGGCGACGCCTTTCTCTTCTGCCAGACGGAATATATGCGCCAGGGATGGGTCTTTCGCTCCGCCTGCAGATACCAGGATTTTCCAGGGAACCCTGCGAAGCAGAACGCGGGTGGTCTCACCGATACCTGGTTTTATCAGGTTAATATCTGCGATTCCAAATATTTCTGCCAGACGTTTCACTTCCTCAAGGCCGGTTCCTGCTGCGGCAGGATTATGCGCGTCGGGTTCTTGCGTTCCTCTCAGCGGCTGTTTATCCGTCTCTGCTTTACAAAACTCTTTTTCAATGGCACGAATAAACTCATAGGACAAATCTTCATTCTTTAATTCTTCATAAAACACAGCCCCGTGAAAATCGAAAGGACCAATAATATCCTCACGAAGAAACGTGCGGCTTATCAAACCGGAAACGGTGCTGTTCAGACAGGAACTTGGGATTAGTATATCTTCATGGGTTCCGCACAACGCCGTCACCCTGGCCGGGTCCGCCGCCACCGCTAACTGCGGGGAAACGCCGGGATATTCCGCAAGCTCCTTTTTCAATTCGTTTAAAATGGCTCCTTTTCCAATCCAGCCGTCAACAAAGAGAAGCTGCTCTGGCGCATAGCGTTGCAGCAGAAATTTCATGGCGTTTTTGTCTATGCCCCTTCCTCTTATAATAGAAATGGCATAATGGTCTGCCTTTATTTTATAATTCCGGTACAGATACCGCTTCAGCAAAATGCCGACAGGAATCCCGGCCCTTGCCAGAGATACCAGAACAAATTTCTCTCCTCTTTGACGCACTGCCAGATCTCCCAGACTGCAGACTGCCCGTGCTGTGGGCGCTGCATAATTCTTCAGCGCCTCCTGATAGACCCGCATATACGTCTCGCTGGGGACATATTCAATGGGAAGCATTTCACAATAATGTTTCCCGGATTGAATCAAACGCTCCCGCTCCTGGGTAGACTGGGGTTTCACCAATCCGGTGATATCTTTCAGCAGTAAAATTACATCGTCTTCCTTATACGAGCTACGCATGTTCACACCACCTGCATAATATGATTTTTTCATTTCCCACTGATTCCAGGGCTCCTGCGAGGGATTTAATACCTTCCGGGCACACGTCCTTTGCATCGGTAACAATCAATACCTGATCATATGTTTTCAGATCATAGATAAACGTCCTGCGTCCTTCTTCGTAAAAGCTCTGCAGTTCAAACCTGGTATGCAGGGGGTATCCCTCCTTTGTACTTACCTCTATCGGGCTTCTGGTCGTAGCATGAAACTGCACGCTGCATCCTGTTTCTTCCAGCCTGGCCGCCGCGTATAACGCCGGATACATAAACTCTTCCGTTCCCAGAACCAGACAGTTCTTCCCCGCTTCCAACGAGGAGCGCTCCTGCATCTGCCTCCAGAGCGTCTCACAGGCTTCTTTGTAGACGTTCCCCTGCACATAACGTCTGGCATTCCGATAACCCGGCAGGCAGATTTCTTCCACATTTTTCCCAGTCTCCGCAAAACTGCCGAGCGGAACATAGCTTCCATCCTTCGGATAACACTCTGCCCGTTTTGCGTAACTGCTGTGATCCGTTTTCAGCAGATAATGCAGAGAAATCCCATGTTTATGGTATCTGCGCAACGCCTCTAAATCCATTCCGTTTAACAGAGACGCCACGGAAAACCGGACTTTTCCAGGATATGTTTCTTCCATAATTCTGACAATCTTAAGTATGGTGTTTCCGGTAGTTACCTCGTCCTCTACAAAGACCACGCGATCGAAACGGCAGAGATGTTCATCGAGATCATCCTTTACCAGTTTCTGCTCCGCGGCATGGCTGTGAGATTCTGTAAAATAGAGATATTCCACGCCGGGAATCTGTTCTCTGGTAGTCTGCATATAGCCTGCGTCCAGGGCCACAGCCAGCCTTGCTCCAATGGCGGTGGCTGTTTCCGCAAATCCTACCAGCAAGAGCCGTTCTCCCGGATAGGCAAGCCGTACCTTCTTTGCAAGGGCGTCCATCACGGCAAACGCTCTCCCAGGGGATACCGGGATATGCTTGCCCTGCAGAGGATTTACCACCAGATAACTCCTCCTGTCATTATTTTCTCTTTTTGCTACTCTGACTAAATCGGGTTCCTGATATTCCATTATCCTGGCGCCTTTCTGTTTTCATGCTATTTAAAAGATTTACCATCTCAATTGCCGTACACGCCGCGTCATAACCTTTATTTCCCGCTTTTGTCCCGGCGCGCTCAATGGCCTGTTCGATATTGTCCGTGGTGACTACGCCGAAAATAACCGGAACTTCTGTCTTTAAACCTACCGACGCCACGCCCTTGCTGACCTCCGCACAGACATAATCGTAATGGGAGGTTGCGCCTTTGATTACGGCGCCCAGGCAAATGACGGCGTCATATTTTCCCGACTCCGCCATCTTTTGCGCCGTCAAAGGGATTTCAAAAGCTCCCGGCACCCAGGCAAGCGTAATGTCGTCATCCTTGACGCCATGACGGATTAAAGCGTCCTGGGCGCCCCCCACTAATTTAGACACAATTAATTCATTAAATCTGGAAGCTACGATTCCCACTTTCGCTCCATTTGCGACTACATTTCCTTCTAACACTTTCATCTCAACTCTCCTTTTCGCATTCCTTAATAATTTGTCATATGGTGCATCTTATTTTGTTTGGTTTTCAGATAAAACACGTCCGTCTTCTTTGCCGGCATCTGGATGGGTACGCGTTCCTCTATGGAAATACCATAACCAGACAGCCCTGTAATCTTTTTGGGATTGTTTGTCAGAAGCCTGAGTTTCTCCGCTCCCAGATCATGAAGGATCTGCGCCCCAATCCCATAATCACGCAAATCCGGGGCAAAGCCCAGCTTTGCATTTGCCTCCACCGTGTCAAACCCCTGTTCCTGAAGCTCGTAGGCTTTAAGCTTATTGATAAGCCCGATTCCTCTGCCTTCCTGGCGCATATACAAAAGAATCCCTCTGCCCTCCTCAGCGATGGCTTTCATGGCCGCGTCTAACTGTTCTCCACAATCACAACGCCCGGAGCCAAATACATCTCCAGTCAGGCATTCAGAATGTACCCGGCACAATACCGGCTTCCCATCCGCTACCGTTCCCATAGTCAATGCAACATGATGCTCTCCGTTTAATTTATTTACATAGCCGTAGATCTCAAACTCCCCGTATTTCGTGGGCATTTTTGCATGAGCCTCCCGCTGCACCAGACTGTCCCTCTCCATCCGGTAACGCACCAGGTCCGCCACGGTAATTACCGTCATTTTAAACTTTTCCGCCAGTTCAAGCAGCTCTGTCGTGCGCATCATAGTTCCATCCTCACGCATAATTTCGCAGCAAAGCCCGCAGGGCTTTAAACCGGCAAGCACGGCGAGATCCACCGTCGCTTCGGTATGCCCGGTACGCTTTAAAACCCCCCCTTCTCTCGCCTCCAACGGAAACATATGTCCCGGTCTGCGGAAATCTTCCGGGCTTGCGCCGTCCTTTACTGCAAGCAAAGCCGTTTCTGAACGCTCATACGCTGAAATCCCGGTATCCGTATCAATGCCGTCAATGGATACGGTAAAAGCAGTCTGATGATTATCTGTATTCTGCTCCACCATCTGTTTTAATCCCAACTGTTTACAAAGCTCTTTATCCATAGGCATACAAATCAGCCCTTTTCCATGGGTTGCCATAAAATTAATATTCTGCGGCGTGGCAAACTCTGCCGCACAGATAAAATCCCCCTCGTTTTCCCGGTCCGGATCATCAATAACCATCACAATTTTCCCCTGACGGATATCCTCTAACGCCTGTTCCACCGTATCTGTCTTCTTGCTCATTTCTCATACTTCCTTTCTCAGCAAAATCCATGCTCCCTTAAAAAGCTCTCTGTAAGTCTGCTCCGCGGACTGCTGCCGCTGCCCCCAGGCAATAATTTCTCCACATATTTTCCTATCACGTCACATTCAATGTTTACAATACTTCCTGGACGCTTTTGGCTGAGCGCCGTTTCCTGGCGGGTATGTGGAATCACCGATACCTGGAAATTTTTTTCGGTCACCTTAGCCACCGTCAGGCTGATTCCGTCCAGAGCCACCGAGCCTTTCTTCACAATATAACGCAGCAGTTGTTCCTCTGTGGCGATGGTATACCAGACTGCGTTTTCCTCCTGAAGAATCCCGGTAATCTGCCCGGTCCCATCAATATGGCCGGACAAAATATGCCCACCAAACCGGCCGTTTGCCGCCATGGCGCGCTCCAGATTCACAAGCCCCGGCACTTTCAGTTCCGACAGGCTGCTGCGCCTCATTGTTTCCGCCATAACGTCTGCCGTAAAGCCATCCTTTGCCAGAGAGGTTACGGTCAGGCAGATGCCATTGACGGCGATACTGTCTCCGATTTTCGTTCCCTCAAGAACCTTGCGACAGCGGATTTTGACCTGAGCTGATACCGCTCCCTTTTTCATTTCATATAACGTTCCTGTCTCTTCTATGATTCCGGTAAACATAGCTCCTCCTCTCCAATCCTGCCACTGATACAAAAATCTTCTCCAAAAGAGGCGATCTGTATCTTTGACAATTTTACCGCATCTTTCATTGTGCAAATTCCTTCCCCCTCCACCGGGGATTTGGCTTCTGCGCCTGCTACCAGTTTGGGCGCGATAAAAGCGTAGACTCTCTGTACCAAACGCTCCCGAAGCGCTGAAGCATTTAGGGTTCCTCCTCCCTCCAAAAGAACGCTGTCAATTTCCCGTTCTCCCAGCTTTGCGAAAAGCCGCCTTAAATCCAGGCCCAAAACTGCAGCGTCTGTGTAAAGCGGGACTTCCAGCAGCTCAATGCCTCTGCCTTCGAGATACGCCCGGAGTTCCTGCAGGCCTTTTATTCCGTGCCCGGATTCACTGTGGTAACTTTCCGCTGCCTGAGGATTCCACGCCACAACGGTTTCTATTTCACCGGCTGTCTTTACAATCTGGCTGTTTGCAGGAATCCGAAGCCTGGAGTCACAGATAATCCGCACGGGATTTTTGCCCCCTTCCATCCGGCAGTTCAGCAGGGGATCATCTTTCAACACCGTTCCGATGCCTGCCATTATCCCGCGGTAGCGATTGCGCAGACGCTGTACCTGCGCTCTCGCCTCCGTGCCCGTGACCCATTTGGAATCTCCTGTCTCGCAGGCGATCTTTCCATCGAGGGTCATCGCATACTTCATCGCCGTAAAAGGCATTTTTTCTGTCATATAGTGAAAAAAAACTTCATTGAACATTCTGCATTCTTCTTCCAGAATCCCGGTTTCCACTTCTACGCCGTGCTCCCTTAGAATCTTAATTCCTTTTCCCGCTACTTTGGGATTAGGGTCCAGACATCCCACATAGACCTTTTTCAGTTTTTTTTCGAGAATGATATCCGTACAGGGCGGCGTCTTGCCGTAATGACAGCAAGGCTCCAGATTGACATAAAGCTCTGCCCCCTCCGTATCTTCCTGACAATGCAGTAAGGCATTGCGTTCCGCATGGTAACCGCCATAAGATTCATGATAACCACTGGCAATTACTCTGCCCTCTTTCACCACGACGCAGCCCACCATCGGGTTGGGTGAGACTTTTCCCTCCGCCTTCCCCGCCAGCGCAAGCGCCATGCGCATATAGCCTTCCTCTGTTTTTCTGTCGGCTTCCATAGCTTCTCCTCCTGTCTGACAAAACATTATTTTACCATTTATGACGCCTGCCTGTCCCGGTAGCTCCCTTTTAAAAACGGGGAAAGCGGTTTATAAATACATGCGGCTGCCGCCACGCACAGCAGTCCTTTCACGAACGTAAAAGGCGTGTTAAATACCACCAGGCATTCCAGAATATTCGCCACTCCTGGCAAGATTGCCTGATACGCCTTTAATACCGCCTCTTTTGACATGAAATTATAATAAAAGGGATATACAATGAAGTAATTAGAAATAATACTTACCGCCGCCATCAGAACCGCGCCTGCAGACGCTCCCAGAATCGCGCTTTTCTTTCCTTTCCATTTCTGATAAACCAGTCCTGCCGGAAATACAAAACAGGCTCCCAGCAGAAAATTGGACAGTTCTCCCACGCCTCCGGTGGTGGACATCAAAAGATGCATAAGATTTTTAAGAAAACAAATCATTACTCCGCTCGCCGGCCCCATGGCGAACGCTCCCAGCAGAGCCGGAAGCTCTGAGAGATCCATTTTGATAAACGGCGGCATTACCGGAACAGAAAACTCCAGAAACATCAATAAAAACGCAATTGCAGAGAGCATGGCTGTCATGGCCAGCTTCCATATATTTACAGGTCTTTGAACTGTATTCAAATCAGGTCGCTCCTTTCTACTCCCGTACAGGGCGCATCGTATTTTTGCAGCCCCCTCAATCATAAGGGGATTGCACTCTTTGACGCGCCGAGCACGCGCTTTTGCACATAATTCCTCTTGTGCAAGTGTGCATTTTATTTTTATTCTATAGAATAATAAAAGCCCTGAACCTATAGAGATTCAGGGCGTATACTCACTTACCTATCTGCAAAAAAACATCTTCTTCCATCCAGACTGTACTGTCGGTTTTGGATTCTCACCAAATCATGCCTTACGGCTCACGGACTTGCTTTCAAGGAAAGTATCACCGTCGGTCGGGAATTCTATTTCTGTTATCAAAAATAGGCACCCTGCCCTGAAGATCTTTATATAATTCTTGCTTTATTCTACACTTCTATCCGGTATCTGTCAACCAGTCTTTTTCTTCCAGCCACGTCCAACGCAGACATCCGTTTTACAACTTCATCGTAAGCTGAATGCGTTTCTTCTTAAGATCCACGCTCATAACCTTAACTTCCACAATATCCCCTACGCTGACCGCCTCTAAGGGATGCTTAATGTAACGTTCTGTCATCTGTGAAATATGTACCAGTCCGTCCTGGTGAACGCCTATGTCTACAAACGCTCCAAAATCAATGACATTTCTCACCGTCCCCTTTAAAACCATCCCCGGCGTCAGATCTTTCATTTCCAGCACATCCGTACGCAGAATCGGTTTTGGCATCTCATCTCTGGGATCCCTTGCAGGTTTTTCCAGCTCCTTTACAATATCCTGCAGGGTCATTTCTCCGACCTCCAGTTCTGCCGCCAGTTTTTTATAATCGGAAACCTTCCTGGAAATCCCGGACAGTTTTCCATTCTGGATATCTTCCGGCACAAAGCCAAGCCTGTCCAGCAGTTTCAATGCCGCGTCATAGCTCTCCGGATGCACACTGGTGCCGTCCAGAGGGTTTTTGCCGCCGCTGATACGCATGAACCCCGCGCACTGTTCATACGCCTTCGGCCCTAACTTCGCCACTTTCAAAAGCTGCGCGCGCGTCTGAAATCTTCCGTTTTCCTCCCGGTACGCCACTATATTTTTGGCAATCGTTTTGCTGATACCGGAAATATACGCAAGCAGCGAAGCGGAAGCCGTGTTCAGATCCACTCCTACCTTGTTTACACAATCCTCCACCACGCCGTTTAAAGCGCCGCTTAATTTCTTCTGGTTCATATCATGCTGATACTGTCCCACACCGATGGATTTGGGATCAATCTTTACCAGCTCGGCAAGCGGATCCTGAAGCCTTCTGGCAATGGAGGCCGCGCTTCTTTGGCCCACGTCAAAATTGGGAAATTCTTCTGTGGCAAGCTGGCTGGCAGAATAAACGGAAGCTCCCGCCTCATTGACAATAATATACTGCACTGGCTTTGGAATTTCTTTCAGCAAATCCACAATCACCATTTCCGACTCCCTGGAAGCCGTTCCGTTTCCTACGGAAATCAATGAAATGTCATATTTTTGAATCAGGTTTTTCAGGACAGCCTTTGACTGTTCCACTTTATTCTGCGGTGCAGTCGGATAAATTACCGTGGTATCCAATACCTTCCCGGTGGAATCCACCACTGCCAGCTTACATCCGGTGCGGAATGCCGGATCCCAGCCCAGGACCACATGTCCGGCAACAGGCGGCTGCATGAGCAATTGTTCTAAATTCTTACCAAAAACCCGGATTGCCCCATCCTCCGCACGCTCCGTCAGTTCATTGCGGATTTCCCGTTCAATGGCAGGCGCAATGAGACGCTTATAACTGTCCTCTACGACTGCCCGCAAGGTATCCGTGGTATGGGGATTATCCCTTACAATAACCTTTTTCTCCAGATACAAAAGGATCTGGTCTATAGGAGCCTCCACCCTGACGCTCAAAATTTTTTCCGCCTCTCCCCGGTTAAGGGCAAGAATGCGATGACCGGCAAGTTTTGCCAGTCCCTCCTCAAATTCATAGTACATTTCATAAACGGACTCCGCCTCCGGATCCTTGGCAGCCGAAACAATTTTTCCAGTACGCATGGTAATGTCGCGGATATATTTGCGGTAATCAGCTTCGTCCGAAATTCCCTCTGCCAGTATATCCATAGCCCCTGCTACCGCTTCCTTTACGGAACTTACTTCTTTCTCAGGATTTATAAAAGCTTCCGCCTCCTGCGCCAAAGCTTTGTCCGTCATCTGCAGCAGTATGATATTGGCCAGAGGTTCTAAGCCTTTTTCCTTGGCGATGGTTGCCCGCGTCCGCCGCTTCGGGCGGTAAGGACGGTACAAATCATCTACGGTAACCATCGCCTCCGCCGCTAATATCTGCTGTTTCAGTTCCTCCGTCAACTTCCCCTGCTCCTCAATACTGGAGATTACCTGTTCCTTTTTCTCTTCTAAGTTGCGAAGATAGACCAGACGCTCAAACAGGCTGCGCAGCACCTCGTCGTTTAATGCGCCCGTTGCTTCCTTTCGGTATCTGGCGATAAAGGGAATGGTATTGCCCTCATCAATGAGTTTTACCGCGGCCTCCGCCTGCTGCCGGCGAATGTTCAGTTCTTCTGCCAGTTTTGCAATGATATCCATAACAAAATTCTCCTTATATCTCTCAATCTCTGTCCTACATTATAGCGGATTGTATTTTGTCTTTCAAGGAAGAATCTGGCAGAAGCAGTTTTTCAAAGTATATACGCGGCCGCAAACACCGCAAAAAACACTCGTAAATTAAACGGCGGTAAGGAAACATTGAAGTGCTCCGATTAAATTTGCATCATTCTGGAACTTACAGCTCACGATTTCGGCAGGGGGCACATAATATGGACAGCCTGCATATATTGCCTGCAGATGATTCCTGATATACTCAATAAACACCGGCTGCGCGCTGATGCCGCCGCCAATGGCAAACCGCTGCGGATCCAGCACCGTCTGCAGATTAAAAATCTGTACTGCAATTTCCTTTGTAAATTTTTGCAGACATTCCTCTGCGTCCGCGTCCTTGCTGTTTACTGCATCAAATACCCGCACGCCGTCTACTTCTTCCGCTTTCAGACCTTTTTTCTCGGCAAACATCCGGCACAAATGCGGAACCCCGCAGCGGTTGCCCCACACGGTATCATAATCTGCCGCCGCTGCTTTATCCGTTACTATATACGAAACTTCCCCTGCTGAAAAATGCTTTCCGCGATGCAGCTTATGATCCTTAATGTATCCGCCGCCAATCATTGTCCCGAAAATCAGCACAAACCCGTCCGCCACGTCTTTTAAACTGCCCACCGCCGCTTCTGCGACGGCGGCGCATTTTGCATCGTTTTCCATATGTATTTTCACCGGACACCGCTCATACAACCTGTCTCTTAAATAGAAATCATCATTATAGCGCAGTGCTCCCCCCGTATAGCAATAACCGTTTTGGGAGTCGATAATTCCGGTTATGGAAATAGCAATTCCTGAAACGTCCGGCATTTTATCATAAATCTGCCCGATTGTTTCAATAAACGGTTCCCTGCCCTCTTTGGGCGTCGGTACTTTCCCACGCGCCAGGATCTGCATGTCTTCTTTCATACACGCATACTTTATAAACGTGCCCCCGACATCAACCGCCAATACCTTCATCTGTCCCTCTCCTTTCCAGCCGGCCAGCGTTCCCGCGCCCCGCCGTCTTTGCCGTATCAGCAGTCAGTCATATTTCTGCCCTCGCCTGTCAATCCCTCGAAATCTTTGACAAAAGCTTCCACAGCAGCGGTAATCGCCTGATTTTTTACCAGCCCTTCTATTACGTCCGGAGCGACCGTAGACGCGCCAACCCCATATTCACACAGTTCCAAAACCTGCTGTGAATTTTTAAAGCTTGCAGCCAACACCTCTGTTTTTAATTCATTCTTTTTGAAAATATCATGTATATTCTTCGCCGTCTGGATGCCGTCATACCCCATATTGTCAATACGGTTAACATAGGGGGCCGCATAAGCAGCGCCGCATTTTCCTGCCAGATATGCCTGCATAGGCGTATAAATGGCCGTCGCCGTAAAGGGGATTCCCAGCTCTGCCAGTTCTTTCATAGCTTTAAATCCTTCTGGAACCGCAGGGATTTTAACATACGTATTAGCACCCAGTTCCTTTCTAATCCGCTGCGCTTCCTGCACCATAACGGCGGCGGCGCCAGAAACCGCCTGTACGTGCAACTCGGCGTTCGGCCCAATAAAGGCGCGGATCTTTTTCAAAATATCGTACGGTTTGCCGCCGCTGTTTGCCAGTATGGTCGGATTTGTCGTCACACCGTCAACCGGATAAAATTCATAAATATGTTTCACCAGTTCCAAATGTGCGTCGTCTATTAATAATTTCATGATAATCTCCTCCTGTATTACGTATTACTTACAATGTCTGTTCTGTACGTTCAATAATGTCGTCCTGCGTTTTTTTAGACAGCACATTGAAAAACGCGCTGTAACCCGCCACGCGCACAATCAGATCTCTGTGGTTCTGCGGATGCTTCTGCGCGTCAAGCAGCGTGTCTCTGCTGACGACATTAAACTGCACGTGATAGCCATGCAGGCGATTAAAAAATGTACGTAAAAGAGCGATCAATTTCTGCTTATTTTCTTCCTTTTCCAACATCTGCGGCGTCACTTTCTGGTTTAAGAGCACGCCGCCCGTAATTTCTTCCGTAGGAAGCTTCGATACGCTCTTGAACACCGCCGTGGGACCGTTTTGGTCAGCCGCATGGCTTGGTGAACAGCCTTCTGCGAGAGGTTCGCCCGCTTTCCTGCCGTCCGGCGTGGCAAGCGTTCCTGCGCCCTGAGGCACATTTGCGGAAATAGAAGACGTTCCTGCATAATAAACGCCGCCGATCGGCCCTCTGCCATAGCGTGTATTATGGTATTTTTTCATCTCGTCAATATATACGTTATAAGCGTCTACCACAAGCTGGTCTACATAATCATCATCGTTTCCGTATTTGGGAGCTTCCTGCAAAAGTTCACGGATCTTTTCATTTTTCTCACCTGCAAAATCGGACTGCAGCGCTTCCCAAAGCTCTGCCGGCGATACCTTCTTTTCTTCAAAAACTACCTTTTTCATGGCCGCAAAGCTGTCCGCCAGGTTTGCAATGCCTACCTGAAGATCGCTGACAAAATCATATACCGCGCCTCCTTCTTTCATATTCAGCCCCCGTTCGATACAGTCGTCCGTCAGGGCAGAACACAAAATATCCGCCGTATCCTGTTCCAGAACCATATCGCAGGTAGCATCAATAATGGTACATTGGCGGCACATCTCACGAATCACCTTATCCCAGCATTCCAGCACCTGTTCAAAACTTGTGAAATCCTTAAAATGTCCGATCCCTTCACACAGCTTTGTGCCCGAGGAAGGATCCACGCCGTCATTCATGGCAATCAGCAGCGCTTTGGGGAAATTCAAAAAGCTCATGCCCGTGCAGCGGTAGCCCCATTTACCGGGAACTGCGGTTTCCACGCAGCCAATCGCACTGTAATTGTACGCGTCTTCCGGTTTCACGCCCTTGGCGATGAAACTGGGGATAATCACCTCGTCGTCGTTAAACGCCGGCATTCCAAATCCACACCGCACGACTTCCACACATTCTTTCATAAATTCTTCCGTAAGCCCTTTATGATACCTTACCGTAAGGTTCGGCTGGGTCAGATGACATTTGGCAACACTCTTTAAAATCAGCCAGGACATCTGATTGGTAGCGTCCTTTCCCTCCGCCGTCTGCCCTGCTACCGTGACATTTTGATACAGCGGAGAACCGGCGGAAAACTGCGTATGGCTCCAGGAGCGTATCTTATTGATGGTGTATGTCTTCAGCCACAAATTGCACAGCAGCTCACATGCCTCTTCTTCTGTGATAAGTCCCTTCTTTACATCAGCCTCATAGTATGGATTCAGGTATTGGTCCATACGCCCATAAGAAAGACTGTGCCCGTTTGACTCAATCTGCAGTACCAGATGTATCAGCCACAGACTCTGCAGCGCTTCCCGGAAGCTTTCCGCCGGTTCATAAGGCACTTTCTGCAATATGCGGGCCATTTCCAGCAGCTCCGCCTTCCTGCCCTCATCCGTTTCTTTCTGCGCGGTCTCCGCAGCCAGGGCCGCATAACGTCCGGCAAAGTTTTTCACAGCTTCCACTACAATTAAAATTGCGCGGTAGAAATAACTCTTCTGGATGTTCTTATAATCGGTCAAATCCAGCGCTTCCAGCTTCTCCTTCGCGCGCCTCTCATAGTCCTTTAAGCCCTTGCGCATCATCGTTCCGTAATCCACTGCGCAGTGGGCGTCGCCAGAAGTAATGTTTCCTTCCGACTTGATGATGCCCAGATCGTAGTACAGCCTGGAATGCGGCGGAAAGGCGGCCAGTCCCCGGTCCAGCAATGTATTATGTTCCCAGAATGGGGCTATGTCACGCAGTTTCTGCTTATTCTCTTCTGTTATATAAAATACATCCCCGTCACGATGTTCAAATTCATCCAGTTCATCAATGACCCATTTCATTGCATACTCTGGAAAAATCGGGGCGCTGCGGTTTTGGGACGCCTGATTTCCGGCAATCATAGTCTGCGGCTCGATAAATACCGTCATTTCTTCCAGCACATTTTTCAGCATCAGCGCCCGTTTCATTGCCAGCGGCTGATCCTGATTCTCCTGGTATGTCCGGGTCGTAATAACCGCCCGTTCCACGCACACCTGAGGCTTCACATTCAGAAGTTCTTCACGAAAACTTTCCATTCTTGGCGTTAAATTTCCAAAATAGCTGTTCATAGTCCCACTCCTTTATTTGTTTGAAATTAAAATCTATTTCGTTTGTAACTATATGCTAACATTTTTTTATTTTTCTGTCAATATCTTTACACAAAAAACTTTATATAATTTCATTCGTAAGTTTCTCATTTACATTTGTATTCATTTATGCTATAATATGAAAGAAATCCAAAACCGATATACGGCAAATGCTTCCAGGCAATCATCAATAGATACTCTGCCAACGGCTCCATAAAAGCGGCGTATGTCAGACTCACAGCGGCTTTTTGGAGCCGCACTCTGTTCTATTCCATTTCAAACCGCTTAGGAACTGTTGCCCGCGGAAAAAGAAAGGGGTTTTACCTATGGACAAAACAAACGAATCTTGTATTATTTTTAACATTCAGAAATTCAGCCTTCACGACGGCCCCGGCATACGCACCGTCGTATTTTTCAAAGGATGCCCTCTGAGCTGCAAATGGTGTGCAAATCCGGAAAGCCAGACCGCCAACATCCAGATTTTATTAGACCGCGATAAATGCACGGCCTGCCAGACCTGTGTAAGAACCTGTACATCCGGCGCTATCACAATGACTGGCAGCGGCGTGCAAATAAATCATTCCCGCTGCCGTCAATGCCTCAGCTGCGTTTTTGCATGTCCCCGGAAAGCCCTGACTGCAGAGGGCAAAGAACAGACCATTCCTGAAATCTTAGAGATTTGCCTTCAGGATAAAGAGTTTTATGAAGAAAGCGGCGGCGGCGTCACTTTGTCCGGCGGCGAAGCGCTGATGCATCCGCAGTTTGCCCTTTCCCTGTTAAAAACTCTGAAACAGCATAACATCCATACCGCTATAGAAACTACCGGTTATGCTTCTGCAGAAATTTTTGACCGGGTTACCGCCTGCGCCGACCTGCTTCTTTTTGACGTCAAACACTGGGATGAAAAGAAGCATATAGAAGGCACCCGCGTTTCCAACCGCATCATCTTAGAAAACTTAAAACGCGCCATAGCCGCCGGAAAGAATGTGCTCCCGCGTCTTCCCGTGATTCCCGGATATAATAATTCCTCCCAGGATGCAGAAGGCTTTGCAACCCTCCTAACAGAAACGGGCGCGAAACAGATTCAGCTCCTGCCGTTCCATCAATTTGGTGAAAGAAAATACGATATGCTTGGCAAAAACTACAGTTATGCAAACATTCCCGCACTGCACGAAGAAGACCTGGAAAATTTCCGGCAGATCTTCCTTCTCCATGACATTCAGGCTTTTTTTTAAGTTTCATTCGTAATAACCGCCGGCATTCCGCAATCAGTACTGTCAGTAATCAGGCTGTCATACTTATTGAAAATTAAACTTATTCATGTTATATTTTAGATGATACCTCGTTTAACAGGAGAATAAAATGACGAAGAGAACAAATAGAATTTTAGAACTTCTTACGAATGAAAATAAAATGGAAGTATCCCTGATTGCCGAAACTCTGGGCGTTTCCCAGGTCACGATACGGAAAGATCTGGACGAGCTGGAAAAGAGAGGAATTATTGAACGTGAGCATGGATTTGCCGTTTTGCGAAGTATGGACGATCTCAACGGAAGAATTGCCTATCACTATGAATCTAAAAAAAAGATTGCCCAAAGGGCGTCCGCGCTGGTTCGTAACGGAGATACCCTTATGATTGAAAGCGGGAGCTGCTGCGCGCTTCTTGCAGAAGCCCTTGCTGCGGATAAAAAAGATCTCACCATTATCACAAACAGCGCTTATATCGCCAATTATATACGCGGCAAATCCAATTTTCAAATCAATCTTCTGGGCGGTATCTACCAGCAGGACGCACAGGTCATGGTCGGCCCGATGGTGCGCCAGTGCGCGGAAAATTTCTGTGTCGACCAGTTCTTTATCGGCACAGACGGCTATTCCTACCGCACCGGATTTACGAACTGTGATCAAATGCGCGCACAGGCGGTTCGCGACATGGCCAGACAGGCGGAAAAAGTAATTGTTCTTACTGAGAGCGAAAAATTCATAAAACACGGCATTGTCCCGCTCAATCTCAGGGGACAGATACAAATGGTGATTACCGACCAGATGATTGATCCCAGAATTGCCGCGGAACTGGAACGCCAGGGAATCACCGTAAATACCGTATAACAGTTAGTAACTGCGGCACACAAACAAGGAGGCCACTTATGCTTTGGGACACACATATGCACACCCACTTTTCCGAAGACAGCAACGCTGACATCTGCGAAATGATAAATGCCGCCGCGCTGGCGGGCGTTGACGGCATCTGCTTTACAGACCATCTGGATCTTCTAACAACGGATATAGCCGCGGATAAAACTCCGCTCGATCTTCCCGCCTATTTTACAGAAATGAACCGCCTGCAGACAAAATTCCATGACAAGCTGCCCATACATATCGGCATCGAAATCGGACTGCAGCCTTTTCTCAAAAAGCAGCTCCCGGAAATTACCGGCGGCTATCCTTTCGATTTTGTCATCGGTTCTTCCCATTTGGTGAATGGCGAAGATCCTTATTATCCGGAATATTTTCAGGGCAGAGTCGAACAGGAGGCATACCGGGAATATTTTGAATCGATTCTGGAAAACCTGTCCGTCTTCGACTGTTTTGACGTCTATGGACATTTAGACTATATTGTGCGGTACGGACCCAACAAAAATCAATATTACTCCTATGCAGAATTTTCCGATGTACTGGAAGAAATTCTGCGGACTTTGATTGCGAAAGGAAAAGGCATCGAAATCAACACCGGAGGCTTTAAGTACGGCCTTGGACACCCCAACCCAACGGAAGATATTCTGAAACGCTATCGTGAACTGGGCGGCGAAATTATCACCATAGGAGCCGACGCACATAAACCGGAACATGTGGCGTACGATTTCCCGAAGGTACCGCAGATTTTAACCGGCTGCGGTTTCCGGTATTATACGGTATTCAAAGAACGGAAACCTGTGTTTTATCCCTTATAAAAGAACTGCGAAGCGTCCTCATGCAGCAGATACGCATACGGAGCGCTTCGCAAAGCAGTATCAGACGCCGAACTGATTTTCATCCAGCCGTCTTTCAAACTCTTCCTCCGGCACTGGCTTGGCATAGCGGTATCCCTGCGCCACATAGGCGCCAACTTCCTGCATCAGCTCCACGTCGCGGTCCGTCTCCACGCCCTCGCATACAATCTGCGCATCCAGTTCCTGCGCCAGATTTACAATACCCTTCATAATCTTTACCTGGCGGCTTCTGTCTTTTTGATTCAAGAGGAAAGAACGGTCAAGCTTAATCACCGACGCCGGAATCTGTTCAAAAACCCCCAGTGAAGAATACCCCGAACCGAAATCATCTATAGAAAGACGCACCCCTCTTTCACGCAACACGTCCAGCGTCTGCTTTACGATCTGCTGCTGCAGTTCCTCCACTACAATCGTCTCCGTGATTTCCACCTCAATAAGCTCCTTCGGCACCCCGTATCTGTTAAGCACCTCCTCAAAACGTTCTGGAAAATCCGGTTTCAAAAAATGTAACCTGGAAAAATTGCAGGAAATGGTCACAACATTTTTTCCTGCTTTTATTCTTCTTTGAAGCATTTGGCAGACACGGTTTAAAACAAAGAAATCAATCTCAGTTACGCGGCCGGTCTGCTCATAATACGGTACAAAAAATCCCGGGGATCTCACTACACCGTCCGCCGTCGGGTCCAGGAATCTGATCAACGCCTCCGCACCGATTACCCTCTCGCTGCGTATATCCACTTTTGCCTGATAATAAGCGACAAAGTTCTCATCAATATCCACGGCCTCCAGCAGTTTTTCCCGCTGATGGCGCTGCTTAAACATCTGCTCCAGCGCTTCGTCATAAACCATAACGTCGCTGAGACGGCTGTCCTTCATAAATTCCAGGGTCTGCGTAGCATAATTTACAGCGACACGAAGATCATCACTTTGAGGCGGCAAAAGATAAACCCCCATTTGCAGCGCCATATGGTTTTCCGTCGCCTGATAAATACATCGTTCTATCGTTTCTTCCATTTGCGTCAGCCGCTGAAGGAACGCTTCTTTTATCTTATAATTGAGCAGAAGCACAAAACGGTCTCCCTGGCTCCTTGCACATATCTCGCTCTTTTCGTCTATGTTCTCTGCTACGCACTCCGCGACTGCCTCTAAAAGCTTCTGTCCGGCGTTCCAGCCATAGATGATATTATAACGGCGGAACTGGGAAATATTCAGACAGACTACCGTATACTTCCGTTCCTTCTTTTCCGGCAAAAGTTTTGATTCACCCTGATAAATAAGATAATTGAGGTTCCAGATATCCATGCCGGTATCCTTGTACATCAATTTCTGGATCTTTCTGCTGCCTTTTATCATTTTATATGCCGTCAGCACAACAATCACCACGACCGCCAGCAAAAATCCATTAATCTCTATACTGTGGCTGCGCAGAAAACGTTCAAAACTCATCAGTGCATAGACATTCGATTCCAGCATGTACTCGCTGACCTGTCTTGCATCTATGGTGTCTGTTATTTTATTCAATATACCGGCAAGCTGTATCTGATCGTTCCTGACCGCTATGGCTATATGATGCTCTCCATTGATGACGCTTTTAATCTCCATCTTGCTGTAGGAAAGCTCCGTACCCATCAAATATTCCGACAGATAGCCGTCGCACAGCACGGCGTCCGCTTCTCCCTTCACAACGGCGTCTAAACACTCCTGCTGCGTATCGTAACACTGAAACTTCACCGTATCAAGATCAAAAGCCAGACCGGCTTTATCCTCTAAATACGATACGATCGCCAGCTTCTCTACCTCGCCGAGTTTGCCGTCTTCTTTCATGGCGGTAACCAGAGGAATCTCCGCATACTCCCGGATCATAGTAAAGCCGTATCTGTTTAGCTCCTCCTTGGAATCGGTACAATAGGAAAGAATATCGACCGCCCCCTCCTCAAGCGCCTTTCTGGCGTTTGCGGAATCGTCGAACTTCCGATACTTCACCTTAAGCCCTGCGGACGCCAGTCCCCCATCCAGCAACTGCCTGGTAAGGCCCTTACAGTCGCCGTCCTCCTCATAGGAAAATGGATAATAACCGTCCAGATATCCGACAGTAACCGTTCCGGTTTCGGCAATATATTTTTTCTCCTCCGTAGAAAACACTACCGTCTTGTCCAGCTTGCTCTGATAAAATTTATTCATCAGCTCTGTTTCCAGCTCCGGGCGGCTGATCTTCAAATCTGCAACCGCCTGATTGAGTTCGCGCATAACGTCGTCGTTGCCGGGATATGTAATATAATAAAAGGGCATGGGCGCAAAACGGCCGATTAAACGCTGTCCTTCCTGAATTTCCGTAAACGTGTGGATATACACGTCAATTTCTCCCCTGTTTAAAGCTTCCTGAAGTTCAGCAGTCGTATCGTATGTTTTTATACTGGGATTCCTGACGCCGTTATCTTCCAGATACTGCAGAAATTCATTTTTACGCACATAAGTCTTTACCATTCCAAAGGTAATCTCCTTCATGGCTTCAAAATCCTCATATGCAAAGCTGCTGTCACCCTTAGCCGCTATCACACCGAACGTATACCCGCTTGGAAGAGACGCATACTGATAAATCTCAGACCGTTCTTCTGAGAATTGCGCAGAACCTACCAAATCCACTTTCTGCGCCGATAACAGCGCCAGGGCCTCATCCCAGCTTGCGCATTCCACATACTCCACCTTCCAGTCGGCATACTCGCATAATGCCTTCAAATACTGGACATCCATACCATCATAATTCTGCTCACCCAGCTTTATATGGTAACCGTCCATAGGAAAGAACGCCACTTTCACGGTACGCTTAGTTGCCGCTTCTGCAATTTGCGGCAAAAAACAGTCCATCACGCCTGACAGTATCACTATTCCCAACAAAAATGTCAGAATCTTTTTCCACCCGCATTTCCATCGTGTTTTAATCGCAACCACACCCCATCCTTTTGCACTTGCTTTTATTTTAACATGCGCAAATTCCTGTTTCAAGGACAAACGCAGACAAATTATCGAGAAAAATTTGCGAACAAAATGGGCAAGCCCACTTCAACTCCCCTACCCTCTCACTCATGAGGTACTGCACACTTTGACGCGCCGCGCACGGCGCTTTTGCGCATAATTCCTCTCGTGCGCGTACCCTCGTTTCACCGGAGCAGACCCTGCACATATTGTTTTTTAATAGGAAGACACTTTCGCGCTTTAGCGTGACAAGCTCTTTCCTATAGAATGAAAAAATCACCAGCAAAAATCCCTTCCGGGTTTTCCGCTGGTGAACACCTACGCTTCTGCAATCACATCGCTCATCTCATATCTGCCCGCCGACCTGCCTGCCAGAAATTTGGCGGCCTCCACGGCGCCCTTGGCAAAAACAGCTTTCGAATAGGCGGTGTGCTTAAATTCAATCACTTCATCCGTCCCCGCAAAAATCACCTCGTGCTCTCCGACAATGCTGCCCCCTCGGACCGCCTGAATACCTATCTCATACTTCTCACGTTTCTTTCTCTCCATCGTTCTGTCATACTTATAGGCATAAGCGTTTTCCAGAGCTTCATTCAGGGAATCGGCAAGGGCAAGAGCCGTCCCGCTGGGAGCGTCCACTTTCTGATTGTGATGTTTTTCTACAATTTCCATATCAAACCCTGCCGGAGCCAGAATCTTCGCCGCCTTCTGCAGTAAATCCAGCAGCATATTGATGCCCAGCGACATATTGGCGGATTTCAGTACGGCCGTCTGACTGCTGACCTTCTCCACCCGTGCAAGTTGTTCACGGCTTAAACCGGTGGTGCAGAGGACTACTGGCAGCTTACGATCCGCGCAATAGTCCAAAAGACCGTCCACAGCCGCTGCCGCCGCAAAATCCACAACCACGTCCGCCTCGATATTACACTCCGCAATATTGGAAAAAACCGGATAATCATTCTCTGTTTCCCGGTAAGGATCCACGCCTGCCACAATCTCAATCTCAGAGTCTTCCCTGCAAATACTTGTAATGACCCGGCCCATTTTGCCATTGCAGCCATGCATAATCATTTTTATCATGTTCACTTCCTCCTGTGCGTATCCTAAAACCAGGCCGTGCCGTCCACAGGCTATGGCCCTGTAAACTGCGCCTAATCCGGCATTGATACGGAAATCCCGAAATCCTGCATGGCTTTTGCCAGTCGCTTTACGTTTTGCGGTTCCATGTCGCTCAACGGCGCACGCAGAGAACCGACTTCCCAGCCCATAAGATTCAGCGCCGCCTTTGCCGGAATCGGATTCACCTCACAAAAGAGCGCGTCGACCATAGGAATCGCCTTCCACTGCATCTTCAAGGCTTCCTGCTGTCTGCCTTCCAGATAATTCATTACCATGTCGTGCATAAATTTAGGAGCCACATTGGAAAGCACGGAAATTACGCCGATTCCGCCGCATGCAAGCAGGGGGATTACCTGTCCGTCCTCGCCCGAATACAGCTCAAAATCTCCATGCGTCTGTTCCATCAGCCTTAACGTATAGGAAATATCTCCTACCGCATCTTTCATGCCTACAATATTATCTACGTCTCTGGACAGAGCGGCCGCCGTCTCCGCGGCAATTTTGCAGCCCGTTCTTCCCGGTACATTATAGAGAAGCACAGGAATATCCACACTCCCCGCAATCTGGGTATAATGGCTGATCAAGCCTTTCTGGGTTGCCTTATTATAATAAGGCGTTACCACCAAAAGTCCGTCCGCGCCAGCTTCCTGAGCCTTACGCGACAGATCCACCGCCGTTTTGGTGCAATTGGAACCTGTTCCGGCAATTACCGGAATCCGTTTCTTCACAACAGATACCGCAGCACGTATTACCTCCAGATGTTCCTCCTCTGTGAGTGTGGAAGCCTCGCCAGTCGTTCCCGTAATTATAATACTGTCTGTCTCATTTTTAATCTGATCTTCCAAAAGCTCTGACAGTTTGTCAAAATCAACTTCCAGATTATCTTTCATGGGTGTCACCAGGGCGACACCAGCCCCTTTAAAAAGCGCCATACCTTTTCCTCCTTGCCCGCAGGCTTCTATCCAAATGAGAAAATATTGGGAATTTCCTCACATGATAATTAATTTTCCTGTAAGATAATAAGAAGCCGACTAATGAGCCGGCTTAATTTCCTGAATACAAGCAGATGCTTCTCTGCTCTGCAAATCTTCGATAGCGCCCCATCCATACCAGATGACAGTCATATGATTCTTCATCCTATGCCCAAGAATCTCTCCGCAGGAAAATCAATTCTTTCGGCGTGACTCCCTTTCATCTGCCTTCTCCTGCGCCTGCCGCATCCGGTAAATTACTTATGATCCACGCAACCTCTATCTATTCTGTTTCTAAACTAAATTCACTATAGCATTTTCTATTCACAAAGTCAACACGGGATTTGTCAATTCCCGGTAATTTCATATACCTTTTCCACATAACCGCGCAGCATCTTATTCATCCTTCTGCCGGTAAATATAATTCTGGTATCCTCCGTCCTTGCGCCCAGCAAGGAATCCAGATCTTCCTTCGAAAACATGTGATTCTCCAAAAGACTCACAAATTCGTCCAGAATCAGCAGACTGCACTCTCTCGTTACCAGTACTTTCCGCGCAAAATTAAATCCATTGCGGAGATTCATTTTCTCTTCCTGCTGTTCCTCTTTCGACAATTCCGTATAATTTTTCTTTGATCTTGCGAAACTAAAGACCTTTACCTCTGGTTCTAATCTGCGCAAAAATTCCAGTTCCCCTTCTCTTCTTCCTTTCAGGAACTGAATAATGATGACGCTGTCTCCCTGGCTTGCCGACTGTACTGCACATCCATATGCCGCTATTGTCTTACCCGTTCTTTCTCCGCAATAAACAGTAACCTTCTGCTCACACATGCTGTTTTCCTTTCTCTTCACAAAACCTTTCTTAAAAATACCACAAACCTTCGGAAAATGCAAATTTTTGTTTCAATACTGTCTGAAATAGCGGCTTTGTAAATGAACAAACTATTTTTTATTCCAGATATTCGATCTTACTTACAGATACTTCATAAGCAACTCTGTGTTCCACTTCCGTCTCGGACAATTTCTTTACATACTCCCTGCTCTGTATTCTTCCGTAGACCTGCACATGTCCACCTATTTCAAATCCGGAAGCATATCTTGCATTCCTGCCCCAGCAAATACAGGGTATGTAATCTGATTTTCCATATGAACGGTTCACCGCAATCAGTAAATCGGCAATCTCCCGCCCCAGCGGCGTTTTCCGGTAAATTGGCTCTTTACAGATATAGCCGTCCAAAAAGATCTGATTGCTCTTTTCTCCTTCCGGAATTTCGTCGACAAATTCCAATTCACGTACAAAAACAGACAACACCAGACGATTCTTCTTCTCCTCGTGCCTGTTATAAGAACGAAACTGTCCGTCTACCCGGATATACTGCCCTATGTAGCTGCACTGGGTATCGATAAGACGTTCCGAAATCATCATAGGGATCGTGTCCGCGAAGTTGCTGAGACGGTTTACAGATACTTCCACCATATAAAATCCTTCTCCAAAAACTTCGTGACTGTACTGGAAATCAGAAACAATTTCCCCTGTAATGGTAACCTGGTTGTTTTCAAATATTTTATCTGCCATGAATGTTAGTTCCCCTTTCGTATATCGATGGCACATCGATGAAGTAAAATTTTTCTAAAAGAATATCATTGCCCCTCCGAAAATATTCGCAATTCCTGTCGACAGTATTCTGCCTTTACGAAATTCTCGAATTTATGTTATACTACTGTATTATGGAGAAAAGAGGTAAATAAATATGGCACAAAATCCAATTGTAACATTTGAAATGGACAACGGCAGCATGATGAAGGCAGAACTTTATCCTGAAATTGCCCCGAACACCGTAAACAATTTTATCAGTCTTATCAGGAAAGGCTATTACGACGGTCTTGGCTTCCACCGGGTCATCCGCGGATTCATGATTCAGGGCGGCTGCCCCGATGGTACCGGTACCGGAGGTCCCGGCTACTGCATACCTGGAGAATTTTCCCAAAACGGATTCCCCAACGATTTGAAACACAGCGCCGGCGTGCTCTCCATGGCTCGCACTATGATTCCGGATTCCGCCGGCTCTCAGTTTTTTATTATGCACCAGGATTCCCCTCACTTAGACGGCGCCTATGCCGCTTTCGGCAAAATCCTGGAAGGAATGGAATATGTCAACAAAATTGCCGAAACCGCTACCGACTATTCCGACCGTCCCTTAGAACCGCAGATACTTAAAAAAGTTACCGTAGAAACGTTCGGCGTAGACTTTCCGGAACCCGAAACCTGTTAATCTGCGCAATCCGCCAAAAGGGCGCCGCACCCTTTTGGCTTTCTTTTTAGGCAATTACTCCGGCAAGCCTTAGAATCAAACTGGTGGCCCTTATCACTTCCGTAGTAAATTCCATATACTTCCCCGCAATCTTTTGGTCAATACAGTACCTGACGCCGTTTTTTAACTTTCCCATCTGGTCTGCCGTCTTAAGATGGGGATTATAGGGCACGGCCCCCAGTCTTTCATATTCCACACGGTAGAGCCGCTGGAGATTTTCACGATTGTACAACGAACCCTCAAAATATTTTCCCAAAAGAAAAAACGTCTCTCCCTGATATTTGGGAGGATTGCGGTAAAAGGCGCCGATATGTTCCCTGTCCTGACTCATATTTAATACGCAGACGTCGGATTCCTGCAGAATCTTCTGGGCATAATCGTCCCGTCTGCTTCCGCAATCGATAAATACAGCGTCAAAATATGTCTCTACGGCATCCATAACCCTGCCCATACGCTGAAACAAATTATCCTGATACCACCACTCCTGCTCTGGTTTCACACTGGCGGGAAGACAATACATCCTGTCTTTGACAATCTGCCGCATATTAGCCTTTACCGTCAGTTCTGTCAACTCTTCGCGGTATTCCTTGCGCAGCAGGCATTCCAGACCCCTGTCTACAAAAAATTCCTCTGTTTCTGCGGCTAAAACAGGCTCCATTCCATATTTCTGATCCGCTCTATCTATCATAGTATAAGAATTTGCGGTCTTGAAAAATTTCCTCTCCAAATTCTCATCATGATAGCCTCCGGAAACCACTGCTATGGAAACGGGATAAAGCAACACCGCCGTACAGGCAGTCACGGCAAGATTAAAGGTTGTTCCTTCTCCCGGCTGTTCACTCCAAAATGCTATTTTCATTGATACCTCTCCTTAATTCCCGGAGGGAAATCAAATCTATCCGATTGCTTTTTGCATGAGAACCATCTATTCACTTTCACTTTGGGATTTTTCACGGATTTCGTGTTGAATTCATTGGCATTTTACTCATTTTATTCGACAAAAGATGTGCTTATTATACAGGACATCTCTTAAATTGTAAACCCCTATTTTCCTCCGCCTGAATTTGTTTCATTTCATTGTCGCTTCGAAACTGACTGCAGGACGTGCCCGTCAGGCCCTTACTACCAGAGTGTCATATCCGTCCTGCCGAAGCTGGTCCTGAAGCTCCTTAGCGTCTTCTAACGTTGCCTCTCTTCCAACGATAACCGCATAATAAGGGTCCTCCCTCTTCACAGCTACGAAATATCCCTGGCTCTCTAACTGTTCCCGAAGGTATTCTGCATTGGACTCATGTCTGAATAAGCCCACCTGCACCCCGTACTGCTGGCCGGAATTTTTGATAGGAACTGCCTGCTCCACCCCGGATACAATCGCGTCTACCATTTCATCGAAACGCTGGTCAAACATCTGGTTATCCATATCGTTATTGATAAATCCAAGCTCCATCAGTACTGCCGGCATCTGGGTACGTCTCAGCACCACAAGCCCCGGACGCTCCACCACTCCCAAATCCTGGAACCCGAAATCTACAAGTTCCTGATTGATGATCTCTCCGATACGTTCCGCTTCCGTATCCGCTGCATAGACCAGAGCCTGGGTTCCATTGTAAGTATTGGGATTGGTTCCCGAATTTCTGTGAAACGAGATAAAATAATCTGCTCCGGAACGATTGGCAATCTGAGCCTTCTCAAAGGGAGAATCGTAGCGGTCTGTAGTTCTTGTATAAAGCACGTTGTAGCCGGCGTCTTTTAACTTCTGTCCAACGGCAAGGGCAACACGAAGCGTATCATCCTTTTCTTTTCTGCCCTGAAAAGAGGCTCCGTTGTCATAACCGCCGTGTGCCGGATAAAGTATGCGCAAATATGCCTTATGGACGATCAGCCGTTCCATAAATATGTATTAGAAAACAAATGGTCCAGTTCATTTCCAAAATTATAACTGATTCTAATTTTGTGATTCTCATATACGGCAATCTTGTCTATCATCTGCACAATCGATGCTCTGTCCAGTCTTTCCATATTTCTGAGCTCTGCCAGTGCTTGCAGCCGCAGAGTTTCAGATACGTCCCCGTCAACGCTTTCCTGCATTCTTTTTTCCAGCGTTTCTGACTGCTTTTTATATAGTTCTTCTTTTTTCAGATAATCTTCACGATAAGCAACATATTCCTCTTTTGAAATCATTTCTTCCTTATAATCTTCATAAACAGACTTTTTTAATTTCTGCACCTTTTCCAGCTCCGCTTTTACCCTGAGAAGCTCTTTCCCGGTAATTTCCTCCGTCTTTGAAAAAGCAACAGACGGATTCTTAACAAGTATTTGTAAATCTGCGGCATTTTGCATAATTACTTTCAAATCTTCCCGTACAATCTCTTCTAATATTTGAAACGGCAGGGCATGCGGTGAACAGTACGCCTTTCCCTGACGCTTATAGGTGCCACAGTAAAAGGAATATACTTCGCTGCCATCTGTACGCCGCCAGCAATTTCTCATCATAGCTCTGCCGCAATCCGCACATGTAAGGAAGCCGGCAAAAATATTCCTGTCTGATTCCAGATTTACATCTTTATGCTTTTGCGTTAAAAGTTTGCGCGTTGTTTCCCATGTTTCCAAATCAATGATCGGTTCGTGCGTTCCTTTGACTATAATCCAGTTTTCCTGTTCCGTCCGTTTCTGCCTGCTCCGCATCCGCTGGTGCTTTTTCCCCTGCACCATATTGCCTATATACATTTCATTCTTCAGGATTGCATTCACGGTAGAGTACGTCCAGTAAGAAGTGCCTGGCAAACGGTTGCCGTTTTTATAATTCTGTCCATTTACCTTCTTATATTCCGACGGACAAAGGATTCCTTGTGCATTTAAACATTTAGCAATACTCTGTTTGCCCATTCCTCCCACGTACAATTGGAAAATTTTTCTTACTACGACCGCCGCATACTCGTCAATAATCAGCTTATTTTTATCCGAGGGAGATTTCTTATAACCGTAACTTGCAAACGCCCCGATAAATTCTCCCGCTCTCTGCTTTGCCTTTACAGTCGCCTGAATTTTTTGGGAAATATCCCTTGCGTACTGTTCGTTGAAAATATTTTTAATTGGCAAAAGCATGTCGTACGCCTGGCGAATACTGTCAATACCATCCGATACGGAAATAAACCTTACACCCCAATCCGGAAAAATCCGCTCCAGATAGCGCCCCGTGTCAATGTAATCACGCCCGAACCTGGATAAATCTTTTACAACAACGCAATTCACCTTTCCTTTTTCGATATCTTCCATCATTCTTCTAAAACCGGGACGATTAAAATTTGTGCCTGTATAGCCATCGTCTACATAGATATCGTATATCGTTACATTTTCCATTTTTGAGATATATTCCGTGAGAAACTTCCTCTGATTTCCTACGCTGTCACTTTCTTCTTTATCCCCGTCTTCTCTTGACAGCCTGATATAAACAGCCGCGTCATATAGCTCTGTTTTCTTCATCTTATCACCCGCCCCTTTGCCGTACCCGCAAACAGACCAACGCCATAGTTTGCTTTCAGATACTTTGCTGTTTTTCTCTCATTTTGTCAGATTCCCCTTTGCATTGTTCTGATTCAGATGGGATTTCATAATGCGGGCAATCAGCTCTTCCACCGAAAATTTTGCCAAATATTCTCTTTCCACTGTATATTGAATTGTTTTTTTCTCTTTCAAATCCGTCTAACCTCCTGTTCTCATTACTGCTTTTCCAATATATGCGCACAGGCTTTTCCCATATGTGCGCCATTCATCATTCCCATGGATACTCTGCTTTTATTTTTATAAATAACAGACAAAAAAATGCTGAAAAAAGTCATCTTTTTTATTGTATTGAACAAAAGATAGCGCTATAATAAAAAATAAAGATACACAGGGAGGAACATTATGAAACTACAAAGCAAACGAACAACTTCCAAAAAAGGGATTGCCGACGAAATTCTCCATCAAATTGGCGGAAGCGTTATCCTGGTATTTCTGCTTATAGCAGCCGCCGTAATCTGCATGGTAGGATGGCTAAGCATCACCTCCAAAAAAACAGAATTAATTCAGGAGTCCAATGCGGCTGCAAACCAATTGACCGGATTTTTGGAACAGTATACAAAAAGCGTGGAACAGCTTGCCGCCAATCCGGAGGTTAAAGACGTCATGATAGAAACAAAAGCCGGCGATGACATCCACAAATCACAAAAAATGGAAACCGTCATGAAGAACCTTATCGGCATCGCCAATACCGATTCCGAGAACGTTATGGCAGTTTGGATTTCAGACCTGGACGCCAGCGTACTCACGCAGTCCGACGGCTTCACAAGCGAAGACGGCTGGGACATCACCGGACGGGGGTGGTACGGCTGCATTGAATCAAAGAAACCCCTGCTCACCGAACCGTACGTTGATTCTTCCACCGGAAAAATGATTTTAAGCGCTGCCGCCCCGGTTTTTAATGACGCTGACGGGACTGTCCTTGGCGCAGTAGGCATGGATATTTCCCTGGACCATATGACGCAGCTCATGAGTGAATACAAAATCGGCCGCAAAGGATATATCATGCTATTGTCGCAAAACGGCACCTTCCTCTATCATCCGCAGAACGATATTATCCAAAAAAACCTGGAAGATGTAAATATATCCCGGAATGTCGTGGATGCCGTCGCCTCAGAAAACAATGAATTTTTAAAATATAACGCCCTGGGAAGCACCAAATACGGCTCTTTGCGCCATGCCGGAGACACCGGATACGTCGTGCTTAGCAGTCTGCCTATGTCCGAATATTACGAAATACTGATAATTATGATTCTTTCACTTATGATACTCTTTGCAATCGGTATCATATTGATCACAGTAAGTATCCGCAAAAGCGCCGCAAGCCTGACAAAACCGATCCTGGAACTGAACCGCACGGCTCAGCAGCTCGCGGCGGGTGATCTGGATGTAAATCTTAATATCACCAGCCGCAATGAAATTGGAGAACTTGGCGCTTCCATCCAAAAAACCGTCAACCGCCTCAAAGAATACATCGTTTACATTGACGAAACGGCGGAGACACTCGCACACATCGCCGATGGAAAACTAAGTATTGAATTGAAAAATGATTATGTGGGCGAATTTCAAAAAATCAAAACCGCCCTGCTTAATATCTCCGATTCCATGAACAAAGTTATGATAGGAATTAACGAGAGTTCCGAACATGTATCTGTCGGCGCCTCGGAACTTGCCTCCGCTTCGCAGGTTCTCGCAGAAGGCGCCGAAGAGCAGGCTGCATCCATTGAACAGCTTACGGCAACCACCAATACGGTCGCAGAGCAGGTGGAAAATAACCGACGCGAGGCCGAGGCTTCCGCCAGGGCGACTGCAGAAGCCACCACGATGATTGAAGAAAATCAGGAAAATATGAAGTTGATGATGGACGCCATGAATAACATCCACCAGACTTCCCAGCAGGTTGTCGGCATCATTCAGACGATTGAAGAAATTGCTTCACAGACAAATCTCCTCTCGCTCAATGCTTCCATAGAAGCTGCCCGTGCCGGTGAAGCCGGCAGAGGATTTGCCGTTGTCGCTGATGAGATTGGAAAACTGGCGCTGGAGAGTTCCCAGGCGGCCAGTACCACAAAAGAACTGATAGAAGTCTCAATGGAAGAAATCCGCAAAGGAAACAGTATCGCCACACATGCCATGGAATCGCTGAAAGAATCGGTAAACGCCATAGACCATGTAAACGATATGATTCAGGAAACTTCAGAAAATGTAGCTGTTCAGGCCGAAAATATGAACCAGCTCCGCATAGGCATTGAAGAGATCGCCCGTGGCATACAAGATAATTCCGCGGCTTCCCAGCAGACCTCCGCCACTTCCGAAGAATTGGCGTCTCAGGCTGAAATCTTAAACACAATGGTACAAAAATTCGACCTTATTTAGGTCGTTGTAATTACATCATACCTGCAATCGCAGGAACCAGCGTCTGTCCTGATTGATGCAAATACTGAATCGGTCAGGACAAACGTTATGATTTCCGCTATTACCTGTCACATACGATCTTGCGCAATCTGTCTCCGCCATGCCCGGCGTCTAAAATAATTGTGGCAGCCATGGCTCCTCCATATTTTTTCTTTTATACTATGCGCAAAAAAACAAAAAGTTTCCCCGGTTTCCATTGACAAATTTTCTTCCTGCGTTTATAGTATACATATATTTATTTTGACTATCAAACAATTAAAGAACAGGATAATACCATGAGAGCAAAAATTATAGGAACCGGAAGCTGCCTTCCGGAAAAAGCTGTAACAAATAATGATTTGTCTGCCCTTATGGATACCAGCGACGAATGGATTAAAAGCCGTACTGGCATCTCCGAACGCCGCCTGGTATCGTCTGAGAGGGAAACTACGCTGTCTATGGCAGTAAACGCTGGAAAATCGGCCCTTGCCAACGCTGATCTTCTGCCGGAGGATATCGATCTGATTATCGTCGCCACCGTATCCTCTGATTTTATCACCCCCAGCACGGCATGTATGGTACAAAGCGAACTGGGCGCAGTCCACGCCGCGGCATTTGATATTAATGCGGCATGTTCCGGGTTCCTCTTTGCCCTGAACACCGTAGACGCCTATTTTCAGGCGGGCGTTTATCAGACAGCATTAATTATCGGCGTGGAAACCCTTTCCAAAATCATAGACTGGAAAGACCGTTCTACCTGCGTCCTCTTTGGGGATGGCGCAGGCGCTGCCGTTCTGCGCGCCTGCAAAGAAGGCATCCTTGCAAACCTGCAGGGTTCCAACGGTTCCGGAGGCCATGTGCTAATGTGTAAAAACCGTACCAACAACAACCCCTTTGTCATTACCGACACCCGTCCCGACTACCTGTACATGGACGGCCAGGAGGTCTTTAAATTCGCTGTCAAAAAAGAAACGGAATGCATTCAGGAACTTTTGGCAAAGGCAGGGCTTGCTCCCACAGATATCAATTGGTATCTGCTTCACCAGGCCAACCAGCGCATTATCAGTTCCATTGCCCGCAAATTGAAGCTTCCATTGGATAAATTTCCCTCCAATCTGGAGCATTGCGGCAACACCTCCGCGGCCAGCATTCCTATACTGCTGGATGAAGTCCACAGGAGCGGTGTGCTGTCTAACGGCGATCTCGTGCTTCTGTCCGGTTTTGGCGCCGGTCTGACCTGGGGAGCTGCTTTACTCAGATGGTAAGCCTTTATCGTACCATAACAGGCATTTCATCTCATTGAGTTTCGCCGTACCTATAAGCAAAAGACCCCGGAATCTTTTGCTTATGAGTACGGTATGCAAAAGATTCCGAAGCCTTTTTCTTACACGGTCAAGCCCACTGGACAAGCAGCTTTCAAGCTTGTTTTGGCGGTTTTTATATGTGACGCTTCCACAACTGAAAAATATTATCCACTCATGTTACGTTCCAGATTACGATACATTTCCACTGGCACAAAAGCCTTTACATAGATTCCATTTTCCTGATATTCTTCCTCTAAAAGTTCTCCATATTTTCTTATCATGGAAAGCTGTCCTCCCTGTTCATAGGAAAAAATACCTTCTAAAAAGCGTTTGTCCTCCCTGAGCGTTTCTTCCAGCACAATTTTCAGTTCCACAATCCCCTGTCCTGACAAGACAGAAGTTTTCAATGTTCTGTCTGCCTGCAAATCCTTAAGCATTACATCCTCTGCCAGCTTATCCTGCTTATTAAATAAGGTGATAATTTTCTTCCCTGTAACCCCCAGATTCTGCAATGTCTCATATACAATCTGCATCTGCTTTTCCCGCTGAGGATTCGAGGCGTCCACCACATGAATAATGATATCTGCATACTTTGCTTCCTCAAGGGTACTTCGAAATGCCTCTATCAGGTGATGGGGCAGCTTGCGGATAAATCCCACGGTGTCTGTAAGCAAAAGTTCCTGACCACTGTCCAGCCTTAGCTTCCGGGTGGTTGGATCCAGGGTGGCAAACAGTTTATCTTCCTCCAGTACATTTGCACAGGTAAGCCGGTTCAGCAATGTGGATTTTCCGGCATTGGTATACCCCACGATAGCAGCCACCTTCATACGCTTCCGGCTCCTTTGTCCTCTTGTAACTTCACGATGCTGTCGTATCTCTTCCAATTCCCGTTTTAAATGGGATAACCTTGTCTTAATCAAACGCCTGTCCATTTCCAGTTTCTTCTCTCCCGGCCCTCTGGTTCCGATTCCTCCACCCAGCCGCGACAAAGAAATTCCCAACCCCGTCAGGCGGCTGAGACGGTACCTGAGCTGGGCCAGCTCCACCTGAATCTTGCCTTCGCTGGTAGAAGCCCTGGCCGCAAAGATATCCAGGATCACCAGGGTTCTGTCCATCACCTTAATGTCCAAAATCTCTTCTATATTCCGCAGCTGCGTCAAAGACAGCTCATCATCGCAGACAATTCCCGTAGCATGAAGTTCTGCGGCCATCTGCCTGATTTCCTGCAGTTTCCCAGTTCCAACATAGGTTCCCGGATGGATACTTTCCCGGCTCTGCATCACCGTCCCCACCACCTTAGCCCCTGCCGTCTGTACCAATTCTCCCAACTCCGCCAGAGAATCACCGGCATCGTCCCCTTCCTGGAAACTTACGCCCACAAGAATTACCTTTTCTTCTGCTTCTTCTATTATAAATACTTCCGCCATATATACCTCCTGCATATTTTCGTTGTTGCTATATGATAATAATTATTTTATACTAAAGTCAGATATCCATGCAGACATGATCATTTTCCTCATCGCCTGCTGGAATAAAAATGCCGGCCTCACTTACTGCTGGCAGAAATCATGAAAGGAGACGACACATGAAAATAGCAGTCACTTATGAAGACGGACAGGTATTCCAGCATTTTGGACATACCAGCCAATTTAAGGTTTATGAAACAGAAAATGGTAAGATCACTTCCTGCGAAATTGTGGATACCAATGGACAAGGACACGGCGCGTTGGCCGGATTTTTACTGGAAAGCGGCGTGAATGTCCTGATTTGTGGCGGCATCGGCGGCGGCGCCAGAGCTGCTCTTGCCAATGCCGGCATTGAATTATATCCCGGCGCTTCCGGCAACGCGGACGCCCAGGTAGAAGCATTTCTCAAAGGAACTCTTTCCTACGATCCGGATACCATGTGCAGCCACCACTCCCACGAAGAAGGGCATAGCTGCAAAAATCACGGCTGCGGTTCTGAAAGCTGTCATTGATTCCGGCACGCGGCCTGCTTCAGCCTCCTCCTTTCTGAGGAGGCTGAGGTAAAACCCCAAAAGCTTGCAACCGTCCGTTTCATCTGCTTTTTTTCCAAAAACGCTCTATTGTTTCACAAGTACTGCAATATTTATCTACAAGGCAAATAATATAAGACTCTGCATATCTGGGCGGAACCGGGGTTAACGGCCACATATGCTTTAAAATCATATCTTTCTCTAACTCGCTCAATGAAAAACTGCCCTGTACCACTTTCAGTACGCGCCCGGGATGTTTCAAACCATGAAAACGGCTGCCTGTCTCTCTGGCATACGTATGCCAGTCATATAAAAACATATCATGGAGCATTCCCGCTCTCGCCGCCTCTCTTGCCCGCAGTCCCATTCTTGCGCAGATCCGGTAGTTATAATATGCCACATGCAGACAATGCCTGTAACAATTCGTGTTTCCATGCTGGGGATATTTTTTCATCTGCACCACTAAGGGGTGTTTCACCAAATCATCAATGCATTCATAGAACGCCTGCCTCGTATTCCTGATTCGAATCAATTTCTTCTTTCTACGATTTTCCCTCATGCTATCAATTCTCCAAAAACAGCTTGCCAAAAGAGAAAAACATCTGCTGTTTCCTTTCAGCAGATGCTTTTCCAATATTATTAATTTAAACTTTCCACAAACTTGTCAAACGCCTTCTGCCCCTCTTCATCCCGTTTGTAGACGCCTGCATGTTCCAATACCTTGCTAAACACCAGAGCAATCTCACTGTGAAGAATATCCATAATGTTGTCTCTGGTAACTTCCGGATATTTGGGCAAAAATTCTGCCACCCAGTCTGCATGTTTTTCTATGCTCTCATCTGCACGAACATCTTTTTTATCCACAATAGCCGCCGCAAGCGTTTCCATTTCCGTCTTTAAACGCGCTGGAAGCACAGCCAGACCCATAACCTCAATCAGACCAATATTTTCTTTCTTAATATGGTGAAGCTCTGCATGAGGATGGTATACACCCAGAGGATGTTCCTCTGTCGTGATATTGTTGCGCAATACCAAATCAAGTTCGAAAAGTTCTCCCCGCTTTCTGGCAATCGGAGTAATGGTATTGTGAGGCTCGCCGTCTGTTTCTGCAAAAATAAATGCGTCTTCATCGGTATATACACGCCAGGTTGTCAGAATCTTATCCGCAAGCGCAATCAGACGGTCGCTGTCCGGTCCTGAAATGCGAATGACAGACATCGGCCATTTCACAATTCCCGCCTTGACATCTTCAAAACCTGCCACTGTAAATTCCCGTTCCACCGGCGCCTTTGCCATAGCAAACTCATAACTTCCTCCCTGGAAGTGGTCATGACTGAGGATGGAGCCTCCCACGATGGGAAGATCTGCATTTGAGCCCACGATATAATGCGGGAACTGCTTTACAAAATCAAAAAGTTTGCAGAAGGTTCCATGTTCAATCTTCATCGGAATGTGTCTGGAATTAAATACAATGCAATGCTCATTGTAATATACATACGGCGAATACTGGAACCCCCACTTGCTGTCCTGAATCGTCACTGGAATAATCCGATGGTTCTGCCTTGCCGGATGATTGATACGCCCTGCATATCCCTCGTTCTCCATACAAAGAAGACATTTGGGATAACCGCTCTGCTTTGCATTCTTTGCCGCGGCAATGGCTTTGGGATCTTTTTCCGGCTTCGAGAGATTGATGGTAATATCCATCTCACCATACGGCGTTTTAGACTTCCATTTTACATCCTTTGCAATCCGGTAACGCCGGATATAATCGCTGTCCTGGCTTAACTTGTAATAGTAATCTGTAGCTGCCTTTGCTCCCTGTTCCTTATATATCCGCCAGAACTCTCCAATTACCTGGCTGGGGCGGGGCATCAGCTTAGCCATTAACTTCGTGTCAAAAAGATCTCTGTATACAACGCCGTTTTCTTCCAAAACCCCCGCTTCATAAGCATAGTCCAGAAGCTCTTTTAATACCGGTTCCAGCTCCACATTTTCATAGCATTCTTCCGGTTCATCATATTCCTCTATCTGTAAGGTCTCCAACAACTGATTTGTGGTAAAAATCACATCCTCCTCACCAATCAGATGATTTTCCAGGCCGTAGCACACTAATTTTTTAACCGCTTCGTTTACCATAATTCCCTCCTTCTATTTCCCATAGTTTCCCCGAAAAATCCCGTGCGGCATTTATACCATAATTCCGCCAAAGGGTCGTATTTTCAATACATGGCAGGAACCCTCGCCGTATACGCCGTCTAAAGTCTGACGGTAGGTTTCCACAAAATCATCTGACACAAATGCCTGAATCGTACCCGCAAATCCCCCGCCGTGCACACGGCTTACACCATGGCCGGATAAGATGCTGTCGCTGACTGCAAGCCCCATGGAGACGCTTTGATTCTGTACATCCTTATTGGTATAAATATTCTGCAGATATTTAAAAGAAGAATTTCCGGATTCCCTGACAACTTCCAGAAATCCCTGGAAATCCCCTGCATTCAAAGCTGCCACTTCCTGCTCTACACGTTTGTCCTCTTCAAAGAAATGCAGTGCGCGCAACACCGGACGGTCTCCGCACACCGCGCGGATTTTTGCAATATTTTTATAAAATTCCTCCGCATCCGCTTCTCTTAAAAATTCTTTTCCCAAAAACTCTGCTACTTTCTTCATTTCCTGCGGAATCAACGCATAATCATCCGTCAGGTCTGCATGGGAACCTTTGGTATCCGTAATGCAAAGGCTGTGATGGTATGCGCTAAAATCCACATCCACTTTCTCAACGATGGGTTTTTCCGGATCTGCAAAATCAATATGTATCAAACCACCCACGGAACAAGCCATCTGATCCATCAGACCGCAGGGTTTTCCAAAAAAGACATTTTCTGCATACTGCGCCACCTGTGCAACTTCCACAGAACTGATTTCCATATTGTTATAAAGTCCGGAGAGAATCGTACCCACCAATACCTCAAATGCTGCAGAACTGGACATCCCTGCCCCATTCAGCACATCACTGGTAACATAGGCGCAAAAACCTCCCACTTCATGGCCGTTTTTCTTAAGCCCATACGCCATGCCACGAATCAGTCCTGCCGAAGTTCCTGTCTCTCCCTCTCTCAATTCCAGATCTTTTAAATCCACGGTAATCATAGGGTAACCTTCCGACAACAATTTAATTACATTCTCCCCGGATTTGCCCACCACTGCAATGGCATCCAGATTGATGGACGTCGCCAGTACTTCTCCGCGCTGATGATCCGTATGATTGCCTCCTACCTCGCTTCTTCCAGGCGCGCTGTAAATCTCTGCGTCCTGCTCTCCAAACAATTCTTCAAATTTGCGGACTGCATCCTGGTAACGCTTGGTCTGATATGCAATAACCCCTTCATCCACATAGATTTCCTTCAGACGTTCCTGATACTTCTGCGACTTAATTTCTTCTGCCAATACTTTTGTATTCTTCATATTTGCCCCGCCTTTACTTTATTTTCTTTCTACGAGCATTGCCCTTATGAATATTATATATGTTACTTAGTAAACAGTCAATCTATTTAGTAAATTTGCCAAATTTTATTCCATTTTCCGCTATTATTTGCTATACTGTTAAAACATACAGTATATATTTGGAGGTATTTATGGCAACCATTAAGGATATTGCAGTGTCAGCAGGTGTTTCATCCGCCACTGTTTCAAGAGTTTTAAATAATGACAACACGCTGAGCGTCTCACCAGAAACCCGCCAAAAGGTCTTAGATACGGCGCATACCCTGAATTACAGGAAAAAATCCCGTATCTATGCAAAATCAGTCTATACCATGGGCATTTTACAATGGTTTACGCCCCAGCAGGAGCTGGAGGACAACTATTACCTGTTAATCCGGCAGGGCATTGAAGATTTTTGCAAACAGAACTGCATCCATATCGTAAGAACCTACAAAGCGGACGTCAACTATATGGAGGCTCTGAAATCGGTCGATGCTCTGGTATGCGTGGGAAAATTCAGCAACGACGAGGTCAAACGTTTCCGCAAAATAACTTCCTGTACCATTTTCCTGGATATGCCTGTCGACGATATTAATATTTCTACGATCACTCTGGATTTTAAACAGGCGGTAGAAACCGGCATGGATTACCTGGTCTCTCTTGGACACCGCAGGATTGGCTTTCTTGGCGGCAGGGAATATCTGGCTGACGGCCAGCTCTTTGCAGATACGCGCAAGACCCTTTTCCTGGAATATTGCAGGAAGCACAATATTACCTGCGAACCCTATATTCTGGAGGAAGAATTTACCATTGAATCGGGTTATCATATGACGAAAAAACTTCTGAAAACAAACGATCTTCCCACGGCAATTGTAGCTGCCAGCGATCCTCTTGCCATTGGCGCCATGCAGGCATTAAACGACTGGGGAATACGGGTTCCTGAGCAGATTTCTGTCATGGGCTTTGACAATACCAGCCTTTCCTCTTTTACCTCACCGCCCTTAACCACCATCCATGCGCCTGCCTATGACATGGGCAGCTTTGGAGCTAATATTGTATTTAATATTCTCAAACTGCAGCCCACTTCCGCCATGAAAATCCAGCTCCCCTGTCAGCTGGTGGAACGGAAATCCTGCAGGCCATTGGAAAATACATTAGAAGAAGCGCCTGACAGACACTCTCAAATGGCGGAGGCGTTTTGATTCTCAAACCATAATGATTGATATTTTAACGGGGAAACGCACGATATACCATTCCCTTGGCCATTCCTCCCCGGCAGTCTGCAAGCTCGCTGACCGTTACAAGCTGGTAGCCTCTCCTCACCAGCTCCGGAATAATTACTTTTGAAGCCTCTGCCGTAGGATTGTAAAGATCATGCATTAAGATAATATCTCCATCCTTAACATGGTTCAAAACGGCCGTCTGTGTTGCGGACGCATTTTTCGTCTTCCAGTCAAGTGTATCAATGGACCACAGAATTAAGGGCATCCCAACAGCATTTCTCACGGTGGGATTTTGCCCGCCGCCTGGCGGACGCATGACAACCGGAGAAACCCCCGTCACATTCTGTACGGCCGCGTTCGTTGTGCCAATCTGGTTTACAATAGACAAAACTCCCGTCTTTGTCAATACCTGATGGCTGTAAGTATGGTTGCCTATCTCACATCCCATACGACAGGCGTTTCGCACAACGTCCGCATAGGACGGCACGCGCTGGCCCACCACAAAAAATGTAGCCGCGCCGCCATATTGCCGGAGAATATCCAGAATCACCGGTGTATACTGAGACGGCCCGTCGTCGTATGTCAAAGCCACCATGGGCGCGTTCATGTCTAATTTCCTTCTCAGACTTCCATCCCCGTTATAATAATAAAGAATATTTGCTTCCTGTACTTTACAACTGATAATCATGCCTTCGCCGGTTTCATAGGACAATACCCGCCCCGGAATTTCTTTGACCACCCTGCCATGCGCATCCGTGCAAATCAGCTTTCCAAAACAGGTAAGATACATTCCTGCCTTTTTTGCCCGCGTTCCATCTGTGCCAAAATAATACCGGACGTCCCTAATGGTACGCATATCGTTTACTACAAGTTTCTTTTTTCCCTTTATGATATCGTAACATTTATATGCGGCAGTATCATATATTCTGGTACATGCTCCGGAGGCGTTAAAAAAATACCTGCATTTTCTTACATATTTCCAGACATTTTTCTGCTTCTCCCAGTTTCCCGCATAATAACGATAATATCTCCAAACGCCCTTTTTGCGCTCCATTTTGCAGGCTGCATATCCTTTTTCTCCAATCTGCACATAGCTTGAATCAGATATCACCTTCCAGCCCTTTGCGGTTGTACGGTTCCCCTTTTTGTTAAAATAATACGGTTTCCCATCCGCAAGTTTTACTATTTTATTCTTAACAGACCTCATACTGCCTTTGCTGTATTCTTTGCACTTTCCTGTCCCGGCTTCATAAATCCTGGTAGAAATCCCCGACTGATTAAAATAATATTCCTTTCCATCCACTTTGCCCCAGAGCGCTTTCTGTCTCTCCCATTTTGAATCCTGATAATTATAATCATCGTATTTCCAGACAACCCCCGTTTTTCTCATCCGGGAAATTACATATCCATTTTTTCCGATATTAATATATTCTTTTCCAGAAATCTTCTGCCAGCCTTTGTCTGCAGCACAAACGCCATTCGCGTTAAAATAATGCCATTTCCCATCCGCGAGCCTGCGAATCTCCTTCTTTACGGCCGTCATTTTGCCGTTTTTGTATTTCTGGCATGTCCTCTCTGTTATATAATATATCGTGGTGGATATTCCTGATTTATTAAAATAATATTCTCTATCCCCCGTGCTTCTCCACGTATTTTTTTGAATTTGCCATTGCGCCGTATTGTCATCATAATTATAACACCGATATACTTCCTTTGCTTTTTCCAGTTTAGAAGACACATAACCGCTGCTATCTACATAAAAGGTCCCCTGGTCTGTCATTTTCCAGCCCTCCTGTGTTACCTGGCTGCCGTCTATATAGAGCACATAATGACTGCCCTGCTGCACTAAACCTTCCAGAAAGGAATTGTCTTCTTCCTGTTCCCCGGTCTGCCCAATAGCCGGAAGCGTTTCTTCACCTTCCGCTGTCTCCTTTCGAGGCGCAAATTCTCCCTCCTGCCAAACCGTCTTCTCAAGAGCTTGAGTCGCCTCTTCTTTCTGAACAAAAGAATTTTCTTCCGCCCTGCCCTGCAAAGTTACCGTTGTCCACAACGCCGCCCATAAAAGGCACAGAGCCAATCCTTTTCTTCTTTTTTTCTGTTTAAAGTATTTCCTCTCAAAGTACATAGCTCATTTTTCTCCTTTGGAATTTCCAAACGCGTTTTCATACTGTACCAGATATTATATACTTATTCCCTCTCCTTTTCAATAATAGCCCCGATTTCTTCCCGCTGCGCACAACGGCTGCTTTACTTCTTTTGCCACGGCGCTTTGGCGCATCATTCCTCTCGTGCGCGTACCCTCGCTTCGCTGGGGCAGACCCTGCGCATATTGTTTTTTCTTTTATAGGAAGATACTTTCACGCTTTAGCGTGACAATGTATTTCCTAATAGAAGAACAAAAACCCCGGAAAATTCCAGGGTTTTGTCTTTATAAGATGTTTTTATTTCTATCTGGTCTGCAGAAAAATATTTTCCCGCTGCGCTTTCTCATCTTCCGGAAAATCCTTCAGATAGGAAGCCATTTTCTCTTTTGCTGAAGCAAAATCCAAAAGATTTTCATAACAGATAATCTCATTGCGCCGAAGCTGCTTTTCATTTTCCAGGTTATCTTCCTTGAGGGCCGTCTGATACATCTCCAGGGCTTTCTGGTAATTTCTGGCTTCCATCTGCATTTCAGCCAGAGCGACCAGCGTAGACACGTCCGAGCCGTTTTTTTCCAGATAACTCTCATACAGCGACTTTGCTTTTTTGCCGTCCTTTTGGGCGTCATACACCTGCGCCAGATACAGCAAAGCTTTGGTGTCCCCCTTGTTAATTGCCTGGTCAAGTTCCTTTCTGGCATTGTCGTAATCTCCCCGGATCAAATAAATGTGTCCCCGTTCTCTGTAATCCTCCGGCTGGCTGCCCTTCAACTTCAGCCCCTTTGCCACAAGCTCTTCCGCTTCTTCAGTAAATCCCGCGCCTGCCAGGTTCTCATAGACGGAAAGATAAAGCGCATAGTTATTGCCGCAATAATCAAGCGCTTTGTCATAATCCTTCCTGGCATTATCACTGTCTCCCTCTTTCAGATACACGCATCCCCGGATAAAATATGCACGGCTGTCTTTTTCGTTATAATCAATCAACGCTTTACAGGTAGTAAGCGCGCCCTTTGTATCCCCGCTGTTATACTGTGCGCTTGCTTTGTAATAACAGATATCCAGTTCCAGCTCGCCAACCACAGCCTGAGACTGGTCCAAAGCTTTCTGAAAAGCCTCCACTGCCCCGGCATAGTCACCTTCATTCATTTTATTAATCCCTACCTGCCGGTAAGCCTTCTGATTCTCCAGCACTTTCTCATCCTGACATCCGCTTATGCCAAAACTGCATACAAATACAACTGCAAGCAGCAATGCTGTCCTTCTTTGGCATTTCCTTTTTACTCGCTTTAATTCCATACACTCTGCCTTTCCTTCATGCTATGATCTGTACTGCCGCCCTTCCGTCTATGATACCCCAGAGCGTGTCTAAATTCATTCCTGCCCGCTGCACCCAAGGGGCATATCTGCATCAAATCCGCTTCATACAGCCCGCTGCGTTTATCTTTCGGCACGCATTTTTTTCCCCGGAAGCTGCGCCAGAATAATGGCAAGAAACATCAGTACGCAGCCCAAAACTTCCCTGCTGCTGGGCTTCTGGGATAACAGCACCATACCCGCCAGCACCGAAATCACAGATTCCAGGCTGAGAATTAACGACGCAACTGTGGGATTCATACCCTTTTGTCCCACAATCTGCAGGGTATACGCTACTCCACAGGACATAACTCCTGCATACAAAATGGGCTGCCAGGCGCTGAAAACAGCCGTAATCCGCGGCTCCTCTGTAAAAATCATTCCCACACCGGATATAAACCCGCAGACAAAAAACTGTATACAGGACATCTTCACACCGTCCGCCCTTGCTGTAAAATAGTCAATCACCAAAATATGCAGGGAAAATGCCAGGGCTCCTATCAAAAGCAGCACCTCTCCCTTTCCCACCGGAAGCCATGCCAGCAGCCGTTCTGTTTCCCCCTGGGAAGCCGCGTCTGTGATACATAAAAAATAGAGTCCGGCCAGCGCAAACAACACTCCCAGCCAGACCGTTATTCCGCATTTTCTGTGAAGAAACAGCCCTAAAACCGGAACAATAATAATATAAAAGGCCGTGATAAAACCTGCCTTCCCTACAGTGGTATACCGTATTCCAAATTGCTGCAGATTACTTCCCAGGCAAAGCATGGTTCCGCAGAGAATCCCTCCCAAAACAAGGGTTTTCCATTCCTTTCTTCTGCATCGTAAATCTGCCGCCGGATGTTTCTTCTGTCCGCCAAACCGGTTCAGCAGCCAGATACAGGGAATTAGAACGAGTCCGCCAAGTAAGGAACGCACGCAATTGAACGTAAAAGGCTCCACATATTCCATACCCACGCTCTGCGCCACAAACGCTACGCCCCAAATGGCGGCTGTTAACAAGAGCAACAGGGAATTTCTTATCTTTAATCTATCCATAATTTTTTATCTTGTTAAATGGGGCTGCTGCAAAACCATTTTGCAGCAGCCTCTTTTCAGTTGCTCCTCTATTATTCCGGCATTACTACTTTCACTTTATCCAGATGCCAGATATCATCCACATACTCCTGAATGGTTCTGTCGGAAGTAAACTTACCGGCATGGGCCGTATTCAGCATTGCCATCTTCGCCCAGCCTTTTTCATCCCTGTATGCCCGCTCAACTCTTTCCTGCGCCTCCGCATAGGAACGGAAATCCTTCAGAATAAAGTAAGTGTCCGCATACTGTGTCTCCAGAGTATTGAGCAGAGAATTATACAGGGGACGGAACAGTTCCGAATCATTTCTGGAATACATTCCGTTAATTAGCTGCATCAGTACCTGACGAATATCCTGATCACTGTTAAAAATCTGCATAGGATCATAATCACGCGTCTGTTCATGCCCAATCACTTCCTGGGAGCTCATACCGAAAATAAACGCATTTTCCTCTCCCACCTCTTCTACAATCTCCACATTTGCTCCATCCATGGTTCCAATCGTCACAGCGCCATTCAGCATGAACTTCATGTTTCCTGTTCCGGACGCCTCCTTACTTGCTGTGGAAATCTGTTCCGACACATCTGCCGCCGCAAAAATCTGCTCAGCAATCGATACTTTATAATCTTCGATAAATACCACTTTCAGTTTGCCGCCTATGGAAGAATCGTTATTAATAACCTCCGCCACACTGTTAATCAGCTTGATCGTCAGCTTGGCAATGCGATAACCTGCCGCCGCTTTTGCACCAAAGATAAAGGTTCGCGGATAAAATTCCATTTCCGGATGCTCCTTAATCTTATTATACAGATACATCACGTGCAGGATATTCAGAAGCTGGCGCTTATACTCATGAAGACGCTTTACCTGTACATCAAAAATAGAGCGGGGATCCACTTTAATCCCATTATGTTCCAGTATATAATTTGCCAGACGCAGCTTATTCTGATATTTGATGTTCATAAATTCCTGCTGCGCCTTCTCATCGTCCACATAAACAGCCAGTTTCTCCAGATGAGGCAGATTGGTTACCCAGTCATTTCCAATATATTTATTAATCCATTCTGACAACAGTGGATTGCCGTGATATAAGAACCTTCTCTGCGTGATACCATTTGTTTTATTATTGAATTTGTCCGGGAACATTTCATAGAACTCATGCAGCTCCTGGTTCTTTAAAATTTCTGTATGCAGTCTCGCAACGCCATTGACGGAACAGCCTGCCGCAATTGCCAGATGCGCCATCTTTACCTGGCCGTCGAAAATGATAGCCATTTTCTTTACCTTGTTGTAATCTCCTGGAAAACGCTTCTCAATATCCAGGATAAAACGACGGTTGATTTCCTCCACAATCTGGTATATTCTTGGCAGCAGCCTGGAAAAGATTTCAATCGGCCATTTTTCCAATGCTTCCGACATAATCGTATGGTTGGTGTACGCACAGGTGTGGGTCGTGATTTCCCATGCCTCATCCCATTCCATGCCTTCATCATCTATCAGAATACGCATCAGCTCTGCTACCGCCACAGTCGGATGCGTGTCGTTCAACTGGATTGCTACCTTCTCCGGAAGCTTATGAAGATCGGTATGATGTTTCTTATAACGGGCAATGGCGCGCTGCACACTGGCAGATACAAAGAAATACTGCTGTTTTAAGCGCAGCTCTTTTCCCTGGATATGATTGTCATTGGGGTACAATACTTCTACCAGGTTTCTGGCGAGATTCTCCTGCTCAACGGCCTTTCGGTAATCTCCTTTGTCAAACGCATCCAGTTCAAAGTACTCTTCCGGTTCTGCATCCCAGGCAATGAGGACATTTACCATATTGTTATTATATCCAATGACCGGCATATCATAAGGTACTGCACGGACCGTCTGATAACCCTCGTGGATAAATTTCGGCCTTCCATTCTCGCCCATTTCAGAGCGGACATAACCGCCGAATTTAATCTGGAAGGTATGCTCCGGACGACGCAATTCGAACGGATATCCATCCTTGAGCCAGTTATCCGGCACTTCCACCTGAAATCCATTTTCAATTTTCTGGCGGAACAAACCGTAACGGTAACGGATTCCGCATCCATAGGCAGGATATCCCAGCGTGGACAGAGACTCCATAAAACAAGCTGCAAGCCTTCCAAGACCTCCATTTCCCAAGGCGGGATCCGGTTCCTGATCTTCAATCACATTCAGATCGAACCCAATTTCTTCCAACGCTTCCTTTACCTCTTTGTACGCGGTCATGTTAATGAGGTTGTTGCCCAGCGCTCTGCCCATCAAAAATTCCATGGACATATAATACAAAATCTTAGGATCTTCTTTATCGAAGGTTTTCTGTGTGGCAAGCCACTGGTCAATGACTACGTTTTTCACGGCATTGGATACCGCCTGGTATACTTCCTGCTGGGAAGCCTCTTCCAATGTCTTACGGTAAAGGTTTTTCACATTGTTTTTAATTTCCTGGATAAATTTCTCTTTCTCAAACATCTTATTTTTCATAGCTGTCTCCTTCTTCTCTGGTATCTGCCCCTTAGCATACCTTTTCTACCCCAAGCATTACCTGCTCTCCATTGATATTCCATTCCTTCCCGTATCCTTTTACAGCCGAACTTTCAATCTCTTCTGCAAGCACCTCAGACTGAATCTGTCCGCCGTATGTCTGAAAGATTGCGGAAATTCTGTCGCCGGCACGATAAGATACCACGATCTTATCCATCACCTCAAAGCCTGCCTCCTTGCGCATAGTCTGAATCTTGCTGATCAGCTCGCGCACAAACCCCTCCTCAATCAGCTCCGGCGTCAGATTGGTGTCAAGTACCACTGTCACTTCATTATCGCCCTCTGTCACATACCCTTCCTGCTGCGTCATGGTGATAAGCAAGTCCTCTTCACATAATACAACTTCTGTATTTACGCTGTCAAGGGAAATACTACCTTTACTCTTAAGCTCCGCCATAGCCGCATTGCCGTCAAGCTCACGAAGCGCCTTCTGGATCAGGCCCAGGAATTTGCCGTATTTGGGACCTACTGTACGAAGCTGGGGTTTAAACGTATAATCTGTAAAGCTGCTGACATCCTCGGTAAACGTTACCTTTTTGACATTCAATTCTTCCTCAATAATCTCCTGGAAAAATTCCGGAAGATCATAGGGAGCTTTGACAAACATGGTTCCAATTGGCTGGCGGTTCTTGATATTGGCACTGTTACGGCAGGCACGTCCCATCACCACAATTTTCAATACTGCCTCCATATGTTTCTCCAGCTCTTTATCCACCATAGATGCATCTGCCACTGGAAAATCGCATAAATGGACGCTCTCAGGGGCATTTTCGTCAATGCTGCACACCAGGTTGCGGTAAATATCCTCGGTCATAAACGGTATCATAGGCGCTGCCGCCTTGCTCACAGTTACCAGAGCCGTATATAACGTCATATAGGCATTCACCTTATCCTGCTCCATGCCCTTCGCCCAGAAACGCTCCCGGCTTCTTCTCACATACCAGTTGCTCATGTCGTCCGTAAACTCCTGTAGCGCTCTTGCCGCCTCCGGAATCCGGTAATTTTCCAGGTCATTATCCACTTCCGTTACCAGCGTATTTAATTTTGACAGCAGCCATTTATCCATCACAGACAACTTATCATATTCCAGCTTATATTTTGTAGCGTCAAACTGGTCAATATTTGCATAGAGAATGAAAAACGCATACGTGTTCCACAAAGTCCCCATAAATTTACGCTGTCCTTCCTGTACCGCTTTTCCATGAAAACGGTTGGGCAGCCAGGGAGCCGAGTTCACATAGAAATACCAGCGAATCGCATCCGCTCCGTAAGTTTTCAAAGCCTCAAAAGGATCCACGGCATTTCCCTTGGATTTACTCATCTTCTGTCCATTTTCATCCTGCACATGCCCCAGTACGATTACATTTTCATAGGGAGCTTTGTTAAACAGCAGCGTAGATTCTGCAAGCAGAGAATAGAACCATCCGCGGGTCTGATCCACCGCCTCTGAAATAAACTGCGCCGGGAACTGCTGCGCAAATACCTCTTTATTCTCAAATGGATAGTGATGCTGCGCAAAGGGCATCGCCCCGGAATCAAACCAACAATCAATTACCTCCGGAACCCGGTGCATCTCTTTTCCGCACTTCGGACATTGGATCGTCACTGCATCAATATACGGACGATGCAGTTCAATTTCCTCCGGACAATTATCGGACAATTCTTTTAACTCTGCAATACTGCCGACAGAATGCATATGACCGCATTCGCATTCCCATATATTGAGCGGCGTTCCCCAGTAACGGTTCCGCGAAATTCCCCAATCCTGGACATTTTCCAGCCAATCGCCAAAACGTCCCTTGCCGATGCTTTCCGGAATCCAATTAATAGTATTATTATTACGGATCAGATCGTCTTTCACTTCTGTCATTTTAATAAACCAGGATTCTCTCGCATAATAAATCAACGGCGTATCACATCGCCAGCAATGAGGATATTCATGCTCAAATCCGGGGGCGTCAAACAAAAGCTTCTGATCCTCCAGATCCTGCAGAATCTTAGGATCTGCCTTCTTACAGAAAATACCGGCATAAGGCGTCCCCTCTGTCAGTTCGCCTTTTCCATTTACAAATTGTACAAAGGGAAGATCATATTTCCTTCCCACTTTGGAGTCGTCCTCACCAAACGCCGGGGCAATGTGTACAATACCGGTTCCGTCCGTCATGGTAACGTAATCGTCACAGGTGAGAAAATGCGCTTTTTTGTGCTGTTTTGCCGCCGCTTCCCCTGCGCAGGCAAACAAAGGCTCATATTCCCTGTATTCTAAATCCGTGCCTTTATAAGTCTCTAATATCTCATATGCCTTCTCTCCTGCGGCAAGCTGTTCCTTATCCAGCAGTGCGGACATTACCTTATCCAGCAATGCTTCCGCCATATAATAGGTATATCCGTCCTTTGCCCTGACCTTACAGTAAGTTTCCTGGGGATTCACACAGAGCGCCAGATTCGAGGGCAGCGTCCAGGGCGTTGTGGTCCAGGCCAGAAAATACGCGTCTTCGCCCACCGCCTTGAAACGGACGATGGCTGAACGCTCTTTTACGGTCTTATATCCCTGCGCCACTTCCTGGGCAGACAAAGGAGTTCCACAGCGCGGACAATACGGCACAATCTTAAAACCCTTGTACAATAATTTCCGGTTCCAGATTTCTTTTAACGCCCACCATTCTGACTCGATAAAATCATTGTGGTAGGTGACATAAGGGTTATCCATATCCGCCCAAAATCCGACGGTGCCGGAGAAATCCTCCCACATTCCCTTATATTTCCAGACGCTTTCTTTACATTTATCAATAAAAGGCTCTAGACCGTATTCCTCGATCTGCTCCTTGCCGTCTAAACCCAAAAGCTTCTCCACTTCCAGCTCTACGGGAAGTCCGTGGGTGTCCCAGCCTGCTTTCCGGGGTACCATTTTGCCCTTCATGGTCTGATATCTGGGAATCATATCCTTAATGACACGCGTCAGGACATGTCCGATATGTGGCTTTCCATTTGCCGTGGGCGGCCCGTCATAAAAGGTATATGTCTCGCCCTGCCTGCGATTCTCCATACTCTTACGGAAAATATCATTCTCTCTCCAGAATTGCTCTGTCTGCTTCTCTCTTTCTACAAAGTTCAGATTTGTCTCGACTTTGTTATACATTGTGATTCTCCTTTCTGATGAAACTCCCGGTATACTCAGGAAACCCGAAAAATTCTCTATATAACAAAGTGGGCATGCCCACTTTAACTCCCCTAACCCCTCATTCTTGAGGGGCTGCACACTTTGACGCGCCGGATGCTTATTGCGCAGCAATAAAATACTTCCTGCGTCCGTGCGGATTTGTCCTAAGGGGTACCGTGCTTGCACGGGGGATTCCTTAGGACAGTTAGGTTCCGTTTTTTTGTCTTATAGGGAGACACTTTCACGCTTTCGCGTGACAAGGTCTTTCCTAATAAGATGAAAAAAGAAGACTCCGTCCTGTAAAAGGACGAAGCCCGCATATGCTCGTTTACCACCTGTTACTCTGTACTTTGACATACTGCGTCTTCACATAAGGGCAGCGTCAGCATACATGATTCCCGTAACGGCGGAATATTCCGTCCCGGCCTACTCTTTTTGCATGGAAATCTGCAAAATGTTCAGCGGGCAACTTGGAAGTGATATTCGGGCAGCTTCTACTTGTACCGGCTCCCACCCTCCCGGTTCGCTGTAACGTTGGATCTGCTGTCTTACTGTCTTCGTCATAGTCTTTTCATATTTCTGCTATATTATAAAGCCTGCCATCTGATTTTGTCAAGAGATGGCAGGCTTTTTCCGCAAGTTACTTCACCGTTATCTTTAGTCTCGCTTTCTTATTGTTAAATGTTTTTACTGTAATAACCGCCTTACCCCTCTTTTTCGCCGTTATCTTCCCCGTCGAAGATACGGACGCTACCGCTTTTTTACTGGAAGAGTATGTGATCTTACGGCTTGCCGTATTATCAGGCAGTTTTATCTTGATCTGGAATGTTTTACCCTTTTTCAATGTCTTTTTAGAAGCATTCAGCGTAATCTTTGCCGGCGCTTTTCTCACTTTCACCAGGATCTTTGCATATTTGCCGTTCGCAGCTCTGACGGTGATCCTGCTGGTTCCAACCTTTTTCGCCTTAATCTTCCCTTTCGCACTGACTGTCACCTTGTTATTAGAGGTTTCATAAGACAATGTCCGGTTGGTGGCATCCTGCGGCAAAACAGACGCTCCCAGCGCACAGGTTTCTCCTGCTCCCATTATCAGCTTTTTCACCGGAACTTTTACTTCCTTCACCGCAATTTCCTTCTTAACCGTCACCTGCAGCTCCGCCTTCCTGCCATTAAACGTCTCTACCGTAATCACGGCTTTCCCCTCTTTTGCCGCCGTCACTTTTCCTTCTCCGGAAACTGCGGCCACAGATTCATCGCTTGAAGAATATGTAATCCGATTGCTGGCCGTGTCCGCAGGCAGATTTACCTCTATCTGGAAGCATTCTTTCGGATTTAATTTTTTCTCCCTGGCATTTAAAGTAAACATATCCGGCGCTTTCTTCACAGTCACCGTAACCATTTCCTGCTTCCCATTGGCAGCCTTTACAAGGACGTATGAAGTACCCGGCTTCTTCGCAGTTATGATTCCCTCCCGCGAAACTTCCACTTTGTCATTCATCGCCTGAAATACAAGCGTCTTATCCGTAGCATTGTGCGGCAGTACAGATACTGTCAGAGGATAAGATTCGCCCGCCCCCAGAGTCAGATTTTTTTTGTCTATATTGATTTTTATCACAGCAATATCCGGCTTCTTATCCGGTTCTTCCGGATCCGGTTTCGGCTCTTCCGGGTCTGGTTCCTCCGGACCTGGCTTCGGCTCTTCCGGGTCGGGTTCCTCCGGGCCTGGTTTCGGCTCTTCCGGATCGGGTTCCTCCGGACCTGGTTTCGGCTCTTCTGGATCGGGTTCCTCCGGACTGGTAAGAGAAACGATACACTCTCCCAATTTGAAAGTAAAGCTGTCCCCCTCTTGCGGGACAATCTCAATTTCACAGGTTAATTCCATTTCCCCTTCCTGCTCTGCAAAAGAAGTTTCCAGTTCTTCCAGAGACATTGTAATATAATTCCGTCCCGGATTCAAAACGGCATTCTGCGTATAAGAAGCAATTTTCTCTCCGCCATGGCCAACGAAGGAAGCTGTCAAGGCGGCATTTTTCGGCGTTCTGTCCCCGGAAATTATCGCAAAACTTATCGTTCCATTAAGTTTGTTTTTTGCATCACAGTTTACATTAATTTCGCTGTCTTTGGCTTTAAATGGATTTTCCTCCTTGGAGACTGCAAAAGAAGCTGCTGCTTTCCCGTCTGCCAGTTCCAGCTCCTGTCCATCCACAGATATCTTCTCCTGCTTTGACGCCTGAATCGCAATCGTATCATCACCCGTTACAGTTACTGCGGCGTTGCTTCCCTCAATTTCTATCGTCCGCTCCATTCCTTCTTCATTCATCAACGTAAACTGCGCCGTTTCCTCTTCTGTGGATTCCGATTTCAAAACCAGCTCCACCTTTTCCTCTTCCGTCTCTGGCTGAATTACTTCCAATACTGCATGTTCATCTGAAGAAGTAATTTCCGCAAAGTTTTCTTCTGATGCGACATAAAAAGTAATCGCATCCTCTGCGCTGTCAGAACTCTCCTGCCCTGCTGCAAGCTGGTAGCTGCCTTTTGGCAGGACGAAACTGCGGATTCCTGAAAAAACGTCTTCCTGTTCTGTCTCAAACAGTTTCTGTTCATAGGCGCCTTCTATTTCCTCTATGCCTTTTCCATCTTTATTCTCCACGGTTGCATCTTTTTTATCAATGGAGAGATAAAGAGATTCTTCCGCCGTTTCACTTTGAAGCTCCACGCCCGACATTGCAGCGGCAACTACTGAATAATTCAGATAAGACGCGTAACTGTAAAACTTATAAGAAATTTCACTGAAATCTTTTTTTATGGTAAGCGTCTGCATTGCTGAAGGCTGATTGGGATCATAAACTTTCATCTCAAAATCACCATTCTCCACCTGCTCCACAGAAACAGGAATTACCACATGCGCTGCATAGGCAGAATATACGACCATTAAAATAGGTTCTGCCTGTGAATCCACATAAAGACCGCCGGAACGCTCAAATTCTTCTACTTTCAGAATCATTTCCAGATATTTTCCCCGGTTCCTGCTTAACAGACCGCCGCAGCCGCCAATGGCGCCTTTACACTGTGAAATCTGGTAAGCCTCAATCAGCTTTGTCAAAGCGGCGTCTTTATGTCCAGGCGCCGCCAGGTCATAAAGATTTTTTGCATTGGCATCATAATCTGCCACCTGGAAATTCTGATTTTCATAAAATTCCAGAGTGGTTCCAGCCATTCCATAACAGGAGCCGTTCCAATTCCCGTCCACAGCATAATAGTAGCTGCCAGAAATAATACTATTCAGAATATCCACATACCGTTGCCTTGGAATACGGTAATTCGCGGGATAACCAAAGGAAGCTGCGCTGTTGTTAAAGGAATAGTGATCTCTTCTCTCCGTATAGAATCTGTCCAGACCCATTAGCGGAATCCCATTCCAGGAATCACCCAGACGGGCCCATTCATTCCAAAACTTACGATAGCAAATTGTAAGTTTGCCGCATTCCTGGAAACTGTCTTCTGCCCAGTTTTCCGGGATTCCTCCATAAAAATAAACTTTTTCCAACGCTGCATTGCCCTGAAATGCCTGGGCCTCAATCGTATGTACATTGACAGGAAGATTGATCGTACGAAGCCCGCTTTCCATAAAAGCTTCTGATTTTATTACAGACACGCTTTCTGGCACCAAAAATTCCGCCATGGATGCGCAGCCTGCAAAAACTCTTTCTTCTAATGTCTGCATCTGGTTGCCCAGCACTACCGTTGTCAGGGATGCGCAGCCCTCAAATCCGCCCGCTCCAATGGAAGATATCTCTTTGAGTACAAGCTCTCCCTGTATGGAACCGTCATTTTGAAACGCCCCTGCTTCTATGGTTTCCGTTCCCTCCACATCTATAAACAATAGTTTTCCGCAATCTGCAAAAGCATATGCCCCGACTCTCTTTAAGCCTGCCGTTTCAAAACGAAGCAGCTTCTTTGCACCATAAAAAGCATACGCTCCGATTTCTGTGATTCCCTCTGACTCAATCGTCTGTATCATGTCCATATACGCATTCCAGGGCGCCGGATCTTCCTGCGTAAAATCCGGTATCTTTCCTGACCCGGTAAACTGTATGCGTCCAATGTCTCCCTGATACTTCCAGGAGATTCCCTCGAAACTGCCCTCGTCGAGCACAGGATTATCCGGATCCCAAAGCACCAGATTATAAGATTGCCAATTGGAACTGTCAAAACCGCTGGCAGAAGCGGTATAATAAATCAGCAGCTTCTTTCCATTTTCTCTTATGCTCTCAAAAGCTAACTGGGGCGCATTTCCCTGAAAATAAATAGCATTTAAATTATAATTCCAGCGAAGCGATCCCTGACCAAGACGGACAAGGTTTTTGGGCATATACAATTCTTTCAGCGCATTCGCCTTTTCGATACAATAATTTGCCAGACTCTCCACGGTATCCAGGACATGATATTCATGATCCGGTTTTGCCGCTGGATAGAAATAGAAAATCGTATGTTCCCTATTATAAACCACATTGTCTATGGCTTCCAGATACGGGTTTTCTTCCGAGATAATCACAGTTGCCAGTTTCGTACAATTCCCAAAAATTGCTCCCGGCATGGCTCTTAATCCCTTGCCCACAGTTACTTTCGTTATTCCGCAGCCCCAAAACCCCTCGTCTGCTATGGTTTCCACACCATCCGGGATACTGAGTTCTCTCAGGCTCTGGCAGGATGAAAACGCGCTGGCCTTAATCTCCTTTAACGTAGAGGGCAGGGAAAGACTTGTAAGATAGTGCGCATAGGCAAACGCCCATTCATCAACGATCTGCGTCCCCTCCTGAATCTGGACTGCAGTTGAAGGTGAAGCCACCGCATAGGCAATTGCCCTGTATGGCTTTCCCTCCTTCAATTCGTATAAAACATTGTCCACAACCTGAAAATTCACATTTCCTTCCGCACACTGAAGGCTCTGCAGGGTCTTGGTTCCCCTTAGAAAAGCGCCTGGCACGACAGACATATTCCTTGAAATTGTCAGACTGGTAATGGCTGTCTTCCGGAAACACTCTATCCCCAAAGAGGTAAGGCTGTCAGGAAGCGGGATATCGCTCAGCTTCTCACAATCTGCAAATGCATACTCTCCGATACTTTCCAATCCTTCCTGAAATTGGACGGAAACCAGTGACACGTCATCATAAAATGCGGTATCTCCAATAGTTTTTAAGCCTGTGCCGCAGACTAGCGTCTCCAACAGGCTGCAGGAGCCAAAAGCCGATTCTCCAATCTCCGTAATACTGTCCGGCAGCGTAATGGATTTTAAACTGACACAATAATAAAAAGCACAGCGCGGGATACAGGTAATTCCTTCTGCTATGGACACAGAAGTAATCGTTTTGTGATACCCATTCAAATACCAGGGCGGCGCAACATCCTCACCAAAATCCATCTCTCCTGTTCCCGTCAGGATCAGTTTATACGGCGTGCCCTCTTCTAAATCCCACTCAGCCTCCGTATCTTCTGTCACCTCCCATTGGACATTTTCTCCGCACATTCCGGAAACAGGCTTCTCCTCCACTTCCTGCGCGAAGCTGACAGAGACCTGGGAAAATTGCGGGGAAACCAAGCCAAATACCAGGAGCGGAATTAAAAACAGACTGATATTTTTTCGAAGTTTCTTCATAAACCCTCCTTCCTTATTGAAACAAATTCCATATGGCTTACATATGATGTCTGTAATTCATATACTGCAGTTCCCGCATAATATCGTAATATGCCGGAGAGTTCTGAACAAAGACTCCCACTATCGTAAGAATCAGCAGTAAAATCAAAGCTATTGCAGAACACACAATACCGGCAACCGCCATACCTTTGGCCGTTCCTTTGCCAATCTGCAGGATACCCAATACAATCGAAACAATCGCCAGCGGAATACAGGTGCACCACAGGCAACAGGTAATCAGTGCAAGAATACCGCAAATCATAGAAGCAATGCCGAACCCGCCGCTTTCTGCAGAAACGGTGCTCTGACTCTCCTGCTGAAATATTGGTTCTGCATAACCAGACGTCTGTGTATACTGGTTCTGCCCTCCATACGGCGGTTGGACATAACCCGGCGGTTGGGACTGTCCTCCATTCGGAAGCTGCTGGTGTTCGCTTTGCTGCGGCTGCCCTTCGTATGGCTGCCGACCTTCATATGACTGCCGGGCCTGTTCTCCATTCTGAGGTTGCTGGTTCTTATCCAGGCTCACCGGCCCATCGCCATTATTTACCTGCGGGCCATAAGGAGACTGATTGCCCGGCTGGCCGGGGCTGGAATTGCCTTCAAATACATTGTTTTCATCATTCATGCAAAAATCCTCCTGTACTTCCTAAACTAAAATTATCATTGTTACAGAGCGCTTATTTCATATAAAATATTACTTTTATTATATCAAAATCATCAAATATATCAACGCCTTTTCCCGGTTTTCCTGTACAAAAATCCCTGACATAAGAAAAGAAAGAACACCGTCCCCAAAATTCCCCCTGCGGTATCTATGCACACATCCGTAAGCCTTCCAGCCCTTCCCGGCACAAACAACTGGTGAATTTCATCAGAAGCCGCATAACACGCCGTAAGCCCCAATGACAGCAGCGCCATTTTGCTTCTGTTAACACCGTAACAACTCAAATGAACGCACAGAAGGAACGCCAGGAACGCATATTCCCCCATGTGCGCCCCTTTGCGAATGATCAACTGCATAGCCTGCGCCTGCGCCGTTAATTCTTCTTTTGTCTTTTGCCGTCCGGATAACCGGCTCTGCCATTCTGCAATTTTATACGACACAGACTGGCTCGTCTTAGAAGACTGCCGTGCAGGCTGCGCAGAAAACGCAAATATAACAGCCATCCAGACAATTACGATGATACCTGTAATTCTTTTTCGCATATTTCCTCGATTCTTCAAATTTTAACGGCAAAAGCCGTTCTATTTTGGCAATGAAATATCAGTTCCTCTTCTCATGCCAGATTATATCACATTTCACAAAACATATCCACATTTTTCCGAACTTTTGTTTGTATGAAATGGCGTATCCCATGCTCAATCACAAAAATCCAACATATAACTTGCCAAATTCCCAGATGGGCGGTATAATACTAATAATTTTTTGCAATTTACCCAATTTGAGAAAGAAGGATTATTTTTATGAACATGAAACGTGAGGATATTCGTAATATCGCCATCATCGCCCATGTAGACCATGGCAAGACCACCCTGGTGGACGAGCTGCTGAAACAAAGCGGCGTGTTTCGTGCCAACCAGGAAGTACAGGAACGTGTTATGGATTCCAATGATATTGAGCGCGAGCGGGGAATTACCATTCTCTCTAAAAATACCGCCGTTTTTTATAAGGATACAAAAATCAACATTATTGATACTCCCGGACATGCCGATTTCGGCGGTGAAGTGGAACGCGTCCTGAAAATGGTAAACGGTGTGGTTCTGGTTGTGGACGCGTTCGAGGGCGCCATGCCCCAGACCAAATTTGTTCTGATGAAAGCCCTTGCCCTGGATCTTCCGGTTATTGTCTGCATCAACAAAATTGACCGTCCCGAAGCACGCCCTGACGAAGTGATCGACGAAGTTCTGGAACTGTTTATGGATCTGGACGCCTCCGACGAACAGCTTGACTGCCCCTTCCTCTACGCCTCTGCGCGGGACGGCTATGCCGTCAAAGACTTAAATGACGAAAAGAAAGACATGACCGCCCTTTTTGAGACGATTTTGGAATATATTCCCGCACCGGAAGGAGATCCTAACGCCAACACCCAGGTATTGATCAGTACCATTGACTATAACGAGTACGTTGGACGTATCGGCGTCGGCAAGGTAGACAATGGCTGCCTGAAAATTAATCAGGACGCCGTTGTGGTAAATCACCATGAACCGGACAAGCGGCAGAAAGTGCGTATCAGCAAATTGTACGAATTTGACGGACTGAACAAAGTGGATGTCACGGAGGCAAAAATCGGGTCTATCGTCGCCATTTCCGGCATTGCCGACATCCATATCGGAGACACGATCTGCGCACCGGAACAACCGCAGGCAATAGATTTCCAGAAAATTTCAGAGCCTACCATTTCTATGAATTTTATTGTAAACGACAGCCCACTTGCCGGACAAGAAGGAAAATTTGTCACTTCAAGACACATCCGCGACCGCCTGTTCCGGGAGTTGAATACCGACGTATCGCTGCGAGTGGAAGAAACAGACAGCCCAGACAGCTTAAAAGTCTCTGGCAGAGGCGAACTTCATTTATCTGTATTGATTGAAAATATGCGGCGGGAAGGATATGAGTTTGCCGTCAGCAAGGCTGAAGTGTTGTATCATAAAGACGAAAACGGCAAAGAACTGGAGCCTATGGAACTCGCCTATGTGGATGTACCGGATGAGTTTACAGGAGCTGTGATTGAGAAGTTAAGCCAGCGCAAAGGCGAACTGCGCAATATGGGTCCTATCAGCGGCGGCTATACCCGACTGGAATTTCATATTCCATCCCGCGGGCTGATCGGCTACCGAAGTGAATTTATGACCGATACAAAAGGAAACGGCATTATCAATACCATTTTTAACGGTTATGAATCTTACAAGGGAGACATTTCCTACCGCAAACAGGGTTCCCTGATTGCCTTTGAATCCGGGGAATCCGTTACTTACGGACTGTTCAGCGCGCAGGATCGCGGCACGCTGTTTATTGGGGCAGGAGAAAAGGTTTACTCTGGCATGGTGATCGGACAGAGTGCGAAACCAGAAGACATTGAAATCAATGTCTGCAAGAAAAAGCACCTTACCAATACACGTTCTTCCAGCGCCGACGAAGCGCTGACTCTGACGCCGCCAAAAATTCTGAGCCTGGAACAGGCGCTGGAATTTATTGACTCTGATGAACTTTTAGAAGTCACGCCGAAAAACCTGCGCATCCGTAAACGGATCTTAGACCCCACCCTGCGCAAACGGGCAAATTATAAAAAATAAAACACAAAAAGGATTGGAAACCTTTCTTTCCAATCCTTTTCGCCCAAACTCATGTAGTCGAACTTTCTATCCCTCGTCTGTATTTTCCGGAATAAATTCCAAATGCTCCAGAGCATAGCGCAGCGCTCTGCACATAAGCTCATTCCTTGACCGGTCGCTTTTTGCAGATAAAAGATCAAATTCCTCCTGAAGCTCCTTGTCCATTCTAAGCGTCATCACAACTGATTTATCTTCCTTTTTATCTGTCTTCTTTGGTCTAACTACAAATTTGTCTTCCATATTCCCACACCTCTGCATTGCTTTTATGTATTCTATTATATTACCTGCTTATTGACATTTATATAACATATATTTATAATACTTGAATATAATACATATTAATTCACGAAAGGATGATCAAATGAGTACTGTACTTCACCAGCTATACAACGGAAAACTTTGCCCCGCAGAGCAATATCAGCCGCTGCAGGACGCCTACCGGGACATGCGCCGGGAACAATGCAGCCACTATACCGATTTCATCAAAGCGCTGGAACAATTAGAACCGCCTTTGGACAAACGCTTCATTGAGATTATGGATGAACAGCTCGACACAATCCCGATGGATTTTTCTGCTATGTTTATCGATGGATTCTGTTTAGGCGCACAGATGATGATAGAAATTCTGGGAAATGACCGCAGCAGGGAAACATAGCACTTCCCGCACGGTAAAAACGGCAGCCCTTCGACTGCCATGAAACAATTACTCTCATGCACGCATAGGGAGCATAATTTCTCTCGGCCTGCCAGTCATATTCCCTAAACCGAATCACTCTTTTTAAATTCCACTACGTCTGCAATATCACAATCCAACAACACACAGATATCATACAGCGTATTCAGCGTAATACTTTTGTTTTTCCGCAATGCATCCAACGTACCTGTGCTAAACCCCTTTTCTTTAATCAACATATACTGGCTGATATTTTTCTGCTTTAAAGTTTTCCACAAAGGTTCATAACTGATAATAGCAATCACTTCCTTAACTACAAATTATATTGTAATTATAGGAAAATACAGATTCCAATACATTGCCGAGTTTTCGGCAATTATGTTTTCTCAGCGCTCTGTTTTTGCCACTTGATTATAGCCGTATATTCGGCTATAATCTTTAATATAAACCAGCCGTATATCCGGCTATACCAAGGAGTATGACGCACATTGAACAAACATAATTTTGAACTTGAAACAGAAAAAGAACAAACTTTATTTTTTTCTCTATGCAGCCCGGAAGACCGGCAGAAACTAACCCGGGAAATTCCCATGTCATTTCGCGACTTTTTGCGTATCAGCTACATCCTCTTCTTTATGGATTTTAATTACTATGAAACCTATATAAACGAACTGTTCCCGGAATATTACAAGAAAAAAGAACATATGCTGATACGCCATATTGAGATTATGCTGGAATACCCCAATTATTATAAGGATGAAGGCGTGGAAGAACAAATCAGAAGCTGGCTGACAGATTTTTGCGACCAGGTCAAAGACAAGACAATGCAAAAAGCCTGCCGCAAAAAATTAGAAATATACCTTGATTAGCATAAGATTCCATAAATATCCGCTTTGCGGCCATTTGTCAGGGCTGCCAATGCTGCGGCATGGCAGTCCCAAAACTTTTGCCGCTCTTTCACATTTCAAGTCCTCTCATCACTCTTTTTAAATTCCACCACATCTGTAATTTCACAGTCAAGCATAACACAAATATCATACAGCGTATTTAAAGTGATACTTCTATTCTTGCGCAGCGCATCCAACGTACCGGTGCTGAAATTATATTTTTTAATCAGCATATACTGGGTTATGCTCTTCCTTTTTAAAGTATTGAAAAAGGGTTCATAGCTTATAATATTAATCACTTCCTTAATTATAATTTACAATATAATTATAGGAAAACATAAATTGCCGTACATTACCGAATATACGGCAATATTCGCAGCGCGTAACGCATTACTCGTAGCAGCTGCTTTTCGGCGCTTATTCTTACAATCACGTTTCTCAATACCGTATGGTTCCTTGCGGAAGGCGCTTGGCAAGTTACCGGCAGGCGCAAGAGGCAAGCTGATTTTAAATGATGTAACGGCAAGCATAGAATAAGGAGGAGCACATAATGAATCATACAGTTTTACAGACAAAGGGACTTTGCAAGACATATATCGTAAACAAACATCAGAACAATGTGTTGAAAAGCGTCACTCTGACAATCAGTGAGGGCGAAATGGCAGCGGTCATGGGACCCTCCGGTTCAGGTAAAAGCACGCTGCTCTACTGTGTTTCGTGAATGGACAAAGTGACCGCAGGCGAGGCGTTCTTTAACGGCAGGGAAACGGCAAAGCTTGGTGATAAGAAGCTTGCAAGGCTCAGACCTGACGAAATGGGCTTTATTTTTCAGCAGATATACATGATGAAAAATCTTTCGGTATTTGATAATATCATTTTCCTGCGGTAAAATCAAAAAAGAATATGGATCATTTTGACGGCGGTGACAAGGAGCTTCGTGACCGTGAAAGAGGACACAACAACTGGCTTATGGAACAGGTTAAACTTTGAGAAGAAAGTCATACAGAAATATGATATACTATGGAGTGATTTTAGTTTTCAAAGGAAAGGTGTAAAACAAGAAATATGCTGGATATATTAATTGTAGAAGATAACAAAGAAATAGGTATTTTGCTGTGTGATTTTCTGCGTAAGGAGAACTACACGGTCAGTGTGGCTCAGACCGGAGAAAAAGCTTTGGAATTGTATGAAAAATATGGCGCCAGAGTGATCGTGCTGGATATTATGCTTCCAGGAATGGATGGATTTGCGGTTTGTTCTAAGATTAGGGAAACTTCCAATACCCATATTCTAATTGCCAGCGCCAGGGTGGAAAAGAATGATAAATTAAAAGGCTTAAATCTTGGTGCGGACGATTACATTGAGAAACCTTATGACGTAGATATTCTAATCGCCAAGATCAAAGGTATTTTTAAAAGAAAATATGGTCAGGCGGAGATTGTAGAAGGGAATATGCGCTTGAATACCGTGCAGAAGTCGCTATATGTAGACGGACAGAAAAAAGAAGTGACCGAAAAGGAGTTTGAACTGCTAAAGCTGCTGATCGAGAATAAGAATGTAACGATGAAGAAGGAGTATTTGTTCAATACCGTTTGGGGAAGTGACAGTGATTCAGAGGTGCAAACACTGACGGTACATATTAAGTGGCTTAGGGAAAAAATAGAAGAAGAACCTAAAAAGCCCAGGCATATTATTACGGAGTGGGGAGTAGGATATCGGTTTGAGTAAATTTAAAATGTTTACACTTTGGATTGTCATTGTTGAAATATTGCTTATAGTGTCAGTGAACGGATTGTATTTTTATCAAAATAATGGCGATGATGGAAGATTATATCTTGTGGAAGCAAGGCGTGTGATTAAGGAAATAGAAGAACAAAAACTAAAAGCTTCCGAAATAGAAGCAATGAGTTTAGATAAGTATGAAACGATCGTCGGAATCGAAAAGTTTGCTGCGGGAGGATCCTGTGATAATGATTATTTAGTGGAAGAAATAGACGGCAGACTGTATCGGATAGAATATGCGGAGGGAAGAAGCTCACGACTGCCTTTGTATATCAATATTTCACTGCTTGGTATGATGATTGTGACGATCATTGTGCTTTTGTATGTGTATCATAAAGTCCTAAAGCCTTTTTGGGATATGAGTGATTTATCTTATGAGCTGGCGAAAGGGAATCTGTCTATGCCCGTTAAACAGGAAAAAAGTAAGCTGTTTGGGCGTTTCCTGTGGGGAATGGACATGCTTCGTGAAAAACTGGAAGATAATAAGGAGAAAGAACTCGCATTTCAAAAGGAACGGAAAACGTTGATTCTTTCTTTGTCGCATGATATTAAAACGCCGCTTTCTTCCATTGAATTATATTCCAAAGCGTTGTCAGAGGATTTGTATGACTCAAAGGAAAAAAGGAAGGAAGCTTTGCAGGGGATTGCAAAGAATGTAAAAGAAATAAAGGGATATGTGGATGAGATCGTAACGGCATCCAGAGAAGATTTCCTTAATCTGGAGGTAATTGCGGGAGAGTATTACCTCTCAGAGGTTATGAAAATCACGAAAAGCTATTATAAAGATAAGCTGTCTGTCATCCATACGGAATTTCAAGTGGAGGAAACTGCGGAATGTCTTGTCAAGGGGGATAAGGACCGCATGGCAGAGGTGGTGCAGAACGTTATGGAAAATGCCATAAAATATGGGGACGGTAAACGCATCCGCATATCGTTTGGGGAGGAAGAGGACTGTAAATTGATACATATAGAGAACACAGGATGTAATCTGAAAAAAGAGGAGCTTCCCAATCTTTTCGATTCCTTTTATCGCGGGAGTAATAGCAGCGGTATGAAAGGGAGCGGCCTTGGGCTTTACATCTGCAAAACACTGATGCGTAAAATGGATGGTGAGATGTTTGCACAAATGAAGGAAGATGTTTTTTGTGTGACGATAGTAGTTAGAAAAGCATAATGGATACATTTAAGGATTATTTAATAATTTCTCTTGTAGAATTAATCCAGAAGCAAGAGAAAGGAGAAACAAAATGTATCTGAACATACTAAAAAAAGACTTGAAACGAAAAAAGGCAATGAATATGATTCTTCTGTTATTTATCATTCTTGCCACTATGTTCGTGTCGTCGAGTGTAAACAATATTATAAATGTTACCACGGCGCTGGACAATTATTTTGAAATGGCGGATGCGCCTGACTATATGGCGGTTGTTATGAATAAAAACCTTACCGCCAACATTGATGAAATAGTAAGCCAGGCAGACGCAGTAGAGCGCTACGCAACAGAAAACATGTTGTATTTATCGTCCGATAATTTTATCTATGAGGACGAGGATATAAGTTTCAGGAGCGGTGCGGGTACGAGTTCAGTTCAGAGCGACATTTGCATGAATTGTTTTCTTTCTGATGGCAGTATCCTTGAAGCGGCCAGGCAGGGAGAGTTTTATATGGCGGAAAGTATGGCGGACAATCTCGGCGTTGAGGTGGGCGATAAGCTTACCATAGAAGTAAACGGTGTAAGCCGTGAATTTGTTCTTGCAGATAAAATAAAGGATGCGGTTTTCGGGTCAAAGCAGCTGGGTATTACCCGTTATATCATAAGCGAGGAGGATTTTAATGCTTTCCTTTCCGCAGAAAACACGGAAGAATATTACGGCGGCGCTCTTGTCTACCTGTATTCTTCCGATATGGAATCGGTTCTGCCGCAGATAAAGCCGTTAGTAAATAATAGTATTTTAACAATGGATCGGGCTTTTATGAAATTCTGCTATGTTTTTGATATGATAGTGGTAGGCATTCTGCTTGTGGTAAGTATAATCCTTATTATAATAGCATTTGTGGTTTTACGTTTTACCATTTCCTTTACACTTTCCGAGGAATTCCGCGAAATCGGCGTAATGAAGGCTATTGGTATCGGTAATTTTAAAATCCGGGGCTTATACCTTGTAAAGTATGTGGGGCTTTCCATAATCGGTGCGGCGGTTGGCCTTGCTTTCAGTTTCCCTTTTGGGGAAATGCTTATGGACGTTTCCTCTCCGACGATTATTGCCGGAAACCAGAGTCCGGTTTTGGTAAATATTCTCTGTGCGGCGCTGGTAATTACGGTCATTCTGGGGTTCTGCTACGGCTGTACGGGCAAAGTCAGGAAAATGACGCCCATTGACGCGATCAGAAACGGCCAGACAGGTGAACGCTTCCGTAAAAAGAGTGTAATGTGTCTTGGCAGGTCTAAGCTTCCGGCAGTGCCTTTCCTTGCATTGAATGATATTGTAAGCAGCCCCAGGCGTTACAGCATTATCACACTTACATTCTTCCTCTGTTTATCCCTTTTGTTTATACTTTCGGCATCCGTTTCCACTATGAACAGCGGCAGCCTTGTTTCGGCATTCGGCTTGGCGGACTGTGACATAGCCCTTGACAGTAAAATTATGGAATGTATGTTGGAAGGCGGACACGAAAAGCTTGAAAAGCACCTTGACGATATGGAACGGATCCTTGCCGAAAATGGCATTCCGGCAAAATGCTATCAGGAAATGTTGTTTAATCTGCCAGTAGCATTTGAAGAAAACGAGAGCAATATCGGCATCTGGCAGGGTACCGGCACGACAATGGATATGTACGAATACACCACAGGAACAATACCGCAGAATACCGATGAAATTGCAATAACACGGATTGCTGCGGATAAGCTGGGCGTAGGTATCGGTGATACCGTTACGATTCGAACCATTGACGGAGATAAGGAATTTATCATTTCGGCGTTCTTCCAGTCAATGAATATGCAGGGCAGCGACATACGGCTCCACCGCGATGCGTACATAAATTATGTTCAGGCAGCGGGTGCTCCCAATACGCAGATCATGTTTACAGATAACCCCGGCAGTAAAGAGATAAAACAGAGGATAGAAAAAATTCAGGAAATTTTTCCCGATTACGAGAATATAAAAACCTGTGAAGAAGCAGTAGCGGATATGCTGGGTGTTACGGATGTTTTCGCCGCAGTCAAATCCTTTATCGTTATTCTTACAATCATCTTAACCGCGCTGATAACCGTGCTTATGGAGTGTTCCTTTATCGCAAAGGAGCAGGGAGAAATCGCGCTTATGAAAGCAATTGGCACACGAAACGGAAATATCTACGCATACCACGCATTGCGGTTTGCATTTGTGGGAATGATTGCGGTAATTATCGGTGAAATTTTCGCAATACCCCTGACGCACCTCTGCTTTGACCCGATCTTTAAAATGATGGGTTTGGAGCTTGCAGTTGATTACGTTATCAACCCTGTTGAAATGTATCTTATCTTTCCGCTTGTGATTCTTGTTACAACAACCGCAAGTGCATTCCTGACCTCGCTTTATACAAGAAAGATCAAGTCTTCCGACACTGCTAATATTGAATAAAAACGGAATCAGAAAGGAAAACATTATGAATATTTTAGAAGTAAAAGACCTCTGTAAAACATATATCGTAAACAAACGTCAGAACAACGTTTTGAAAAATGTGAACTTTACCGTTTCCAAAGGAGAAATGGTAGCCGTTATGGGTCCGTCAGGGTCAGGTAAATCCACGCTCCTGTATGCCGTTTCGGGCATGGACTCCGTTACCGCAGGCGAAGTGAAATTCTGTGAAAAAAACATTGCCAAAATGGGTGAAAAGGAGCTTGCAAACTTACGTCTTGACGAAATGGGATTTATCTTTCAACAGATGTATATGCTTAAAAATCTGACCGTTCTCGATAATATCATTCTTCCTGCGGTACAATCTGATAAGAATACCGAAACACGTAAAGAAACGACCCGGCGTGGACAGGACTTAATGCGTAAGCTTGGTATTATTGATATTGCCGATAACGACATCAATGAAGTTTCGGGAGGGCAGCTCCAGAGAGCATGCATCTGTAGAAGTATGATCAATATGCCCGAGGTTTTATTTGCGGATGAACCTACGGGAGCTTTGAACAGGACTACGTCAAACGAGGTAATGGAGGAATTGGTAAAGTTAAACAAAGAAGGAACAACGATCATGATGGTAACCCATGATGCAAAGGTTGCCGCGAAATGTTCCAGAGTGTTATATATTGTAGATGGCAACATTAAGGGCGAATATATAAGTCCTAAAGATTTAGAGATGAAAGAAAAGGATAGGGAGAAACTGTTAAATAACTGGTTATTGGAATTGGGGTGGTAAATTTTTTGGGATTACATTCCTTATGGGGCTGGTGATACTTGAAAAATCTTTGTTGATATGGTACAGGACTTGTAGGTGGTGATCTTATGACCAATATTCTGATAGTAGAAGACGATCTAGTACATCGGATATTAAATAATCGACAGTTTCATCGCTCTGCTGCGACAGGATTTATTTCGTCCATTTTATATGTCCATGATAAATAATTGGGTCTGCATTTATCTCATCAAAATATCGGTAAATGCGTTCCGATAATTTTCAGATACTTTTGCAGCCAGGGTTTTGTTACCGTCTTCAGGCGTGGGTAACCTGCTTCCTCTGCATGGTACTGTATATGTTTATGTAATACTTCCAGTGTCCACAGTTCAGCGGCATACCCCAAACCGCACGGCTTCCGGCAGACAATGCTGATAATCCAGGCTTTGGCGTCATCGGTGATTTCAGGCGGACGCCCTGAGCGTTCATCATCAAAAAGGGAAAGATTCATTCCGCTTGCATTGTATCGGTCGATGCAGCAGCGTACTGTATTTACAGCGACACCGAGATTATCGGCAATTATTCTATCAGGCTTTGCCTGCGATTTCCAAAGCAGCATCCAGGCACGGTCTACAACCTGTGCCTGAATTGTTCTGGTTTTAATAAGCGATTTAAGATAAGCCTGTTCCTCATTTGATAATGTTTTCGTTGTACTAGAAGAACAGAGCACTGTCATTGCTATGCTATAGTTACCACCCTGGTTGCCACCTGCTCCCGAAATGCCCTGTCATGCTCAACCAGCAGCATAGCAGGCGTATATTCTTTGATAAGTTCTTCTATCTGTATGCGGGAATAGACATCAACAAAATTAAGCGGTTCGTCCCAGACGTACAAATGCGCCTGCTGACACAGGCTTTGAGCCAGCAATGTCTTTTTCTTCTGCCCTTCGGAAAACGCAGCCATATCCTTCTCAAACTGCTCTCTCCCAAAATCCAGTTTCCGCAGAAGAGTCTTAAACAACGTTTCATCTATCTGCTGTTCTCTGGCGAAATCAGACAACGAGCCTTTCAGAAAAGATGTATCCTGGGGAACATAGGAAATCACAAGCCCGCTGCCGACAGTAACCGTGCCCGTATGCCGTATCTCCTTTCCCATCAGAATCTTCATCAGACTGCTCTTTCCGCTGCCGTTTCCCCCGTCTAGTACAATCCTCTCTCCCCGCCGCACTGTAAAAGATACCGGTTTGCAAACCATGTTTTTACCATACCAGACTGCCGTCTCCGCAAAAGATACCAATGTATCTGTATGATACGGCAATGGAAACATTTTTAAGTGTTCTGCAGTTTCCACATTTTTCAAAAGTCCTGATTTTTCCTTCACCGCCTGATTCTGCCTTGCTTCTATAGATTTGGAACGTTTCATCATTTTTGCCGCCTTGTGACCTACAAAACCTTTATCAGCCGCGCCGATTTTGGAGGCTTCCACCTGTGCGGACCATACAGCGGAACGTTTTGCCGCCTGCCGCAAACGGCTGATATCTTTTTGCAGACGCTCGTTTCGTGCCATTTCAAACTCCTGCTGCCTTAAAAAGTTTTTCATCCAGGTGGAAAAATTGCCGGCCTGTACCTGTATATCCGCCCTGTTCAGAGAAAGGATATGGTCCACGCACTCGTCTAAAAAATAACGGTCATGGGAAACCAATAAAAACCCCTTCTTTTTGCTCAGATAGGAAGACAATATCTGCCTGGCTTTGGCATCCAGATGGTTCGTCGGCTCGTCAATCAGCAAAAAACGCCCTTCCCTGAGGAAAAGCGCTGCCAGAAGCGTCTTTGTCTGCTCTCCGTTCGACAACGTCTCAAAAGACCTCCAAAGCGCCTCTGGCGGCACTCCAAGATAAGATAATTCTCGCATCAATTCCCATTCCTCAGCCTGGGGACAAATTTCCAGTAAAATTTCCTCTGTCAGGCAACTCTTATCTGATATATGATAGGGAAAATAATCAAACGATACAGAACTGGTAATCTTTCCACTGTATTCATACTTTCCCTGTAAAAGATTCAGAAAGGTTGTCTTTCCTCTTCCGTTTCTCCCCACAAATCCCAACTTCCAATCTGTATCAATCTGAAAATTTACATGTTCAAATATATTTTCATAACTGGACGGATAAGAAAACGTCAGATTTTCCACTTTTATCATTGACATAATTTTCTCCTTTCGTGCAAACATCATGAACAAAGGAAGCCCACTTCAACCCTCTTAACCCCATCCCGGGGGTAGGGACTTCGCCGAGCACCATTGCGCAGCAATCATTACCTCCTGTGCTTGTGCGCATAAGTACCGGTTCTCTTATAGGAAGACACTATCACTCTTTTGCGTGACAAGACCTATCCTATATGAAAACAAACAAGCCGCAAGAAAGTTAATTCCTGCAGCTTGTCATGTACAATCATACCGCTTCGTAAAGCGGAGATTACCTTATACAGAGTCTAAGAGGCTTATCACTTTCTTGCAACGAAAACAGTACCGGAATCCAGTACCCTTACTTATTTTCTTATTTGCAAGAAACGTTAAACATCCTTTCACCTCTTTCTTTTATCATATGAATATCAGCATAACATATATTTACAAAAAATCAAGCTTTTTTTCTAAATTTCTATTTTTCCCTCTGCAAGTTCTATGCTGTTCGAAGCTTCATGCGGTTTATCAGAAGCCCGACGGAAAAAAATGCCAATGCAAAAAACAACACCACCAGAAAAGACTGATAAATATTCCCCGTATCGGCAAGGCTTTCTACTTTTTGTATCTCCTGGTTCGCAATGACATACCAATAAGAAGGAATGAACTTTGCTACCTGCTTCACCCCGTCGCTCATCAGATCCAGCGTTACAAACACCCCTCCCAGGAAGCTGAATGACAGACTGAAAACATTGCTCATCATATTCAGCTCCGGGGCGCTGCGGACAAGCTGTACACAAAACCAGGCAACACTGGCTGCACAAACGCTGAATACCAGCGCATTTGCCGCGCTAAGCAATCCCTTAACAGAGAACATATAATCGCGGTAAAGGCATACCGCCGTTATCATAAAGAACAAGAACACTCCGAACGTAAACAGAATGCAGCCCATAATAAACTGAAGATTCTGCTGAAAAAAGGACATTGCAGAGCATTTGTTCCTTGCCGCCAGCTCCTTATCACGAAAAATCTTCATAACGGTTCCCAGCCCCAGAATCATAATTACCAGAAATACGTACGGTATATACTGGAAAAAATAGAATCCCGCAGGCAAAGGCCGGGCGTCGCTTTCTTCCAGAAACTCTACTGCCGCTTCCTGTTCCATATCTTCTGAGGATAATTGAGCCGCCCTGTCTGTATCTATCCCTGCCTTGAGGTACATATCGACCGTATCCAGATATTGACGGATTTCATTTTCAATCAAAGCAGCCGTGCTGCTTCCCGGAACTGCCGTCCCTTCCAGAATCCCCTCTGTTTTTCCCGTGCAGAACTGCTCTGTAAAATTGGGGGGAACGACAAGTACATAATCGATTTCCTGGTAATACATAGCGTCCCTCATGGCCTCCTGGTCTGCCGGAACTTCTTTGATTTTATTATGTTTTTCCAGAAAGGCGATAAGCTCCTTCCCCACTGCTCCCTCGTCCTGATTTTCCACAGCAATTTTCAGCGATACTTTCGCAAATTCCTTTTCTTTGGTTTCCTGTATGGAACGGCTCATGACAAGAGAAATAATCAGATAAATCACAACATAAATCAAAATGGAAGACTTATGTTTGCTCAGCACTTTACAAAATACCTTAAATACTTGCATAGCGTTCCCTCCTTATCATCGCGAATGCGCCCGCTCCCAACAGTACGGCAATGGTCAGCAGGCTCGCCATACTTTGCGTATATCTCTCATATCCCTCGTAAATGTTGAGGCTGTACAGAGACTTGACAATCAAAGACGCTGGATTGATACGGTTAACAAGTGGAGCGTGCGTCTCCAGAAACCGATACATCCCTCCCACCATCAGCCCCGATAAGAAACTGGAAAACATCATACAGCAAACGCAGACTCCCTCTTTGAGGCTCTCTTTGTAAGTTCCAATTGCCCCAATAAAAAATCCCATAAAAATCCCGACAATACTCCCTACCAATGTAGTAAGCAGCAGAAGTGCAAATTTATTTCCCAGGGAAATCTTCATGACATACGTCAGATAACACACGGAACACAGCGTACATAGAAACTGTATGGTGATTCTCGCCGCCAGATCCGGCATCAGCATTCCAAAACGGCTGGTTCCTGACACTACCCTTCTGACCGCCAGGTTTGATAGATTTGCCTTAAATTTTACCGCGATCTGCAGACCCATAGAAACGCCCATCAGACAATCCATAGCAAGCAGTGCATAAAAATAATCTGTCATAACGCTTTTGGGGGTATCTGTAATACTGCCCTCCATCAAATACTGACGCTGCTGCCCGATCACTTTTGCGGCGGCCTCAATACCTGCCGGATTCTCTCTGCTGATATTGCCCATGGTATGGAATACCCGCTGATACTGTTCTAAGATACTGCTCAATATACTCTGGCTCATTTCCTGCCTGGTAACTGTCAGGGTAACCTCCCCTTCTTCCGTTCCTGAATCCCTGTTATAAAAAATACCCTCTACCTTTTCTTCTTTTAACAGGCTTTCCGCCTTTTTTCCATCTGTTTCGATGATTTCCAGCAGCCCGCCGTCATCTTCCAGTGATTTCAAAGTTTCTGCAAATGCCGGGCTGGCGCCCTCTTCCGCCACATATGCTACTGGAATCTGGTGAAAGATCACTTCCTCCTCCAGAAATTCTCCGAAGGCTACCCTAAACAACGTTCCCAAAATGATTGGAAAAATCAAACTCCAGAACATAATCAGTTTCTGACGGACAGTCTGTTTCATACTGTATACATATAATCTAAAAAACATAACGCACCCCCTAATCTGCCGAATCCCGCAATTCTTTTCCTGTAATTTCCAGAAACACGTCGTTCAATGTAGGAAGTTCTGAGTATACTCTGCCAAAACTGATTTCCTGCCGCGCCAGGTAATCCAGAATATGTACGAGATTATGCTTTCCGCCACTGCAGCGTATTTCCAGCATTCCTTCCCGGTAATCTACCTGATATACATGGCGCAGCCTGCGCAGCTCCTCCAAATGCTCCGGCTTTAACTCCCATATTTCCAGATGAATTTTTTCGCCCGTTTTAATCATTGCTTTCAATTCTTCTTTGGTGCCCGTTGCCACACATCTTCCTTTGTCCAGAATTGCAATTCTGGTGCAGATTTGTTCCACCTCTTCCATATAATGAGAGGTATAGATAATGGTTGCGCCTTCCTGGTTCAATTTCTGTATTCCTTCCAATATCCGGTTGCGGCTTTGGGGATCTACAGCAACCGTAGGCTCGTCGAGAATAATCAGTTTGGGTTTATGCGCGATCCCGCAGGCAATATTCAGCCTTCTGAGCAGTCCTCCTGACAATTTTTTCGGATAAAACTTCCGGAAATCCTCCAACCCCGAAAAATGAACAGCCTCTTCAACACATTGTTTTCGTTCTCTTTTATCTTTTATATAAAGCCCGCAGAAATAATCAATATTTTCCTGCACGGTAAGCTCCTCAAACACCGCCACATTCTGCAGTACCACGCCAATCTGCCTTTTGATATCATAGCTGTCCGGCTGCATCTCCTTTCCGAATACCCGGACGCTCCCTTTATCAAACTGCAGCAATGCCAAAATACAGCTAATGACCGTCGTTTTTCCGGAACCGTTCGGTCCTAACAGACCGAACACCTCCCCTTCCTCTACCGTAAGATTCAAATGATCCAGCGCTACCAGTTCCTTATAGCGCTTTACGAGATTTTCTATTTGAATTACATGCTCTGCCATAAGCCTGCTCCTTTCTTTAACCTATAATGCCATTGTAGCAGAGCCTTTTTACAAAAAACAGTGTGCATTGTCATTCGCCGGCATGACAAATGTCATATCGTGATGCTTTCTTACAATAATGCTTCACTCACCTTCTGCAGATTTTGCCTGATTGCAATATGCTGCGGGCAGGCTTCCTCGCATTTTCCGCATTTGAGGCATTGATCCGCATGTTTTTGTCCATGACCGCCTACCAGCCATTCCTCCTGACGCTTTGCCATTCCAGCGTCGCCATAGAGGGTCAGATAATTCATCGCCATAAAGGAACCGGATATCCCAATATTTGCAGGACATACTTTCGCACAATAATTGCAGGCGGTACATGGAATCAGAGGAACCTTCTTCAATTCCTCCTGCGCCTGTTTTAAAGTATCTTTCTGGCTTTTTGTAAAACCGGAAAAATCCTTCATATAAGAAAGATTGTCTTTCATCTGTTCCGTATTGCTCATTCCAGAAAGAACCGTAATAATACCTTCCAAATCGGCTGCGAAACGAATTGCCCATGACGCCGCGGAACTTTGCGGCTCCGCTGCCTTTAAAACCGCTGCCGCACGTTCCGGCGGGGTAGCAAGCATACCGCCCTTTACCGGCTCCATAATAATTATCGGCTTCCCATGTTTTCTCGCTACTTCATAACAGCGCTTAGACTGCACCATAGGATTCTCCCAATCCGCATAGTTAATCTGAAGCTGGACAAATTCTGCTTCCGGATGGGCGTTTAAAATTTCTTCCAGCTCTTCCGGCGTAGAATGAAAAGAAAATCCCGCATAACGGATAAGTCCTTCTTTTTTCTTCTCCTGCACCCAATTCCACATATCATAATCATCAAAATAATGGGTTCTGCCCTCTCCCAGATTATGAAGCAGATAAAAATCAAAATATCCTGCACCTGTCTGCGCCAGTGAAGTCTCAAACTGCGCATATGCTTCTTCCCTGGTCTTACAGTTGATCCAGGCTGCATTTTTCGTTGCGAGCTGATAGCTTTCCCGTGGATAACGTTCTACCAACGCCTTGCAAACCGCCTCCTCGCTTCCGGCATAAGCCCATGCTGTATCAAAATAGGTAAACCCTGCCGCCATGTACATATCCACCATTTCTTTTACCTGTTCCACATCAATCTTTCCATCTTTCTGTGGCAGACGCATCATTCCAAATCCCAATTTTCTGATTTCTTCACCTAAATATCCCATACTCTTCTCTCCTTTTACCACGTTTTGTCTTCGGCGTTAAATGGTTCTTGCATAAAAGAAACCTGCGCATTATAATAAGTATAACATCTTCGAGTAACACGAAGTCAATATCTTTTACAGAATTTTCCGGAGGATTGTATGACTTACACGATCAAACAATTTGCAGATATGTTCCAGACTACGGAGCATACCATACGTTATTACACGGATATCCAACTGCTCCCCTGCCAGAGAGACGGAGGAAACCGCAGGATATTTAACGAAGAATCCGTCAACTGGATGCACGGTATCACATACCTGAAAAACTGCGGCGCTTCCATTAAGGATATTCAAAGCTACTGCCGGCTCTGCCGACTGGAGGAATCGGAAGAAAACCTGCGGGCAAGATATGAGATTATACTCAGACAGCAGAAACAAGCCCATAAAAAAGCAGCAGAGGCCATAGCCACTGCTGAATATATGGATCATAAAGTAAAGCACTATGAAGAAATTCTGGCAGGATTAATCCCTGACGATACCAACCCCGGAACCTGGGCGCAGAAAAAAGACTTTGTGAAACCATAGCCTCATCCGACTGCGTTCTTTGCAGCTTTGTCAAAACAGCAATCCATCCGCTCCCCATAGAACCTTCCTGTAAAATCACACGCAACCATCATTCGCTATACCGATTCCGCGGCTTATTCTTAATATCATCTTTGCGCTGTTTTTTGCACCCTTCACTATTTCTCTTCTTTTTCATATAATATACAAACTACTGCCACAGGTTAACACTTATGAAACATAATTGTTCCAATCTCTATCTGCTCACAAGCGTTGCATGCCAGCTAGCAGAATGCCTTACGGAAAAAGAGCTGGAGGCACTTTCTGCAGATTTAACCGCGCTTGGATATATGATCGAATCACTGCTTGCGCATCCATATCCCTGTCAAAAGGATTAAAATGCAATGTTTATCAAAATACTATCTTCATTCTTGTTCCGACTCCAGGCTCAGATTCCACCTGAATTTTATGTCCCAGCCTGTTTAATATCTCTTTTACCAGATACAATCCGATACCGGAAGCTTTCTTATCATTTCTTCCGTTGTAACCCGTATAGCCTTTATCAAAAACACGCGGCTGATCCTCTGGCAGAATACCGATTCCGGTATCCTCCACAACCAGACAGCCCTTTTTCACATAGATGCAGACAACACCGGCAGCGGTGTATTTAACCGCATTTGACAAAAGCTGCTCCAGGACAAATACCATCCATTTCTCGTCTGTCACCACTTTGAAATTTACGGGTTCGTATTCCACAGACAGTTTTTTGCGGATAAACATTGGCGCATATTTACGCACTGCCTGGCGGATCATATCATCCAGATGATATTCTTTGAGCACAAAATCATTTACGCCGTCTGTAAGCCGCAAGTACTGCAGCACCATATCCACATATTGTTCAATTTTAAATAATTCCGCCTGTACCTGCTTTTTCTGCTCATAGTAGGATTGTTCCTCAGACGCCTGATGCTGCAACAGCAAATCCATAGCGGCAATGGGAGTCTTAATCTGATGCGTCCACAACGTAAAATAGTCGATGACATCCTTTTTTTCACGCATTAAAGCCGACACCTGTTCCACCCGTTCCTGTTTTGAAATCTCCAAAAGCTCCTGATAGAGCTGTTCCTGCATGTCCTTCGGTTTGGGAAACTGTTCCGCGCCATTTCTGATTGCTTTCATCTGCCAGCTTAATTCCTGCACTTTACGGTAATACCTTATTCCGTCCACCAAAAAGACCAGAATTGCAAGAACCAGGCAAAGTCCCACCGCATACCCTACCGCCTCCAGGGGAAGACGATATAAAAACAGTACGATAACAAAAACAGCTATATCGGTAAGACCTAAAAACATGCCTACGCAGCGCCTTTTGATATACTCTTTAATCCACCACATAGCCGATTCCCTTTCGAGTCTTTATCATATCACGCACGCCAGTTTCTTCCAGCTTCTTTCTAAGTCTTGCCACATTTACGGTGAGCGTATTGTCATCAATAAAACTGTCCGACTCCCAAAGCTTCTCCATCAATTTGTCCCGGGTAACAATCTTCCCTTTCTGTTCCAGCAGCGTCCGCAGAATGCCCATCTCATTTTTCGTCAGCTCCACCTGACAACCCTCGTACGTGACAATGCCCTTGCCTGTGTCAAAAATCATTCCCTTATGTTCCAGCAGATGAATGTCTCCGGCAAAATCATAGGTCCGCCGCAGGAGCGCCTGAATTTTTGCCTGCAGGACATCCAGCGCAAAAGGCTTTGCCACAAAATCATCCCCGCCCATATTGACTGCCATTACAATATTCATGTTATCTGACGCGGAGGAAATAAAGATGACAGGCACTTTGGATATTTTCCGTATCTCATCACACCAATGATAACCATTGTAAAACGGCAGGGAAATATCCAGCAGCACAAGCTGGGGCTGCTGGCTGATAAAAATTTGCAGTACCTCCTGGAAATTCTCTACGCATACGGCTTCATACCCCCAGCTCTCCATGTGCTTTTTGATGGACTGGGCAATCACAGTCTCGTCCTCCACAATCATCAATTTATACATCATCGTTCTTTTTGCCTCCTCGCTCAATCTATCGCCGCCAGGTTCCACGATTCTATCTATAGATTTTGTTTTATTTCTATTTTTGTTCCATAACAGTTCTATATGTCTCAGGCGTTCTGTCAATATCACAGATTGCATCGCTCGTTTCAATCGCACTTTCGCTCATTATATCATTTTGATAATAGTAATACAATTTGAAATAAAAATATAAAAATCTATTTCTCTTATACGGCAGTTTCCCGCTAATTCAGATTGTTTGATACTAATTCAATTGCTCCGCATATGCCACCGCACTGACTGGCAAAGATGCATATCAAAAAAGACTGTTGGAGACAACATTCGTACGTATACAATACGAGTAGCTGTCTGCAACAGTCTTTGCCATACCTTTATTTTACAAAGAAACACCGCCTGCAAACTTATCATTGATTACATAATAAGCCATGCCTTCTTCTGGTTTGATATATAAGCGAACTGATTTAATGGATGACTCTCTATGTCCTTCAGCTATATAATCCTGCTTTGCTTTCTCCATAATATCCTTCGTGGTGATCTCTAAAGCCTGATACTGTACGTAGATCTCCTCTACCTTCTCTGTTTCTTTCTTCTTAGCTGCTGGTTTTTTCGCAGTTTTTTTGGATGGAGCTTTTTTTGCAGCCTCTTTTTTGATTTCTTCTGTCTTTACTTCCTTCTCCGGTTCCACCTCTTTTACAGTTGTCTTCTCAACGGCTGCCTCTTCTTCAACCGTCTTCGCTGCAACTTCGTTCTTAGCTTCCGCCGGCTTTGCCACAGTTTCATTCTTTACGGCTGCTGATTTTGTTGAAGTTTCTTTTGCCGGAACTGTTTTTGTGTCATTCTTTGCCATAATTGGTTTTCCTCCCTAATCCTTTTACTGACAGACTAAAAATTTTTCCATTGCCAATAAAGCTTCTTCTTCATCGCTTCCATCAGCCACTATATTTACAGTCATTCCTTTTGACGGATTAAATGCCATGATTCCCATAATACTCTTTGCGTTGATCTTCGCCTCATTGTTCTCAAGCCTGATCTCGCTGTCAAACTGACATGCGACCTGTACCAATTCTGCAATGGGATTGCTGTACTCTTTTGTCACATTCGATACAATAATTTTCTTTTCGCTCATCCTATCTCACTTTCCCAATGTAATACCAGCCTACAAGCTGTTCGTCATATGTCACCTACACTAACAAATATACTCCATGTACCCGCCTTTTTCAAGGGGCTTTATGAAAACTGGTAATTTCCACGAAAGAAATATTTTAAATATTGAAAAATTGGACACTTTTCTGTTTCCTCCCCGGATTTACGCCACTTTTCCAGTTAGTATCACTATAGTCTGTTTATCTAAGATATGCTTTATCCACTTGAATTACTACAAAATAATTATTTCCCATTCTTTTTTTTACCTGCATTTGAATCTTCTGAGAGAGCATATCGTCACTGATTGAAAATTCATAAGGCACCACCACGTCAAAAATCAGATTTGTATGTGTCTGCCCCATCACGACGCGGAAATCATGCATCGTAATAACAGAATCAATTTCTTTTATCAGTTCCTCTATTATGCCCTTTAACTTTAATATATATTCGTCTTCCGTTACTACCGGATCCATATGAATTACAGCGTCACAGTTTAAGTTTCTCCTTAATTCCATTTCTGCATTATCCACCACGTCATGCAGTTCTAAAATATCGCCGTCTGCCGGAACTTCTGCATGTAAAGAAATCATTCGTCTTCCCGGCCCATAATCATGCACCAGCAGATCATGGATTCCGCATATCTGTTCATGCGCTAATACAATATTTTCAATTTGACGGACAAAATCCTCCTCCGGCGGCTGTCCCAGCAGCGGGTTTAACGTTTCCCGGGCGGCGCAGATTCCTGCATAAAAGATAAATAAGCCCACAAGAACCCCGCACCACCCGTCAATGTGCGCTCCTGTAAATTTACCCACAAGGGTTCCGGCCAATACCACAGTGGTAGCGCAGGTGTCGCTGAGACTATCCGTGGCCGTAGCGCGCATTGCCGCAGAATCTAATTTTTTTCCAATTTTATAATTATAATACGCCATGTAAATTTTTACGAAAATAGAAACGAGCAAAATACACAGCGCCAGAAAACTAAATTCCACTGGCTGCGGATGCAGAATCTTTTCCACAGAATTTTTCACCAATTCAAACGCCATAATGATGATGGCGCCGGATATAATCAAACCAGTAATATATTCCATTCTCCCATGTCCAAAGGGATGGTCCATATCAGGCTTTGCTCCGGCCATTTTAAATCCCACGAGAGTCACACAGGAAGAGCCCGCGTCTGACAGGTTATTGAAGGCATCCGCCATTATGGATATGGAATGGCTCATAGCCCCCGCCAGAAATTTCCCCAAAAACAGCAAAATGTTCAAAATAATTCCCACCAGACCACAGAGCATCCCATATTGCTGGCGTACTTTGGGACTTTTTATTTCTTCTTTATCCTGTATAAACATATGAATTAATAGCGTAACCACCTGTAACCTCCCGATGACAAACGAAATAATTATTATTGGAAATCATAACATATTTAATGATTTTTGCAAAGTAAAATAGGCCAATAAACGGTTTCTGTCTGCAGGCCGCCCGTAAACGCATTGCATATCCCCCTTTAGAACCGCCTGGGGCGACGGTATATGCCTGCCCCCTGTTATACTATACTGTATTGGCACTGGCCAATCGGCAAAGTGACTGACCGGGACGTGAACAGAAGCCATAAACTGCCATTACAAAAAATTTTTTACTATATTATGTCTTAAGAATGTGATATAATACCGCTTAGTACAGAAGAAATCATCTGTCGCACCAGAAAAGAAAAGGAGAGTAATTTATGTTAGAAAAAATGTTCAAATTAAAAGACAACCACACGACAGCGCGAACGGAGGTTGTCGCCGGATTTACCACCTTTATGACGATGGCATACATCCTGGCGGTAAACCCCAACATTCTGGCAGATGCGGGCATGAATCCCAGTGCGGTTATGATCGCAACCGCGCTTGCCTCATTTGTAGGTACGTTATTAATGGCCCTGCTGGCAAATTATCCCTTTGCGCTGGCTCCCGGTATGGGACTGAATGCTTATTTTGCTTATACTGTTGTTATTAAAATGGGATATTCCTGGGAAATCGCGCTATTTGCCGTATTTATCGAAGGTATCATTTTTATCGTATTATCCCTTACCAATGTACGCGAAGCCATTTTCAATGCCATTCCTTCTGCTTTAAAGGCTGCCGTCAGTGTCGGAATCGGCCTGTTCATTGCATTTATCGGTCTGCAGGACGCAAAACTTATCGTGGCAAATGAATCTACTCTGGTAAGCTACCAGACATTTAAGGGCGATACTTTCCACTCCATCGGCGTAGGCGCTATCCTGGCCCTGATTGGTGTGTTGATCACAGCCGTACTTTTGGCAAAGCAGGTAAAGGGAGGGATCCTCATTGGTATCCTTGCCACCTGGATCTTGGGTATTATCGCTGAGATTGCAGGAATCTATATCCCTAATCCGGAGGCCGGCATGTTCTCCGTGATTCCCAGCGGTATCATAAGCCTGGATTTTTCCTCTTTCTCTGAGACTTTGGGAGCCGTATTTACCAAAACAGATTTCGGTTCTATCCGCATTGGAGATTTCATTATCATTATGTTTTCCTTTCTGTTCGTAGATTTATTCGATACGCTTGGCACTCTAATCGGCGTTTCCTCGAAAGCGGACATGCTCGATAAAGACGGCAAACTTCCCCGAATTAAACCTGCACTGTTATCTGACGCGATTGCAACCTGCGTGGGAGCCGTCTTCGGAACCTCCACTACCACTACTTATGTAGAAAGCGCTTCCGGCGTAACTGCAGGCGGACGCACCGGACTGACTTCCCTGGTAACGGCTGTTTTATTCCTTTTGTCCGTCATCTTCTCACCATTGTTCCTGAGCATTCCCAGCTTTGCCATCGCCCCCGCCCTGATTATTGTGGGATTCTATATGATGGGTTCTGTGGCGAAGATTGATTTTGAGGATATGACAGACGCTATCCCGGCCTTCCTGTGCATACTTGCAATGCCTCTTGCATACAGCATTTCTGAAGGTATCGCCATCGGCGTTATCTCATGGACGCTTATCAATTTAATTACCGGTAAGGCAAAGGAAAAAAATATCAGCATTCTCATGTATATACTTACGGTTTTATTCATCGTAAAATACATTTTCCTGTAAGACGAAGGAATTTCGCAAACCTTTTTTCCTATTTCCTCATAACCCTATGCTGCTATCGCAGCTTGTCAGATGATGCATGCCCACTTCAACTTCCCTCTCATTCTTGAGTGGCTGCACACTTTGACGCGCGGATGCTTATTGCGCAGCAATACAATATTTCCCTTCCGTGCGCATACTATTTTTCTTCTATAGGAAACATACCTTCACGTTTTAATACAGCAAAGTCTTTCCTATAGAAGAAATAGAAGAAAAAATACCCGCCGAAGATGTTTATGCGCATGTTCGGCGGGTATTTGTCTATCACGTCTCTTACCCAGAGCAAATATCTTTCGCAGGCGCGGCCGAAATGATATCCCGGCTATCACTTTTCGTACGCGTCACAAATAAATCTCATAGGCAGGATAGGTGCGATCGAAATGATATCCCAGTTTACGGGCAAGGGCCACCGACCACTTATTCTGCGCATCCCAGCTTGGGTACAGCCCCCGTTCCATACACTCCAGAATCAGTCTGGCTCCGCATGCCGTTGCAAGACCTTTCTTTCGATATTCTTCCTTCGTTCCAATTTCTATTTCAATTCCTTCACGATATACCGCGTAAGAGGAAGCGCCCGACACCAGTTCTCCATCGTGCAGCACAAATGCTCCCACCCCTCTTTGGCAATAGTCCTCGTACTCCGCATACTGTGAGGTAAAATCCCTGGCCCAGGATTGTTCCCTGGTTTGCCGGAAAATGTCTTTATCTATCAACTTTAACTGATATTCTGCATCAAGCTCGTTTACGAGGTTCTCCAATTTCTTCCTGTCAAATATGCCTGGTTCCTTTTTGATCGCATAGCGCTCCACTCGTCTGCATCGTCCCTGATAGACATCTTCGATCTGCCGCGCCCATGTATCTGCCGTATGATCCAGAGGCGGCACCATAATTAAAAATTCACGGCTGTGAAGCCCAATTTCCTCTGTCACCAGGCTGCGGTTTGCTGTTCCGGCAAAGTAACAGAAATCAGCCAGAATAATTCTCGCTGATTCCGGCTTTTCTTCCTGATCCGCCCAAGCAGCCCCCATACAGCCCTGGAGACAGGACCAGATCAGAGACTCCTCCCATCCCTCAAAAAGATAGGCTATCTTATCCATCGCAGATGGCGCTAATTTATAAATACTCATAAACCTTTTCTCCTGTCTTTCCTTTTCTAAAACAAAGCTGGCAAGCACACATCCCCCTGACCCCTCATTCATGAGAGGATAACACACTTTGATGCGCCGGGTAGCATTGCGAAGCATTAACTTTCTTTTGTACAATTGCGCATTTTATGTTTCTTCCACAGGAAAGACACTTTCACGCTTTAGTGTTATAAAATCTTTCCTATTAGAAGAAAAAAGCAGCCGCCTTCACAATTCAGCGAAGGCGGCTGCCTGGGGAAACACACTGCTTATCTTTCCGCAAAGCTCTTTGTTTTCTCATAAATTCCCTGAGCATCCAACCCGTATTTTTCCAACAGTTTCAATGCCGGGCCAGACTCTCCGTATACGTCGTTGATACCAATCTTGTATACCGGAGCAGGCATGTTCTCACATAAACAGTCGCAAACCGCACTGCCAAGTCCACCAATAACGGAATGTTCTTCTGCAGTTACTGCTTTTCCGGTCTTCTTCACAGAATTTAAAATAATCTCTTTATCCAACGGCTTGATGGTATGGATATTAATCACCTCTGCACTGATTTTATCCGCTTGCAGCATTTTCGCCGCCTGCAAAGCGGCTTCTACACAAAGTCCGGTAGCAATAATTGTCACATCGCTGCCTTCCCTCAACAGAACGCCTTTTCCGATTTCAAATTTATAATCCGGATTATCGTTAATTACCGGAACTGCAAGCCTTCCAAATCTAAGGTACACCGGCCCCTCCAGTTCATAAGCCGCCCTGACTGCTGCTTTTGCTTCCACATCGTCCGAGGGATTGATAACCGTCATGCCAGGAATGGTGCGCATCAGAGCAATATCCTCATTGCACTGATGGGAAGCTCCGTCTTCTCCTACTGAAATTCCTGCATGGGAGGCCCCAATTTTCACATTCATTTTAGGATATCCGATTGAATTTCTTACCTGCTCAAAAGCTCTGGCTGCTGCAAACATAGCAAAAGAACTCACGAAAGGAACCTTTCCCGTGGCGGCAAGACCCGCTGCAATACCCATCATATTACATTCCGCGATACCGCAGTTGATATGCCTTTGGGGAAATTCCTTCTGAAATATACCTGTCTTGGTGGCTGCTGCAAGATCGGCATCCAATACTACCAGATTGTCATGCTCTTTGCCCAGCTCAACCAGCGTGTTACCATAGCTGTCTCTGGTTGCAATCTTCTTTACTTCCGGCATAATGCTTCACCTGCTTTCTCTAATTCTTCCATTGCCACATCGTACTCTTCGTCGTTTGGAGCTTTTCCATGCCATCCAGCCACATTCTCCATGTAAGAAACGCCCTTTCCTTTTATCGTTTTCAAAACGATGGCCGTGGGCATTCCTTTATTCTCCCTTGCCTGTTTAAACGCCGCGCGAAGCTGGTCAAAATCATTTCCATCCGCAACATTAATTACATGGAAATTAAACGCCTTAAATTTTTCATCAATCGGATATGGTGAACAGACATCCTCTATTTTTCCATCAATCTGCAGTCCGTTATTGTCTATAATAACAACCAGATTATCCAGTTTATGATAACCGGCAAACATTGCCGCTTCCCACACCTGACCTTCCTGAATTTCACCGTCGCCTAATAATGTATACACACGATAATTCTCATTACTCAATTTTGCAGATAATGCCATACCAACGGCTGCCGAGACTCCCTGTCCCAAAGAACCGCTGGACATATCAATCCCGGGCGTATACTGTAAACAGGGATGTCCCTGTAAATATGAGCCGACCTTGCGCAATGTCTTTAAATCCTCCACCGGGAAGAATCCACGATGGGCAAGAGCGGAATATAAACCTGGGGCCGTATGTCCTTTGGACAGTACAAAACGGTCGCGATCTTCCTTTTTCGGTTCCTGGGGATCAATATTCATCTCTTCAAAGTACAGATATGTAAATACATCTGCCGCTGAGAGAGAACCGCCCGGATGCCCCGCCTTTGCAGCATGGACAGACGTCATAATGCCTTTGCGTACATCGTTGGCAATTTTCTGAAGTTCTATGTTCTCCATGTAATTTCTCCTTTTTGCTGATTGCTTATTCACCAAATACCGCCCTGTAATCCTTCTGGAATTTTTCAATTCCCTGATCTGTAAGCGGATGACGGATCATCTGTTCAATCACAGCATAGGGAACAGTTGCAATATCGGCTCCGGCAAGCGCACAATCCGTGACATGAATAGGATTCCGGACACTTGCTGCGATAATCTCCGTCTCAATTTCGGGATAATTCTCAAAAATTGCCACAATATCTTCTATCAGACTGATACCTGGCTGGCTGATATCATCCAGACGTCCCAGAAACGGAGATACATAGGCCGCGCCTGCTCTTGCCGCAAGCAGCGCCTGATTTGCAGAAAAAACAAGAGTCACGTTCGTCTTAATCCCTTCTGCCGCCAGCACTTTTACTGCCTTCAATCCTTCTGCTGTCATTGGAATCTTAACAATCATGTTCGGATGAATGGCCGCAATCTCACGTCCTTCTTTTATCATACCTTCTGCATCTGCGGTAGTGGCCTTTACCTCTCCGCTGATCGGCCCGTCGACGATCGATGTAATTTCTTTAATCACCTCGTTAAAATCTCTGCCTTCTTTTGCTATCAGAGAAGGATTGGTGGTCACGCCGCAGATGACTCCCATGTCGTTTGCTTTACGTATATCTTCTACATTCGCTGTGTCAATAAAAAATTTCATTTTATATCCTCTCTTTCTTTCACCGGAAACGGAAGGGCGTATACGGTCAGGTTCCTGTAAGAAGCTTAGGACCGCCCTCTTTTTGCGGGGCAAATTTCACTATTGGGTTTCCTCGCGGTTATCCGTTCCCATAAATCGTTTCCATTCATGTTGTATAAGCAATCCTTTGCTTATCTGTCCTGCAGGCTTACAATCAGTGCACGCCTGCCCGGAACAGAAGGTTCTCTGGCCATATTCAGCATAAATATAATCTTCATTTACCCTTTCCCACAATATCCTTTCCAGCGCTAATACTACTCTATTTTTCTTTATTTTACAACTTGTATTGATGGAAAGGCAAGTAATTTGAAGGTCTTGAACAAAAAATGTACAAATCAGACGATTTTACCCCATTTCATCTGCTTTTTTTGTTAGTTTTTGGCAATACCGTTTACAAAAAACTATATTTTTACATTTCTCTTACCAGAAGATCGCTTTTTTCTAAAAATTCCTCTACCGTATGAAATCCCAAGCGTGTCAGTAATTCCAAAACAAACGGATTTTCCAGAGGCGTTTTGTATTCCGCGCGTTCACTGTAATTGTCCACATTTTTCTTTCCTTCCTCTGCCGGTATAATACGCCGCGGACCTCCCACGCAGCCGCCATTGCAGCCCATTCCCTCAAAAAAGTTCGCGGAAGTTTCACCATTTTTCAGACGCTCTATCATAGCGCGGCATGACGGCACTCCATCCGCCTGTTCTGCTTTTACTTCTATTGCACGTTTGGGGTTCAACTGCTTTACCGTTTCCCGCACTGCCTCACTGACGCCTCCCGTCCGGGCGTAAATCCTGCCTGCCCGGGAAGAATGTTCTTTCTCATCCTCTCCCAGCTCCTGGGGATGAATATCCGCCGCCTCAAACATATCCTGTACTTCCTGAAAGGTCAATACATAATCTACGGCATCCGCAATATCTTTTTCCCGTGCCTCAGCTTTTTTTGCCATACATGGCCCGATAAATACCGTCATTGCCTGAGGATGCAGCTTCTTTACCACTCTCCCTGCTGCAATCATCGGCGAAACGGCCCCTGGGACATGGGGAAGCAGTTCATGATAAATTTTACGGATCATGCCAATCCACACCGGACAGCAGCAGCTTGTGAGCTGGTAATCCTGCTCTCTGTGGATATTGGCGTCAAATTCCAGCGCTTCCTTTAACGTAAGAATATCTGCAAAAACCGCCACTTCCACCATGCCCTGAAATCCCATTGCCTTAAAAGCCGTACGCAGTCTTCCCACGGTGACTCCTTCTCCGAACTGTCCTAAAAATGCAGGTGCAATCAACGCATATACTTCGCGCTCTTTTGCCCGTACAGCCTGAAGGACCGGAACAACATCCTTATTTTCCACCAGTCGCTCCAGTCTGCAGGCATCCACGCAGGCGCCGCATCCAATGCATTTATCCGGATTGATAATCGCCCTGCCATTTTCATCGCGCTCAAAAGCGTCAAAAATACAACTGTTTTCACAGGCGCGCTCGTAAGCGCACTGTTCACATTGTTCCTGAAAAATAACAGGAGCGTACCGCTTGGGATGAAGGAGACAATCCATATGATAGGGATCGTATTCCTCCTGCAGTGTACGCTCCTGACCAGATTCCTGTTTTAAAATATCCAGATATAATTGATGGAATGTTTTCATTGGACGATACCTCACTTCTGTTTTTGGTATCAGTATTTCCCAAAACAGAACAGTTCATTCCACCAATCTTATAAATAGTTCTTCAAAATTTCCACTTTATCGGTGGCTTCCCAGGGCAGATTCAAATCATTCCGTCCAAAATGCCCATATGCCGCCGTCTGTTTATAAATTGGACGCCGCAAATCCAGCATTTTAATAATTCCTGCCGGACGGAGGTCAAAATTCTCACGGATCATATCCACCAGCTTCTCATCAGAAACCCTGCCGGTACCAAAGGTGTCCACCATAATAGAAGTCGGCTGCGCCACACCTATGGCATAAGACAACTGAATCTCACACTTTTCTGCCAGTCCCGCTGCAACAATATTTTTTGCCACATAACGAGCGGCATAGGCTGCAGAACGATCCACCTTCGTACAGTCCTTACCAGAAAATGCGCCGCCGCCGTGACGCGCATATCCGCCGTATGTATCAACAATAATTTTGCGCCCGGTCAGTCCTGCATCCCCCTGGGGACCGCCAATGACAAAACGTCCGGTGGGGTTAATAAAAAATTTCGTCTCATGATCAATCATTTCAGCCGGCAGCACCGGATCAAATACATACTTTTTAATATCGGCGTGAATCTGGTCCTGTGTCACTTCAGCATCATGCTGGGTAGACAATACCACGGCCTCAAGCCTCTGAGGATTTCCCTGTTCATCATATTCCACAGATACCTGCGTTTTTCCGTCCGGCCTTAAATAACTCAGTGTTCCGTCCTTACGCACTTTCGTTAGCTGCAGGGCCAGTTTATGCGCCAGGGAAATCGGATATGGCATCAATTCCGGCGTCTCATTGGCAGCATAACCGAACATCATTCCCTGATCCCCTGCCCCGATAGCCTCAAGCTCTTCTTCTGACATCTTGTTTTCCTTTGCCTCAAGAGCCTTGTCCACGCCCATGGCAATGTCTGCCGACTGCTGATCCAGTGCGACCATGACCGCGCAGGTATTTCCATCAAATCCAGTAGACGCATCCTGATATCCAATCTCCTTTACGGTATCTCTTACAATCTGCGGAATATCGATCTGCGCCTTCGTTGTAATTTCTCCTGTAACCAGCACAAAACCGGTGCACGCCGCTGTTTCACATGCCACGCGGCTCATTGGGTCCTGTTCCATTAATGCATCCAAAATGGCATCAGAAACCGCGTCGCAGACTTTATCCGGATGTCCTTCTGTCACAGATTCTGACGTAAATAATCTTTTTTCCATGTTAAATTCCTCCTACTACAAAATATTTGTGGTCAATCTCCCTTACCGTCCGTAAGGAATTACCTTCTTTTTGCTTAAGCTGCCAGAACGCAGGGAGCAATCGGTATATGGATTCCTCCTTCGTATTCTTTGAAAGCGAAACAGAGAGTACGCTATTTGCCGCGCCCGGGCGCTTTCGCGGCATATTTCCTTTTGCATGCACGCATTTATTTTTCTTCTATAAGAAAAGCATTTTCACGCTTTTGCATGAAAAGAACTTTTTATAAAAGAAAAAGTCCGCTCATATATAAGCGGACCTGATTAGGCGAAAAGATAATCAAATCCTCTTATTGTTCGATTACTCGCTCAGGCTGGCACCTTCCGTAGAGGGGTTGCCGTGGCTTCACAGATCCTATGTATCTCCACCACTCTGAATAAGAGAAATTAATACAATATTGAATTTTCAAATCTTTCAAATATAACATACTACTTTCCTGTGATAATGTCAAGAGCTTTCTGTCTGAAACACTACTAACTGCTAAATCCTTCTGCCTTCTGACGCATTGACAATGCAAATAATATATACTATGATAAAGTCTGATATTTGACGACAGCTTATGAAACATAGCTGGTGTTGCATCCAGTCAGAAATTAGACTTGCAGGCTGCATGGTTCGTGCCATTGCGTCAAACAAGTAGTTCACGCATTTCATTTCCAGCCGGAGAGGATACCAGTAGCAAATATGAAAAAAGCTTATTCTTTCTACATCCGTACGCATACTGTTTTTCTTCTACAGGAAAGATACTTTCATGCCTTAATTTGACAAAGTCTTTCCTAAAAGAAAAACAATTTCCATGAGAGCACTCATGGTAAAAAATTGGGAGCGAAGAACTGGATAACACTTTCATTTGCACTTATGAGAAACGGATTAAGGATCTGTAAGAAGGGACGGTGGGCGCCATGCCGGAACTGCCAGAAGTTGAAACCATAAAAAGAATTATCGAGCCGCAGTTACAGGGTCTTTCGATTAGAAGCGCAATCGTAAAACGTTCTGACATCATCGCTTATCCTGGAAAAGAAGCGTTTTGCCGGCTGCTGACTGGACAGACCGTACGCTGTATGGAACGCAGGGGAAAGTTCTTACTTATCCACCTGGAAAGCAAAGACCGTATCATCTTACATTTGCGTATGACGGGCTGTCTGTTAATTACTCCGGCAGCCTTTCCAGAAGAAAAGCACACGCATATTATTTTTCAGATGTCAGACGGCATGGAACTGCGTTTTTCTGACACGCGGCGTTTTGGGCGTTTCTGGCTGCTTTGCAAAGAGGAAATCGACATCTACAGCGGAATTTCCAAATTAGGTATCGAACCGTTTGACACGGCTCTTACTGCTGAATATTTGTCTTCTCGAATAAAAACACGAAAAAAATCCATCAAACAATGTCTGCTAGACCAAAGTATCATAGCTGGAATTGGAAATATATATTCCGACGAGATCCTATTTACAGCGGGAATTAATCCTGCGCGCCCTGCAAATAGTTTAAAAGATAACGAGTGGGAGCGCCTGGCAAAAATAATCCCGGAACGGCTCTCTTATTTCATTCAAAAAAACGTTCTTACTCCTGAGGAATATCTGGAAACAAAAGGGAAAGAATATCGTAACACCCCTTTCCTGCAAGTATATGGGCACAGGGGCGAGCACTGCCCAAACTGCGGAACGCTATTCTGCCATATTGTTGTAGGCGGCAGGAGCAGTGTGTATTGTCCCGACTGTCAGAAAGATTTGACTTGTTAGACGCATTTTTGCACCGGCAGATTTCTGAATGTTCTTTCCCATCCGTCAAAGTTTCCTGTTTACACTTGGGATCAAACGCCGGCATTCCCCTGTATATAGAAAGGAATGCCTAACTTTTATACCGTTGCATTCCCAATCTGCTTACCGCCAACCATGTTCTCTGACAATTGTTAATACCCTGTCTTGAAGGCTTTCAGAGACTCTCCATTTTTTTCGACATAATCCACATCTAATGATTTCAAATATGATACCGTCAATAATACTGCCGCCATCATTGCGATAAAATCTGCAATCGGCGCCGCAAATAATATTCCCTCAATTCCCAGGAACATCGGCAAAATAAGGATTAATGGTATAAAGCAGACAATATCCCTTATTATAGAAGAAATGGCTGCCTGAACCGGTTTTCCAACTGCCTGAAAGAAAATGGAAGTCATTTTTATGATACAGGTAAAAGTAACAAGAGAGAGAAAAATCCGAAACGTTTTTTCGGCAAATACCCAGTAATCTTCCGGATTCGGTATGTTGGTGGGACTGCCAAAAATACCGACAACCGCCCGCGGCGCCAACTCAAACAATAACGTAGACATTACGTCAATTATAATTGTACACACGAGGACAGATTTATATAATTGCCTGACCCTTGTATAGTTTTTTGCTCCAATATTATAGCCTATCATTGGCTGACATCCAAGCACGATTCCTACAACCAAATTGATTACAACTGTAAACACCTTGCTTTCGATTCCAATAATTGCAATCGGTATATCCACGCCATAACGAGAACCTGCGCCATAGTTAGCCAGCATAACATTGCAGACCAGAGAAATCATAACAATGGTCATCTGCGTAATAAATGAGGAGGCGCCCAGTTTTAACGCCTGTGAGAATGTCTTAATATCAAAGACAAAACTTTCTTTCGTCAATTTAAAAGTTTTTGTACGAAAGAAATAAACAACACTGATAACAAAAGAAATACATTGTCCTGTAACCATCGCCAGCGCTGCCCCCGTCATTCCCCAATACATCCCAAATATAAATACTGGATCTAACATAATATTGACAATAGCTCCTAGCAGCATGGATGCCATAGACCATGCGGGACTTCCGTCTGCACGAATTACTGCATTCATCATGTTGGACAGCATATAGATTGGGAAAAATACCAATATAACATTGAAATATTCCACTGCCATGCCGATGCTGTTAGCAGATGCCCCAAATAATGTTAAAAGATGCTTTTTCAATGGAAAAAACAGGAACATCAGCGCCAGACTTGCCAACACCGTAATAAGGATTCCCGTCCCGATAGCTTTATGCGCAGACTTTGTATCCTTTCTGCCCTGGCAGATATTCAGATATGCGGCACAGCCATCTCCAAAACACCATGCAAATGCCTGCGCAATAATAAAAATCGGAAAAACAACTCCGGTTGCAGCATTTCCAAGGGCGCTTAGTTCACTGTTACCAATAAAAATCTGGTCTGCAATGTTGTAAAGCGCACTCACCAATAGAGAAAGTACGCAGGGAATGGAAAATTTCAGCATTAGCTTTGATATTCTTTCCGTTTCTAAAAATTGACTGTTTTCTGACTGATTCATAAATACCTCCTAAAATAATATTATTTGGAGTCTTTATCAGAGAGAAAGCTGCCTGAAAACTGCGAAGAACATAAAAAACGAGCACAGAATCGCCGTGATTCTACGCTCGTTTTGCTGCCCGACACAATTAGTTTATCACCAAGAAATCTTAAATGTCAAGAAAAATTTAATGGGTTTCCACAACGCAATGGTGCGGAACAGATCGTTCACGAATCTTATTTCTGACCGGACGGAACATGCAGACAAGGTTGCAAGTATATATTATGTGAAGCGCTTTCTGTATCCATAACAGTATTTACGGCGATACCACTTCAAAAACGGTAAGAATGTGAATGGATGTGAGGCTTAGGAAGTACGCCATGATTCAATATCTTTCACGAACATATATTTTCATACAGAAAAAAGGCACATACTATGGATGTGCAGATTCCTTCAAATATTAAGGACTGCTTACTATAAATAGCTGCATAGGCCAGTACCGGAAATGATAACAAGCTGTTCGGGAAAAGACTGAAAACAGGAAATGAAACAATTAATGTCCAGAGCCGGGCATTACAGATTTTGAAAAGAAAGCCGTATCCGACCGCTTTTACCGCTTTATAAGCCACATAAAGACAAGAATCATTTCGAGTTTTGGCGTGCATTGTAAAGGAAATTATCCAAATGCATATCGGGAAACTATAACCGGAAGACACAAAAGGGGGAGGAGCCAGCTTTGCAATCGTTTTATGGAGTACGCAGATCCCCATTAGCAGGATTATCTAATAACACGCCATCTTCTGCAAACCGTGACCCATGACAGGGACAGTCCCAGGTATGTTCCTCCTTGTTCCACTTCAATGCACACCCCAGATGCGGACAACGTTTCCTGGAAAAGGTAAGCAGATTCATCAGATATTCACAGCCATTTACAGCTAACTGCGGCTTTAACATATTTCTCGATGGGCAAAACACTTCTTGATAAGGAGGGTTCTTCCCCAGAACTAAATCAGACAGCATCATTGCCGCTGCCATAGAAGACGTCATCCCCCACTTGCCAAACCCTGTTGCTACAAAACAGTCCGGCATTCCCTTTGCATACGCTCCAATATAGGGTATATGATCCAATGTCATACAGTCCTGCGCAGCCCAGATATATTTGCGGGAAGAATCAGGATAATGGCTGTCTGCAAAATTCCTCAATTCTTCCCATTTCCCCCCTTCTTTTCCTGTCCTGTGAGAACCTCCGCCAAGCAAAAGCAAGTCCATATAATTACGGAACGACAATCCGCCTTTCGCCTCGTCTAAATACATACCATGCACCTGTGCCGCCCCCTCAAGCGCAAGGACATAGGAACGCTCCTGATACATCTTCATAAAATACAGTCCATGCTTATTATCTATAGGAAAATGCGTGGCAAAAATTACTTTTTCAAATGTAATATTTCCCCTTTTTGTAACCGCAGTATGATCCTTAAACTCTGTCACAAAGGTATTCTCGTAAATTGCAAGCCCCTTTGCAATCTGTGCGATAAACTTCAGCGGATGAAATTGCGCCTGATGCGCAAATTCAACGGCCCCTGCTGTCTGAAATGGCAGTTCCGGCGTTCCCACAATCTTAGTTTCGTACCCAATTTGGCGCAGAGCCTCTGCTTCCGCTTCCAGCTTTCCAGGATCATCCTTAGTATAAATATACGAAGTTTTTTCCTGGAAATCACAGTCAATCTCACGGCAAAGCTGAAAATACTTTTCTACTGCCCTCTGATTTGCCTCCAAATACATCTTTGTCTTTTCCGCGCCATTTTGTTTCAATAATTTTGCATATAAAAGCCCATGTTGCGCTGTAATTTTCGCCGTAGTATTTTTTGTTACTCCTGAGCAAATCCTGCGCCCCTCCACAAGCATGTAATCCACGCCTTTTTCCTGCAGAAAATATGCGCACAAAAGCCCCGCCATACCCCCGCCAATAATTAGCACATCTGTTTTTTTATTTCCCTGCAATGATTCAAACTGCGGTAAACGAACAGTTTCCATCCAGACTGACTCCATATATGCCCTCCGTTTTTTAGATAGCATATGTGTTTTTTTTTAATTTATCCCCTTTCGCATCCGCATTCTGCTTCGATTTCTAGCTTCGATGTACAATGTCCGCATCTGACTGCCTTAATTGGGATTTCCATCATGCAGTATGGACAAGTCTTGGTCGTTGCTGCCGGCTCTTCCTTTGAACCGGTAAGCTGCGCTGTTTTTGCCTGCAGCGTGTGAAGCGCCTTTAGCATAAGAAAAATAATCGCCGCCATCAAAAGGAAATTAACCACCGCCGTCAGAAACTTTCCGTAATTCAACGTAACTTCCCCAAGAATGTTTACATGAAGCATATCAAAATTTGCCCCGCCGAAAAGTCCCAAAATTGGGGAAATGATATCATCCGTCAACGATGTGACAATAGAGGAAAAAGCTCCGCCGATCAAAACGCCAACAGCCATATCCATCACATTTCCTCTGGTAATAAAATTTTTAAATTCGCTGATAAAACCTTTTACTTTCATATGAATTTCCTTTCTTTTGTATCGTTTTATCGTTCTTTTGTACTTTATTGATTATATCATACTCAGGAGAGGTAAACAAATTAATCATTTTTTATGTTAAAAAAACTCCCGTATCACTTCATCTAATACCGCCTCATCCCGGGCATATTCCGACAGGTTATAATCATATTTTCCGCTGGCTCTTATAGAAGCAGACCACATTCCAGTACTGTGCCTGCAAATCTCCAAACCTTACCACCAGGCAACACCGTATAAAATGCCATAATAATCCGTCTGGCATCCGCAAGGAAAATGCCCTGTACAGGGATGCCGGCTTGTGTGTGTTAAGGTTTCATAACCAGGATTATTTTTTCGGCATCTGGATACATGGCATCAGATAAATATTTGATTTCATGTGCCAGTCAACTGCAGTCCGGTGCTCGTGGACACTCGTATGGTGTTTTCCCCAGGCGGTTCAACGAAGGCAAATATACTGCATGTACCATTCCGTTTGTATTCCGTATCCGTTTTCAGTTCATTACCTGGACGCATCGGCAGCGCTTCCCCGACATCACCAAGCATCTGGTATGGGTTTTCATCCATGCACACAACCGGACGCATCGAATTGACCGAACGGAAACAGCGGACGGGGTGAACCAGACCAGCAAAATCTGTTACCGCTTCGGCGGCTACATAGGGAAACGGATTTTCAAGACAAAGATACTTGGAATCCCTGCAAAAAAGGAACAACAGATAGGCATTTGGATTATCTGAAGCAATACCGAAAAGTTACATACACCAATCTTCTCACAAGCGGTAAGCTCAACGCATATCTTACCGACATCGACAAACAGGCACAACAACGCTCCCACAGGCTTATAGAGGGCATGAAACAAGCACAGGGCAACAGAAGGTTAAAGGAAGTAAACGCGCCTCAGAATGAACAGGAATCATAAAAAGCATAAGGGCTTGTGCGAGGGAGATTGTTAATAAAGAAATCATCTGCTCATAGCAGGGTGGCGGCCAAAAAATGCCGCCTTTTATAAATTTCCAAAAAAAAAATTGTATTTATATATTGACATGGAGCGCACACCATAGTTTATTTTTACTAGTCCAGCTAATAAATGTCAATAGCAAAAATGAAAAAAGTTGATATTTATTGCTGGCTTAAAAAAGGGCGCACTTG
>QXWW01000054.1 GCA_009911185.1 Lachnospiraceae bacterium
GGTAACGGAATCTTCTATAACGATAGAAGAAGGAGAGAAATATCAGATTGAAGCTTCTGTGGAGCCCGAGGACGCAACAGAGGATAAGACGCTTAATTATAAATCTTCGGATGAAGAGATTGCGATAGTGGACGAAGAAGGTCTGGTAACGGCTAAGGCGGCAGGAAAGACACAAATCGAGATTAGCAGCGCGGCGCGCCCCAATGTGAAAGCGACGGTTGCAGTCGAGGTTACAGAAAAAACGCAGACCGACGAAAAACCGATTACCAAGATTAACGTGACGGAAGAGGAAGCAAACGTATTGGTGGGAAGAACCTACGACATTAAAGCTTCCGTGGAGCCGGAGGACACGACAGACGAAAAGACGCTCAGTTATACCTCCTCGAATGAAGAGGCGGCAACGGTGGATCAAACGACCGGCAGGGTAACGGCAGTAGCAGTGGGAGAAGCGCAGATCGAGATCAGCAGTAAAGCGCGCCCGGATGTGAAGGCGTTTGTTAAGATTAACGTGACAGACCAGGAAGTGCCGATTAAAGACATTGAGGTGGAAGAAAGTGCAGAAGTAGAAGAAGGAGCGACGTACCAGATTGAGGCTGTTGTGGTTCCCAAAGACACGACAGACGAAAAGACGCTCAATTATACCTCCTCAGATGAAGAAACAGCGACGGTGGATGAGAACGGCTTAGTAACAGCGAAGAAGGAAGGCGAGGCGCAGATCGAAATCAGCAGCAAAGCGCGCCCGGATGTGAAAAAAACGGTTACTGTGAAGGTTACCAAAAAAAGCGAAGATGAGAAGCCAATTATAAAGATTAATGTAAAAGAGCCGGCGGCAACGTTAGCGGCAGGAGCAACCTACCAGATAGAAGCTTCCGTGGAGCCGGAGGATACGACAGACGATAAAGTGCTGAAATATACCTCAGGCAATGAAGCAGTTGCGACGGTAAATGAAACGGGACTGGTAACGGCGGTTGCAGAAGGAACGGCGAAGATCGAGATTACGTGCGTGCGCGAAGAGGCAAGGGCGGAAGTGGAGATCACGGTGACAGGCCAGGGGCAGCCAGTGAATCCGGATATCGCAAGCCCGGAGAAGCGTATGGAGCTGACGAATCAGATATCAGGCTTAAAAGCGAAATATGCGGATCTGTCGAAGTATACGGCGGCCAGTGCCGAAGCGTTGCGCCAGGCGCTAATAGCAGCGGAAGGAGTGCTGGGCAACCCGAATGCAACGACAGCGGAGGTACAGCAGGCAATGGCGAATCTGGCAGCGGCAGAGCTGGGGCTGACCTTAAATCCACCGACGCAGACGCCGAATCCAGAGCCGAACCCGCCGAAAAAGGGCTACAAATTCAAGGTGGGAGCACTGCAGTACCAGGTGACGAAATCGAGCGCGAAGAACGGAACGGTATCGGTAGTGAAGCTGATGAAGAAAACGAGCAAGAAGATAACCATACCTGCTACCGTTAAGGTAAAGGTAAACGGAAAATCATTTACGTTCAAAGTAACGCAGATAAACGGCAAGGTATTCCAGAAGAACAAGAAACTGAAGGAAGTAGTAATCGGAGCGAACATAAGCAAGATAGGAAGCAGGAGCTTCTACGGCTGCAAGAATCTTGGAAAGATCACATTTAAGGGAACCAAGGCGCCAAAGGCTGCAAGTAAGGCGTTTACGGGAATCAAGAAAAATGCGAAGGTATATGTACCGAAGAAAGTGTCCAAGAGTAATTTGAAGAAATTTAAGACGACGATGAAGACTGCCGGAAAGAAAATCACGATCAAAAAGAAATGATCGCTGGGTGTTCTTGTCTTTCCATTGAGTGAAACGGTAGGATAAAAGCAAACGGACTGCATGGAAATGTGCAGTCCGTTTGTCTGTCCTTCTATAGGAAATACCTTGTCATACAAAAGCATGAAAGTTTCTTCCTAATAGAAGAAACATAAAATGCACACTCTGTTCCCATTTCAGATAATCGGCATGTGGCATCACATTTAACGCTTAGAGTAAAACTTGACTTGCGCGCAATTTGTGATTAGAATGAGAGCAGAAATAAATCATACAAATGATGGGCAAAATATATAATATGATAGAAAAAAGAGGGATAGAAATTGAATAAAAAAATTTATGAATATGAATCTCTTATTTATGATGCTGGTAAAAAGGGCGGCGCCTATGTTAAATTTCCTTATGACGTCAGAGAGGAGTTTGGCAGAGGCCGGGTAAAGGTACATGCTGTCTTTGACGGCGAGCCTTATGAGGGGAGTATTGTAAATATGGGGATTAAAAATGAGGATGGCAGTATTTGCTATATTATTGGCATACGCAAGGATATCCGGGCAAAGATTGGGAAACAGCCTGGGGATAAAGTTCATGTGACCATTCAGGAGCAGGGAATCTAATTTGTTCTTTTTTCCATCTGTTTTGCTGCCAGATTTGCTGCGTTGTACAAGAGCATTTTCAGATACGCCATAGTGAAGGAGGATGAGTTATGATACTGGTTACCGGAGGCGCGTTTCAGGGAAAAGGGAAATTTGCACAGGATTTGGCCAGACAGAAACAGAAGGGAGAGCTTCTGCAAACCATCGTGGTGTTAGAGGCTGCAGATTTGCCGCGAGAGTTTGAAGAATTGCAATATTGCCAGCATTCGCATGTAATTATAGGACTTCACCGATGGATTCGAATCCTGTTGGAATCGGGAAAGGACCCCTGTGCTATGGTGCGCAGACTTCTGGATGCGAATCCGGATGCCGTGTTGACTCTGGATCAGGTGGGCTGCGGCGTGGTGCCGTTAGACGCTTTTGACCGTCAGTACCGCGAGGTCGTGGGAAGCGTTGGCTGTGAGATTGCCAGACAGGCGGCAGAAGTCTACCTTTTAAACTGCGGGATTGCCAGAAGAATAAAATAGAGGAGTGGATTATGGGGACAAGGATTTTAATTGTGGAAGACGACAGTGATATCAGCCAGATGTTGAAAGAACTGCTTACAGGAGAGGGGTATGAGACGGTTCAGGCGTTTTCCGGGACGGAAGCGCTGCTTTGTGTAGAACATCAGGTTCCTGAGGCTGTGATTTTGGATTTGATGCTGCCGGGGATGACGGGGGAGGAAGTCCTTGGCAGCATCAAGGAAACGTGTCCTGCGGTAAGCGTTATCGTTTCTTCTGCGAGAGATGATGTACAGAACAGAGTATCCCTTCTGCGCGCCGGGGCAGACGATTATGTGGTCAAACCCTTTGATACGGAGGAGCTGCTGGCAAGGCTGGAAGCAGTACTGCGCCGCGGCGGCGAGTCTGGAAAACGGCGGGAGGCGGCGAACAAAATGGAAGTGCTGGAGTATAAAAACATCAGAATATATCCGGAAAAACTGCTGGTACAGGTATCAGGCCGGGAGGTATCTTTGACGAAGCGGGAATACTTGATTTTAGAATTGTTGATACGCCATCCCGGCAAAGTGTTTACCAGAAGCAACATTTATGAATCCGTCTGGAATGAAGAATTTTTGGGAGAAGAAAATGCAGTGAATGTACATATCAGCAATCTCCGCCAGAAGCTCGCCAGAATGTGTCCGGAAGAGACGTATATTCAGACAGTGTGGGGTATTGGATTTAAAATGAAGTAACGCACATGCCGCCGATAAAACTTTATACTTTCTTTATATTTTGCCTAAGATTTCTAAAAATTTCGCTGTTATACTGTTTCCTGTAAACATAAATGGCAGATGACAGGAGGACAGTATGGAATACGTATTAAATACAGAGGGGATTACCAAAATATATGGAAATCATACCGTTGTCGACCATGTGGATATGCATGTAAAAAAAGGAGATATCTATGGTTTCATCGGCAAAAACGGAGCGGGGAAAACGACTTTTATGCGTATTGTGGCGGGGCTTGCAGCTCCGGCGTGCGGCCATATGGAACTGTTCGGTTCGAAAGAGCTGGAGAGACAGCGTCTAAGAATTGGAGCCCTGATTGAGCAGCCAGGGCTATACGGGTCAATGACGGCAAAAGATAATTTAGAAGTGGCGCGCAGAAGCTATGGCATTACCCGCAAAAGCGCGGCAGATGAAATGCTGGAATTTGTAGGATTATCCCAGGCAGGAAAGAAAAAGGTAAAAAATTTTTCTCTGGGAATGAAGCAGCGGCTGGGAATTGCCATCGCCTTATTTCGCAGTCCGGATTTCTTAATTTTGGATGAGCCGATCAATGGCCTGGATCCGGAGGGCATTAAGGAAATACGGGATCTGTTGCTGAAACTGAACGAGGAGAAACAGATTACCATTCTGATTTCCAGTCATATTCTTGGAGAGTTGTCTAAGATAGCCACCAGTTACGGAATTATCAAGGAAGGAGCGCTGATTGAAGAATTTGTCGCAGACGAACTTAGAACCAGGTGCAGGAGATGTGTAAAGCTGGTGGTAGACGATGCAGAGCGCGCCGCTGTGATTCTGGAGGAAAAATGCCGGATTACCAACTATGATGTGCCGGAGCCGGGTATCATACGGGTATTTGACGGACTTCATAATTCCTGGGAAATGAACCGGGAACTGATTCAGGGAGGCATTCATCTGAAGGAGAGTTATCTTGCCGGGCAGGATTTAGAGGGATACTTTATGGATTTATTGGGAGGTGCGTCGAATGAATAACTTACTGCAGGCAGAATTTTACAAATTGAGAAAAAGTAAAGCGGGTCTTATTGGGCTGTTAACAGTGGCTTTTCTTGCATTGCTGCTTTATGCTTCTCTGGTGATGATTGATAAAATCAGCCAGGGGGAAATGGCGAACGGCTCTGCCGGGATTATGGTGTACCAAAATGGAAACAGTCTGGAAGAAAACGGCGATGAGTCCATTAGGGAGCAGGTGGGGGTGACGGGCGTCCTGCGGCAGATGTTCGGAGGGCATTTTGTGGGAATCATTCTTGCAGTGCTTGTCAGTATCTTTGTGATACAGGAATTTAGCAATGGAACCATCAAAAATCTGGTAGGCAAGGGGTATGCGAGAACGAAGATTTTTCTTGCTAAAATGCTGGCGGCGATCGTGCTGACGCTGATATTTGAGACGATAGCGCTGCTTGTGACCGTCTGTCTGGGCGTCCCTTTTATGGGAGGGGAAATTTATGCTGCAACGGTATGGTCAGACGTTGCCGTTTATGCGGCGCTTCAGCTTTTATTTGGTGTTGCCATTGCGGTAATCTTTCTGCTGGTGGGAGAACTGACCAGAAATCTGGCAGCGGGGATTGCAGTGAGTATCGGCGTACTGATGTTTTCCACAACTCTTACAGCCGGACTGGATCTTATATTTCATGGATGGAAGGGGAAACCTTCTGATTACTGGATTCTGGATCTGATGTCAGGGTGTCCCGTGACGGATTTTTCCTCAGAATTTATAATGCGCAGCGTACTGGTATCAGTGGTATGGCTTCTGCTGGCAGCAGTTTTGGGCGCGCTGCATTTTCAAAAAGCAGACGTGAAATAAAATGACGATGGAAGATATTTTAATAATTATGGTAATTATACTGCTGGCGGCAGTGACAGCGCTATTATTGCGCCTCTGGCGTTACCAAAAGCAAATCAGCCATATTAAAGAACAGCTATTATTTGTGGAAGCAGAGGAAAGCAATTATTTGCTGACCTCTGTTTGCGATGTGGGAAAAACGAGGGAATTTATCAATGTTCTCAATGAGGTGTTGGAGAAGTTTCGCCAAAAGCAGCGCAGGCTGCGGAAGGTGAATCAAAGCTATCGGGAGAGTATCGCCAGCATTTCTCATGATATCCGCACCCCTTTAACTTCTGTAAAGGGTTATGTCCAGATGCAGCAAAAGACGGACCTGTCAGAAGAGAAAAAGGAAGAGTACGCAGCGATTGTGGAGCGCAGGCTCGAAGAACTGGCAGATATCTTAAACCAGCTTTTTGAATACGCGAGGATTGAAGCGGGAGAGATTTCTTTGAAGCGGGAGCGGATCAATGTGGGAAATTTTTTTATAGAAATCATTTCTATGTTTTATGAAGATTTTTTTCAAATAGGTTTTGAGCCGCAGATAGAGATACCCAAGGAAGCGTTATTTATTCAGGCGGACAGACATGCTTTTGCAAGAATACTGGAAAATCTCATAAAAAATGCGCTGGTGCATGGCAAAGGCAATTATCGCTTTTGCCTTGCTTCCCACAATGGTTTCGCAGTAATTTCCATTGCCAACGAGACGGATCAGATTGAAGAGAAGGATCTGCGGCAGATTTTTGACCGTTTCTATACCACGGACCAGTCCAGAAACCGCAGAACTACGGGACTGGGGCTTGCCATAGCCAAAGAGTTTACAGAACAGATGGAGGGAACGATTCAGGCTTTTTTCCGGCAGGGGCGCTTTACGGTGGAACTGTGTTTTCCCTTGCTATGAGATAGAAAAGAGCGGGCGGGCAATTAAGCTGCGTGAATGTGTGAAATGCTGTTATGGAAGGAGGAGCCGCTTATGCAGGAAAGCAGATTATTTAAAATTATATATTATCTGCTTGATAAGGGACGGGCTACCGCTCCGGAATTAGCAGAAAAATTTGAAGTATCGGTGAGAACAATTTACAGAGATATTGACGCCTTAAGCGGAGCGGGTGTTCCAATATATGCAGAAGCGGGCAGAGCCGGCGGCATCCATTTAATGAGCAGTTTTGTCCTCGATAAGACAATCTTATCAGAAGAGGAAAAACAGGAAATTCTTGCGGCATTACAGAGTCTAAATTCCGTGCAGAATCAAATTGGAGGCAAAACATTGCAGAAGCTTTCTGCCATGTTTCAGCTTCATTCGCATAATTGGCTTACCGTGGATTTTTCCAGATGGGGAAATCAGGGGTTTGACAATGAAAAATTTGAATTATTGAAGTCAGCGGTTATTCGTGGAAAAAATGTGAAAATATATTATGCCAGTTCTTACGAAGCGTTCAGTGAAAGAATTGTGCAGCCATGTAAGCTTGCTTACAAAGCGAGAGCCTGGTATTTATTAGCGTTCTGTACAGAAAAACAGGATTTTCGGACATTCAAATTAAATCGTATTTTAGATTTGGAGGTTTTGCAAGAAGGTTTTCTGCCTTACAATATTACAAAACCGCCGCAGGATTTTGAAGAAGAATATAACTTAATTACACTACGTTTTCCCAAAGAAATGGCATATCGCGTCTATGATGAGTTCGATAAAACGCAGATAAAACGGCAGGAGAATGGTGATCTGCTCGTCTCGGCAAAGATGCCGGAAGACGCTTGGCTTACAGGTTTTTTGCTGTCGTTTGGAACGCAGGTGGATATTCTTTCACCGCCTTACTTAAAAGAAGCCGTCGCAAAACAGGCGAAATTAATTTATGAAAAAAATAAAACATGACACAGGGTGTCAGGATTTGCGTGCTATATTGGAACTGTAATTTTAGTTCCTATTAAACGTGTTGAAAAGGAGAAGTATGTATTATGGGAAGGCCAACAACAAAAGCAGATTTATTAGCGGCGGCATCTGCGAATTATGAAAAATTAAATATTCTTATTTCAGGACTGACAGAGCGGGAATTGGCTATGCCTTTTGATTTTTCAGGCGATACGAAAAAGAAAGAAGCTCATTGGAACCGGGATAAAAATCTCAGGGATATCTTAATTCATCTCTATGAATGGCATCAGCTTTTGCTTCACTGGGTTGCGGCGAATCAAAACGGCGATCAAAAACCGTTTATTCCCAAGCCGTATAACTGGAAAACCTACGGAGCTATGAATGTGGAATTATGGAACAAACATCAAAAGACGTCATTGGAGGACGCCAGGAGTATGCTTGAAGAATCACATGCTGAAATTATGAAGCTGGCGGATAGTTTTACCAATGAGGAGCTATTTTCCAAAGGAGTTTATGCATGGGCTGGCGGGAGCGCTTTAGGTTCCTATTTCGTCAGTACGACGGCAAGCCATTACGAATGGGCGATGAAAAAAATAAGGGCGCATAAGAAAAATTGTGCCGGCGGTTGAGCATTTTTTCTCATGCCAGAATAGTGTACTGCCTTGTTGATATTTAGAAAAACTCACTTGTTTATCTGTCTTTGTGCTGCGTTGGATTTTCTAGCCGTAGGCATCCGCTGCGCCGTCAAAAATCCGTCTTACAGAGGAATAGATAGTCTGTGTGATTTTACCTAAATATCTACAGGGCAGTACCATGTTTTGTCAAAATCAATTTTGCCGGGACATAATTTGCAGTAAAATTTAAATCGCTGGCGGAGAAAAACAACCAAAATATCAGACAGAACCATTGAGGAGAGGGAACATGCATTTTGTGACAGCAAAAGGAATATTATCTGCAAAAAACGGAATGAATTTATACCGCGGCTGTTCTCACGGCTGTATTTACTGCGATTCCAGAAGCAGGTGTTATCATATGGAACATAATTTTGAAGACATTGAGGTCAAAGAAAATGCAGTTGACCTGCTGGAGTATGCCCTTCGGCATAAACGCAAAAAATGTATGATAGGCACGGGGGCTATGACAGATCCCTATATTCCTTTGGAAATGGAAATCGGAAATGTTAGAAAAGCCTTGCATTTGATTTATGAGTATGGATTTGGATTTACAGTTATCACAAAATCAGCCCGTGTTTTGCGGGATATAGATCTCCTGCAAAAAATAAATGAACAGACAAAATGTGTTGTGCAGATGACCTTGACCACTTATGACGAAAATTTGTGCAGAAAGATTGAACCGAATGTGAGTACTACAAGAGAGCGATTTGAGGTATTAAAGCAACTGCGGGATGCGGGGATACCAACCGTCGTATGGCTCTCGCCGATTTTGCCCTTTATCAATGATACAGAGGAAAATATTTCTGGTATTTTAGAGATGTGCATGGAAGCAAAAGTCTATGGCGTGCTCTGTTTCGGCATGGGACTGACGCTTCGGGAAGGAAACAGAGAATATTTTTACCAGCAGTTGGACCGTCTGTTTCCGCAATTGAAAGAGAGATATATAAGGACATATGGGACGCAGTATATAATTGAAAGTCCAGACAACCGCCGACTGATGAAAGTATTTGTTGAGAAATGCAGTCAGGGCGGGATTGTGTATGACAGGGAACAGATTTTCCGGTATTTACATACCTTCGGGGAAAAAGATTTTGCCGAACAGATGAGTATTTGGAATTATTTGAGTTAATTCTAATTTTACAATAATTTAATATTTTTAATCCGAAAATTTTATGACTTTTCTCCTAAAGTTTGTTATAATTTGGCATGAGGGGGGACCCGGCGAAGCAGGGGGGAGACCTGATGCCCAGTAAAAGAGCAGAAA
>QXWW01000055.1 GCA_009911185.1 Lachnospiraceae bacterium
TCTGTTCCATTAGACTACTTGTGTCCATGCGTTCTTTCCTTTCCGTCCCGCTTGATTTGACCATCCTTTTCCCGATTGGTTACGGCAGATGTTGTCATCTCTACAACACAAGACATACTCAAACTTATTGGTTCGCCCCTTCGCTCCATCTCCATTACAGAGACTTCTTCACTACTATGGGCGCGGCTGACTTCTCACAGTTCGTTGTTACCAGGCTAATGAAACCCCCGTGAGACCTCCACGCTTAAGGTGCCCGCTCTTTCCCTTCATCTATCCGTCACATTTACTCCTGCTTCCAGCAACTTTGGGACTTCATCTTCTTTTGCAGACTTATCCGTATTTCAGAGCCTTATATGTGATTTCTGTCCGTCGGACCAAAGGTTTGCCTACAGCTTCCTTCAGATTCCACCTCACGATGGACACCCTTGCTGTTCAGCTATACACTTCCTCGTTGCCTGAGCGTGTTCGGGACTTCCACCCGTTAGAGCGCGCCCATGGCGCGCAAACAAAATGACGGCAAAGATTTTATTCTCTGCCGCCAATTCTTACTTATGCAAGATGATTTCCTTATTCACAATCTCCCTTACATATGCCATTATGCTGTTCATTCTTCCTGTCCATTTTCAGCCTTATGCTATTCTGTAGACCTGTATCTGCTTCATTCCTTCTATAATCCTCTCAGAATATTCCTTTGCCTGTCCGTCAATATCTGCAATCTTGCGGTACTGCTTTAAATAATCCAAATTCCTTTTTCTCTCCTGTCAGTTCGCAGCTTAAGTGCCACTGGCACTCGCTCACCCCCAAATATCTATCGGGTGTTCTTCGGCGGGTAAAGCGAAATCCGGGATAAGATGCCCATTTTTTAGTTTCTCCACTCCTGTACTGGAATGGAAAACCCTTACACCCGTCACCTTTTCCCCAAGGCAGGAGGGAAAAACTCTGCATTTGTATTACCCCTACCGCTCCCTCCGGATGTCGCACAAGTTACAACCGTTTTCCAAGCTAAATCATACTGCTCCAAAAACGGATTTACCACTGTCGCTGCCTCCCACCTTATTGCTTGGCCAGAATCTTGAACCTTTACCTGAATGCTCTAACCTTACAGCATTCAAATAATTCCTTCTTTTATACAGTGTTCTTATTTGTTGTCCATTGATTTTAAAGTTACTTCCATTACGGACTGGGCTGCACAGCTTAAAATCAATTCTCTTTTTCCATCCTCAGCGGTTTTAAGGTTGGTGACACCCCTGGCGCCGGCACTTTTCTAATGATATCTATCTGTTAAGTTATCTTAAACCGCTTCCATGCCTGTCTTGTACGTTTGCACAGATTTTGCACCGCCCTAATTCATCTAATTCCAATTTGCGGAGCGTTTTTAAAAGCTCTTTGTAAATTATCTTATTTTCAAAGGAATCACAAAAATTTTCCTGTTCAATAACAGGGCTATAACCACTCTGTCCACATATGGCACATGTGTTGATATATTTCTTAACGGAACGGTTCCACTTCTCAATATACAGTGAATACCCCCGTTTTGTATGTTTGCTATGTGACATATTTACCTCTGGAATATATTAGGGAATATGGATTTGTTTCTTTGGTCAACTCCCCAGTAAATAGGAATTGAGATTATAAATCAATGCTTATCTCATACTTCTCATCAGTAAGGAGATAATTTACGTTGAGATTTTTAAATTCTTTGACCAATCAAAAGGAATACAGCACCCTTCGACAATAAGATTTTGCCTGTTCTCTATGGCAGTTTTAGTCATTTCACGAATGTCATACCACAAATAAGCCATAAGTTCATTAACATCTTTTAGCAGTTTTGCAAAAAGTCTTTTATTCTAATCTTATCTCTTAACGTTTAATTTGCACTATAATACATGTCAGTGATTGCAGATGCCGACATAAACAGGATATTGAAAATCTTCTTCCAAAGGATCAAAAGCAAACTCTGTGGAAAAAACTTCTGTAAAACAACTGCTTTCAGAGATGGAACATTTCATGTTTTCTCCCTCTGAACAGCCTTGCGGCTCACTTTTTAGCCTATACCATAATGATTTTACAATAGTCCCTTTCTAAAGGACTTATTAAGCCCAAATTCCTTGCATTTGCCGGAGATGAGACTCCTTTTGCAACTTCTGCCAGAGAACGTAAATACCGGGTTTGTGACTGGGTCTCTAAAGGCATCACCGACTGTAATTGTGACCGCTATAATTCTGTTTTTTAATTGATAAAAGTGAATTTTGTGTAACGTTCTAATTGCCCCTCTTGTAAAATCAGTCAATTGCTTTTATCCCTTGTTCAGACAATTTTTTGAGATTTTCCAACATATTATTCAATACTTCAGGAGAATGTCCTTCCCAGTTGATTACCTCTGCTACAATCTTCAGAGGGTGTTTTGATCTATACGATTTTGTTGGATTTCCCGGAAATTTTTTGTCAGTAACATTCGGATCGTCTTCAAAATTGCCTGTTGGCTCAACAACATATATCCTCTCCTTCCCCTCCCCCTCTGCCAGTTCTGCTCCCCAAATTGCCGCGTCCAAAGTTCCCGCAAAGTAAACATATTCAGATTTTCTATTATCATTATAATTCTTTTTCATTCCTGAAACTATCAAATCTCCCATTTTCAAATCCGCTTTTGTTCCATGAAAAAAAGAACCTCGGCTAAATACTATTTTTCCGTCCATCTGTTTTTCTCCTTAACAACTTACGTTTTTTTAATTTATAAACGTGAATTTAAACTTTATGTTTTTTATATTTCTCTCTGGCATACTCATAGGATTCTTGAATAAGCGGCTTTATTTTTTCAAAAGTTTCCTCTGATTTCATACCACAATCCTCCACAAATTTCCTCTATCCTAATTGAATAGTATGACGAGAGGGACTTCTGTTATCGCTGTTTTCCATATCAAATTCGAAGGATTTATAAGGATCTGTAACAGTAACTGTAAATGCTGTGGCGTAACCGTCCTTCGTGTATTCAACAAACTGTTTTACATTTAAAACTTCCGTCCTGCTTACATTGCTGCGCCAATCAGAGTTTTGAAAATCCGTAACTACTTTCCAAACCTTATCAATGTTATTTGGAAAAGCCGCCTTTATATTTATAATCGCGATATTTTTATAACTCACATCTTTCTGGTTTCATCCACGTCAAATGATTTTCTTACAGTAAACCTTCCGCCTATATAAAACCTTTCCATTCTTCGGAGCGGCAAAAGGAGAAATTATTTACTTTCATTTTTTCAGAAAATCACTAAATTCTTTCAATTCCTTTTTCTTATCTTCTGAAAGTCTGTTAAACTCTATATCATGTATTGCGCCTTCCAATGTATATAAATGTACCAGACACACATTCGGGTACTTTTGCTTTAATCTGAGAAAAGCGTCTTTTGCACCTGCTTCAACCAGTTCTTCGGAAGATTCGATGCCAATAGACGTCAGCTTTCTCTCCATTTCTTTACCAATATTCATCATTGATGTTAATGCTGCCATATTTCCCTCCCATATTCCATGATTTGCTTAATACTGCCAATCAGAAGTTGTTTAATTTTACAAAGTGATTACAAAACTTACAGATGAAAACAAATTACATAAACGCTGAAAAATTACTGAAATATAAATATTTTTCTTCTTATTATATTACCAGTGCTGTTGCAGCAAAAATGCAAATTTTATATATTATTGAATGGCACCGCCAATGAATAACGAAAACGCAGCTGCAACAATGACTGGGGCAAACATTCTATTTTTGGTAGTATGAAAACGCTGTCTTAAACACATAGGTTCCATATTTTTTATTTGCTGATAAAACTATCATTATCTCAAATGGAAATAATGAAATCATTATTATGATAAAAAATAAATCTACTGTCAGAATGCCTTGCAGAAAAAACTATAAGAATATAGAGAGCCGTTGCTACTTCACCTGGAAAAACTGTCAACATAAGTAATTTTATTATCGTCGTTCTTTTTGTTCAATGGCATTCTCTTTGTGCAAATCTAATACAGAGAATATAAAATAACTGGTACATTGATGCAGGATGGTTGTTTCATATGCAAGGCGAAGGAATGAAGCGCAGCGGTGGCTATGTCGATTGACGACAACACAGCAGATGAACAGGCAGACATATCAAAGCACCCGCTACTTCATTTTCTCTGCACTAGCTTTTTCCTTTCTCCAGTGATTCGATAAATCCCAATTTGTTTATCCCTCTAAACATAAATTTATAATATTGAATTATTTAACAATCAATGAATTAACTTGCTCAAGGACCTCTGCTTCGGAAATATTGTATGGCATTAAATCTACATCTTCAAAGCCAAAATTTGACGCCTGTGAACGATTATCAGTCCATTCTAATACCCACCAACTTCGAAGTGTAGTCACTTTGAAAAATTCTCCGTCCAACGTCCAGCACTTTCCAGATGGTTGTAGTTCAATTTTCTCGGCTCCCAGTTCCGCAAATCGTTTTTCACAAATTGTTCGAATTTCATCTTTGGTCATTCGACCACCCCCACAAATTTCAATTTATCTAAATATTACCTCATTTTGTTCTTCAGCTCTTATTGTATAATTTTCTGCACAAACAATATACGAATCAATTTTTTATCTATAATCCCCATCATTTTTATTTTCTCAACTCCCGATTTTTCCAGCCCTGTAAATTGGAAATACCAAACAAACATTACTTGTGATTCCATTATTTCTCCATAACCGTTAATATAAACATAATGGATAAAATCCTCATTCACAAGCAAAAGATAGAGACTGAAAACTTCCCCTTCATCGTAATCATTTATTATGTCATCATACTTTCCGAATATATAAGTCTCAAATAATGCGTTTATTTGCAACAAAAAACAAAAGTAAACATTATCATGAAAATAAGGGCAAATTTCCTTAACAGCCAGTTACCCCGGCCTCACAAAATTGAGTTTAGAGAAATATTTTTAATTTGGGTTACTTCCTATCCCTGCACAAAAACTGTCTTATAAACAGCATATCACAATCCTGCATATTCTTCTACACAAAAAACTTTTTTATGTCAGTCATGCGGCCTTATTTCTTTTGCGGAAATTCCGGCTTTAACTTTTGACTGTTTTTAGCAATACTCTGGATCACGGAGCTTGATGCCATGCCAACATGCGCAGATACGGTAAAGAAGCAAGAAACAGAAAACAAGAGACAGAGCGCCAGCAACAGACTATTCCGAACCAAAGCTCCAAAGACAAGCATTATGGATTCCCTCTCATTCCTATATGACTATGACAAAACAATAATTTATTTTGTTTTTCCACAATCTTATACTTTGATTTTCAGAATATGCTATAATTTTTGTATTGACTTGAAGTGCGCTTCATAGTTTATTCTAAACGGAATGAGGTGAGTTAAATGTATTCAGCAAAAGAAGCCGCAGAAATAACGGGACTTTCCACTGCAACCCTAAGATACTACGAGAGAGAAAAATTATTGCCACAGATAGCCAGAAGCAGCTCAAAATATAGACAATATACCGATGAAGATATTGAATGGATAAAAATGATACAGTGTATGCGTATGGCAAATATACCCATTCGCTCTATCAAACACTATGTTTCGTTGCTGATACAAGGGGGAACAACACTTGAACAGCGATACACTATGGTAAAGGAGCATATGGAATATATAAAAGGTCAAATAGCTAATTTACAAAGTGCATTATCTTTGACACAGAGTAAACTAACATTTTATGAAAATCTTTTGAAAGAACCCATACACCAAAATATTACATATGTTGAGGAATGGAAAAAGTTCAACCATGGAGGAAGATTATAATAAAATCAACAGGAGGAAAAAATGCCCTACATTACAGTTGAGAGTGGAAATTTATCAGACGCACAAAAAGAGGAATTGATAAAGAGATTAACAGAGGTATCTTCTGAAATCATGAAAGTTCCACAAGAATTTTTTGTAACTACAATCAAGGAAGTGTCCGACAAAAATTTTGGTATCGGCGGTAAAACGATTGATATAGTTAAGGCCGAATATATGTGGGCACATAAATAAATTCAGTACATCAAAGATACAATATGCTAATGTCATAAGAGGAAAATGCTGTGATTGCTTTTTATATAAGCCGGCATGAAGAAACTTTACTAATATAGTTTGAATAGAGCGCAAGGTTGGAGTGATTCACCTCTCACTGATAATGTGGCAAAGGCTGCATGGGAATTAGGCATTAAACTTAAAGACTTTGGCAACATACTGATAGTAAGTCATGCCCCTGCTATTAAAACCTTATTTTACCTATTTGCACCTGAAAGGTTTGTACTATGGATAAACTAAAAAATACAACTATTTCAAAATTGCTATATGACAGAAAACCATTTTTTGAAAAATCAGATTATGAATAAACCTAATTATTATTGGCAGGTGTAATGAAAGAGGGGCTGTTGCAGAATAGCTGATTACCCAGTCATTCTGCAACAGCCCCGCACGCACAAATACTTAATTGGATTCGCACAGCCATGAACGTACATTAAAGTATTATTCGTTCAAAATTTGTTGCACTATGCGGATAACAAGCAGCCGAACCCCTTGAAAACAATGGATTTTTCTTGTTTAACGACCTCATCGTGTCAGAAAAATATGCTACGGATGCTTTTCCCATTTTTTCACGCTTCCTATTTCACCTTGCTATACTGCTCGTCATTTACTGGCTCCATCCACTCATTGCCTCCGTTCTCACCCGGAACCTCGACTGCAAGATGGGAAAACCAGCTATCCGGCGCCGCCCCATGCCAGTGCTTTACACCTACAGGGATATTGACAGTATCTCCGGGAACCATTACCTGCGGCTCCTTTCCCCATTCCTGATAATAGCCCCGGCCTGCCACACAGACCAAAATCTGGCCGCCGCCCTTATCCGCATGATGGATATGCCAATTATTCCGGCATCCTGGCTCAAACGTCACATTAAAAATGCCCATCTGCTCCCTCGATACTGGAGCCAGGTAACTCTGTCCGATAAAATACTGCGCAAACGCATCATTCGGCTCACCAATCGGGAACACCATCGATGCGGCATGGGCAGCCTTCGCATCATTCGCTGGCGTTTCCTCATCCCAGACTTCTTTTGCAAGCCGAAAAACTGCCCACGCCTTCGGCCATCCACAATAAAACCCTGCATGGGTAACAATCTCTGCAATCTCCTCTTTGGTAATGCCATTCTTTCTGGCTTCCTGTAAGTGGAAAGTCAGCGATGAGTCAGTAAGTCCCTGCGCCATCAGCGACACCACCGTCACAAGACTGCGGTCACGGAGGGAAAGTTTATCTTCCCTGCTCCAGACCTCACCAAATAATACATCATCATTTAATTCTGCGAATTTAGGGGCAAACTCCCCAAGCTGCATTCTTCCTGCCGTCTGTTTTATAGCCATTTTTATTTCCTCCATAGTTCAACACTATTTTTCTATATCAAACCTTATTCCATCTTCTGGTCGCCCACAGACCACACATGCTTATCCTTTGCGGCAGACGCCGTATTCTGTGCCATTACGCCGACCAGCCTGTGAGGAAAATACATTTCCTCAAGATATGCCGTTTCCTCTTCCGTCAGTTTCAAGTCCACCGCTTTTGCGGCACCCTCCACATGATGGAATGCTGTTGCTCCCACCACCGGGGATGTCACCTTCGTCAGAAGCCATGCCAGGGAAATTTCTGTCATGGAAACTCCTCTATTATCCGCAAGCTCCGCCACCCTCCGTAATATAACTTCATCCTGCGCAGCTGTGCCGTCATATTTACTCTTGGCATAGCTGTCCAGAGCGAGCCGTTTGGAGCTTTCCCCCGGCTTTTTAGAAAGCCTGCCTCCGGCCAATGCACTGTAAGGGGTCATAGCAATATTGTCCTCCGCGCACAGGACGGCCATCTCCCGCTCTTCCTCCCGGAAGATTAGGTTGTAATGCCCTTGAACGGACACAAACTTAGCAAATCCCTCTTTTTCAGCCAACGCGTTTGCCTTTGCAAGCTGCCATGCGAAACAGTTGGAAATGCCAATATAGCGTACCTTCCCAGACTTTACCGTGCGGTTTAAGCCATCCATAATGTCATAGAGTGGCGTCTGGTAATCCCACATATGGTAAATATACAGATCCACATAATCCATACCAAGGTTGTCAAGGCTCTTATTAAGCATCCTTTCAATGTGCTGCTGCCCAGTAATCCCTTCCGCAATCTCCTCATTCGTACGCGGTAAGAATTTTGTCGCCACCACCACGTCCTCACGCTTTGCGAAATCACGCATCGCCCTGCCCACATATTGCTCGCTTGTACCGCTCTGGTATCCGATTGCCGTATCATAAAAATTGATGCCGAGCTCTAATCCGTGTTTCATGATCTCTCTGGAATGTGCCTCGTCCAAAGTCCAGCTATGCTGCCCTCGGCCAGAATCACCAAAGCCCATGCAGCCCATACAGATACGCGATACATTCAAGTCCGAATTTCCTAATCTGGTATAGTCCATCAGAATCCTCCTTTACTCCATTACTTTTTTCCAAAAACGGATCACATTGATGCCAAGCCTGTCCGCAAGCTGCTGCAGCCCTTTGGTTTTGTCCATGCTGTCGATCCCCAATAGTCCATGCTCCGTATCAAGCATATCCTTTACGGGGTTTCCGGTTTCGGATTCATACACTGAGACGTCATATCAGAACTGATATAGGTGAAGTGATATAATAAAGTTGTAACGGGAGTGGCTAATAAGATATACTGAAAATAATCAAGAAAGAGGTACTTA
>QXWW01000056.1 GCA_009911185.1 Lachnospiraceae bacterium
AAGGGAAGAAGCATTCTTTGGCAGGGTGTTTAAATCCATCTTAAAAAAATCTATCTGGAATTCCCGGTAGATATAGTGGAGTTTGTATTTGTTTTTACCGTAGTCTTCTTTTAAGTCCTTTTTGTCTACTTTCTTAAGGTTGTGAAGGTAGTAAGGGCACTTATCATTCACACATTTATGTACGATGAAGTGCTTGCGGTCTTTTTTAGGAACAAGGATGTGGGAACAATGGGGGCAGCGTAGTTTGGTGGTTTTGGAAAAACGATTATCCTTAGTGGGTGAGAAATGCGTTTGGCAGACCTTGCATCGAATCTGGGATTTCTTCTTTCCGTCATTCCATGAAAGGTAGAGAACCGGGGCATTACATGCCGGACAGGTGCAGTCTTGTGGGATGTCGCATTCAACACGGCGGAATATGGGCTTGATTTTTTTACCATAGCGCTGTTTGTAGTAGGATAAAAGGTCTTTCCAATCCCAGTCCTGTTTGAAATTATCAATTCTTGGGAGTTCATCAATCTTGAACTTCTGGTATTTAGGGGAATGGGAATCGTCAAAAGCCCATTGTTTGAGAGGGATATATTTACAGATGAATTTAATAAGAAAACAGTTTTGCTGATAAAGCTGTTGAATTAGTTGAAGTAAATAAAGTATAATGTCCATGAGCAATGAATATCCTTTCGGTTTTGTTGGTTGTGGTGACTTACATTATACCGAAAAAGGGAGGTCATTGCTCTTTTTATTTTGAAGTATTGATTTTCCTTGAAAATAAAAGGTTTTAAAACAAAAAATAGGTAGTAAATTTGACACTACCGAATTAGAAATGAGGGAATAGATTTGGCAAAAATGTTGATTTTATCAATACCGGAAGATGAAGAGGCATGGGTAAGATTATGGCGGTTGTAAACAGTACACAGGATAGACAGGAGACAGAACTGAGGAAAGATTGAAAATGAGAAGTAGAGGGTATCCATTACCTTAAGCACACAACAAATAAGCCATCTTTCGGTGGCTGCTTTAAAAATTGAATATTGAGAAGTTAAGGTTATGCAGTTGCTGACTTGATTTTATAACCCTGATTTTTTGCGATAAGGATTGCCTGTTCTACCGTGATTTCACGGTCAACTGGTGGCAGGTCGGATTTCCTGTAAAGTTCTGCATTATAGTTTTCGCCGTTCTTCAACATGTGGTATAATGAGGTAAGAAGCATTCTTGCTATCGCAATGATTGCCTTCTTGTGACCGCGACGCTTTTTGAGACGGAGATAGCGGTTACGCATTTCAGGATGCTTTGAGCTTTTGACAACAGCGTTAGCACACTGTACCAAAAGCGGTTTGATATAGCATCCGGTCTTGGAAACCCGGACAGATTTTTTCTTCCCTGCACTTTCATTGTTAGTTGGAGTCAATCCAGCCCATGAGCATAAGTGTTTCGCCGAAGGAAAAGCCTCCATATTGGTACCGATTTCGGAAATGATTCCGATGGCAGTGAAATCACTGCTGATACCAGGAGCGGTTTGAAGAATGGCAAGTTCCTGCTGATAGGGAGTGGCGAGCGTAAGAATGAGTTCTTCAAGCTCTGCTTTCCGGGATTCAAGGTTTTCATAATGAGCTTTGATTATTCTAAGTTTCCCCGCCTGTTCCGGTGTAATATAGCCGTCAATGGCATCACGCAGTTCGGGAAGTTTCTTTTTCAAACTTTTGAAAACAAGGGGATCAAGGTCAAAGGAAGTATCTTCAGGGTTTTCTAAAAGCTTATCAAGTATTGCCTGGGCAGATTTGCCGAAGGTGTCTGAAACAACGTTTCCCAACTGGATATTGGAAACCGTGAGACAGTTCTGCAAACGATTCTTTTCGCTTGATTTGAAGCAGGTCAGCAATCCATTTGGCATCTTTCTTGTCAGTTTTCTTTCCACGGATAGCCTTAACATATTTGGGATGAGCAAGGACGATCGAACAATCCTTTTCGAGAATGTTATAAATCGGAATCCAGTATTTACCAGTAGATTCCATACAGACATCCTTGCAGTTCCGGTCGAGTAGACAGTGAAACAAATTTTTCAGACCTTTCGTGTAGGTAGAAAACCGGTGGCTCTCATAAGAAGTGACGCCCTGCTTGTTGGTAGAAGCAATGCAGGCGACTACAAAAGTTTTGTGGACATCAATGCCGCAACAGATTTTGTACACGATATTTAAAGCCATAGGGACTCCTTTCAGAACCGAAGCGGTTCACTAAAAATTATAGGGAAAAACAGCATTGACTGACTGTCTAAGCTATAAACGAAGTTGTTTAAACAGAGATAAGATTTCGTGCTTGGTGTCACCCTTATTTGTGCCTGAAAAAACAGTCTATACATATAATAATACGGTCATCCGGCAAGCCGGACAGCCCACTCACCTCCCCGTGATTTGTAGTATACCGAGTTCCCTATGATAACAAGTATAAAGAAAAATACGCCAGGAACAAACATTTTCATTACGTTTTGTGCCTGAGCGAAGCGAAAGAAATGGATATAATAATGAAACAACAGGAACGACAGGAAGGTAGCAGGCAGAAAATCTTTCGTGCAGCTATGGAAGAATTTGGACAAAACAATTATGATAAAGTGTCAATGGAAAATATTTGCACAAAACACCACATATCCAAAGGTATGATGTATCATCACTATTCAAACAAGGATGATTTGTTTCTTTTATGTGTAGAAGATACATTTCGCCTCTTACAAGACTATGTGGAGCAAGGAATAAAGTCTTCAGAATCGGCAGCATATACGGAAAGGATTCAATGTTTTTTTGAAATGCGGGAATATTTTTTCCAACAACACTCTATGCAAAAGTGCATATTTGAAAATGCTATCGTGCATACGCCAAAGCACCTGGAAAAGGAAATTCAAAAACTACACCAGCCCATTGAGAAAATGAACAAATGTTTTTTGGAAATTGTTGTGGAGCGCATGCCGCTTCGTCCAGAAGTAGAGAAGCAGAAAGCCATGCAGTACCTGGAAAGTATGGAATATCTGCTTCCTATGGTGATAAAATCAAAGGGATTTATGACACAGTCGGATTTATACACTATGCATTACAAATGCTAAAGATATATTGGATATGCTGTTGTTTGGAATTGTCCGGCAGGACGCTGAAATATCAGAATCAAAAATTACCAATAAACAGAATGATAAATGATTGAAAAAGTGTTACAAAATAATTCATATTAGAAACGTCCTTAGTTGTGGATAGAAAACCCACAACTAAGGATGTTTTTAGAACTTTATCTGTTATATGCAGGTTTGCGTAACGTACATATATGTAAGTTATCAATTTTTTCTTTTCTCTATATGATAGTAGATATAAACAGGGGAAGGGGAAAAGAAAATGATATCTTTTGAACCGTTTTGGATCATGCTGAGAGAACGGAAAATTTCAATTTATGATTTGGAGTATACTTATAATCTTAACCCTGCTGAGATCAGCAGGCTAAAGCATAATCACAATTTTACACTTAAGATGATCAATCGTCTTTGTCAGATATTTCATTGTCAGCCCAGTGATATTATGGTCTATCGGGAATATGAACCTTTTCAGAAAGTTTCACAGTAATTTTTCCAGCCATTTGTGAGGAGATGAAAATATTTTCATACATGTAAGTTATTGGATATAAAAATCAGCAGTAAAATAGTGGATAAATCAGAGATGGAATCAGGCACAGAAAAGATAAAAGGAAAGGGATGGTTTTGTGGCGGGGAAAGAGAATGCTTCCTCTGGAAGTAGAAGAGACCAGTCTTCTGGAAGGGAGAAAAAAAACAACGATGCCGGGATTATGGATAATAATTTTATATTGCTGGACGAGCTGGTATATGCACCATTACATGCTCTGGCAGAATCCAACCAAAAACTTCGTGCTCATGTGATAGATTTTATTAAAAATATGGGATCGGTAAAGCAGAATGGACAGGAAGAAATCATTCACTTAGACAATATGAATCTTGCTTACGATCAAGTTCGGCAGGAGAATGAAGAGGGATATAGTTTGGACAATCTGCAGGTGCAGATTCCACTGTTATCCGTTGTACCGATTACGAATCTTGCTGTTGAGAAAGCAGAGATTACTTTTGCCACAGAAGTGAGAGCAGAAAATGATACGGATGGGAAAGTCAGGATCAATGGAAGAATATGTTCTCCAGAACAAAGGGACAGCAATTTTTTGCCGAGGGTATCTTACCATATGGAGGTGAAATCTATGCCAGCTACCGAGGGGGTGATGCGTATCACAGATATGCTCAGTTCCAATCAGATGGCAAAACAATTGGATACAACCCCTGTTACGATGAACGGCAATCTCAGCACGGAAGAGCAGAAAAATACATGGCAGGAAATATCTGAATTTAAGAGCCAGGTGAAGAAATTAAAGCAGTTGTATCAAAAGGTGACAGAAAATCTAAAGGAGCAGGAGAAACTTTATCAAATCAGTCAGGATGCAGATCCAGAGGAAACGTATTCGTTTCACAGACAGACCTATTTAAAAGCCCAGTCCGACATTATGAATCGAATGATGGAATTGCAGGAAAAGATTATGATACTGGAACTGAAAAACGGATTGGACGAAAAAGAGAAAGACAATGAAAACAGCAGTAAAAAAATATGAAAAAACAGAAAAGTTAAAAGAGGCAGCAGAAAGGTATTCGGATAGTCTTTGGAAGTGGATCAATCTTCGGCTGTGGATGGAATATGGAGATCCTGTGCCAGAGCACAGAAGGATCTTATGGGTAGAGAAAATAGTGGTGGATATTATCTTTCCATAATAATGTTATAGTAATAGGGAAGGTATAAAACATAAATAAGAAATAAAGGAGGTATTTTATGTCGGTAACGGAACAATTTGCAGGATTGGATATGAAAAATCTAATCGGAGGGCCCCTTACGGCAGCGGCAGACGCCAGTATTTTGCTGGCACGTTCTACAGCAGAGTTCATCAATGACGTGGGATTTGATGCCAACGGAAAAGTGCGCACAGCGTCTTTTGGCTATCAGAAGCGGAGTGCAAACGAGGATGGGACAAGCAATCTGGAGGAAATGCAAGTTGCAGTGCCAGTACTTGCCATCGTCCCGATTCCCAATCTTCAGATTGATGAGGTAAACGTACTGTTTGATATGGAGGTAAAACAAAGCGAAAAATCAGAGAAGTCAACGGATCTTGGAGCGTCTTTGACTGGTTCGGCAAAGTTCGGACCAATTAAGATCAGCATTACGGGGAGTGTCAGCTCTCATAGCTCCAATACCAGAAGTTCCGATAATTCTGCTAAATATCATGTAGATGTGAGGGCTTCCAATCATGGAACACCGGAAGGATTGTCCAGGGTGCTGGATATGATGGCTTCCAGTATCTCTCCTATGCTGGTGAGCTCGGAGCTGAGAGACGGAAATGGACAGAATCTCACAGACAACGCCCGTTCAAAAGCGGAAAATATGAAGCGATTAAGAGCGGATATCCTTGCACTGGAAAATCAGCGGGATGCGGCTCGCAATGGATTGGACAGTAATATTCAGAGAATGAAAAATCTGGCAGTCAGTCAGCAAAATGCATATCAGGCATCTCTGACGCAGATGCTGCAGAAACTAGATCGGTCAAAAGAGGAAGATGACAGGAAAGCGGATCAGTTCAGTCAGGCTATGGATGAGGTAAACCAGACCTGGAATAATTTCCGCAATCAGGCGGCGGATCTGGTCAAGCTGGCGGCAGACAGCGGCAGTGAGAACAAGGGCGTGTCAGAGTTATTTGGATTAAAATCCTTCCACAAGGATGGCACAAGCGCTGAATATGGCGATTCCGAAAGTCAGTATCAGGCGTTGGCTGCAGCGCAGAATCAGGCGGTAGAAGCCCAGAAAGCATATGATAATATAGAAGAAAATCTGTTGTCAAAACGTGTGGAATATCACAATGCTATTTCAGGCGCTCAAACAGAGCAGGCGCAAACAGGGGGCACTTCTCCATTGCAGAATGGAGGCAGACCAGTGACAGCGGCTCAGTCAAATAGTACCGCAATGCCAGCGCAGACAGAGGCAGGCAAAGAAAGAAACAAAAAGTAAATCGTAAGTGACAGATCGAGTGGAAAGATTGAAGTAAATAACAGGTGACAGATCGAATAGAAAGACTGAAAGTAAATAATCAGTGACAGATTGAGCGGAAGGATTGAAAGTAAGTGGAGCAGAAAAAACATACAATGGCAGAAATCCGATATGTAAAGCTGGTTGTCATTGGCAGTGTGAATCCTAATCAGCCCTTGTCCGATCAATCCAGAGCAGAGCAGGCCGCGCTGCTGAACCGTTGTCTCAATGATTATCCAAAGGGAGTTATCATTGGCAAAGATATTGCTTTGGGACGTTACATGATTGGAGAACATGAACTGACGATGGAAAGAGTTACATACCATGTGGGTTTTACTAGGAAGCCAGCGTGGGAGAATGAGAATAAAAGTTAGATTTGGAAAGGTAAAGGAGGAAACCAAATGGGAATCGTGCTTGGAGTAGAAGAGATCAGCCAGATAGGAAATAATACTTGCTGGATGGCAGCCTGCAATATGATACATATGTATTACAAAGGGCAGCCGTTGTTTTGGGAACATAGATATGAGTCAGATCTGCCGGGAAATATCAATACCGTGGCAGAGTTAAATAACTTTTCTTGGGAAAATATTCAAAACAGCTTTGGAGATATCAAAGATGCGATTGATGATAACCGATTGTTGCTGGCAGATACAACATTGACAGTAAATGGAGCAGGTCATGCAGTAGTTATTTCCGGATATGATGATACCAATGGTAATCAGATTTATGTGCTGGATCCAGCTATAGACATTAGCATCGCTGGAAGTATTGGAAGCTGGATGGCATACAACAATGCTGGACCGTATAATAGTGGGGCATCTAATTTTGTTATTGATGGACTGTACTATGCACAATATGATTTCTAAGTCTCAGGGAGCGATGAAAATGTCAATCTGAACAAAATAGTCTTGTTACACTCCGAATGCAGGGTCATATTCCACAACGCCATTGAGAAGTTCAGATGTTGGATTTAGCTTAACTGCCATAAAGCTGTCGTCTGGCACTTCAAAGGGAGATCTAATTCCATATAGGCTTGCCGGAACATATCCTGCTTTTGGATAATATTGTGGATGACCGAGTACAATGGAATAGTCGTAGCCTAATTCCTTTGCGATTCGATGTCCTTCTGTCATTAACGCCTGACCGATACCTTGACGCTGATATGTCGGAAGAACAGAGAGTGGAGCAAGCGCAAGCTCAGTTTTCCTGCCTATGGTAACTTTGGTAAAAAGGATATGGCCTACGATATTTTTCTCACAGACTGCAACCAGAGATAATTGCGGTACGAAAGCTTTGCTATGCCGCAAAGTGGCAACGAGTTCCTGCTCGTTGCCATCGCTATGCTCACTATGGGCAAAAGCGGCTTTCACAACTTGGTATACGGTATCATAATCATTGGATTGTTCTTGTCTGATAATCAATGTTTTTCTCCTTTATTCATTGGTTACTGTTTAGGTAATTGCGAAATTCAATCATTTTAATCATTTCGCAGTTTCGCAATTGCCTATTAGGTACTATTGTCAGTCAATCTGGTCGGAAAATGACTTGTACTGCATAAATGAATAGCATATATATTAAATAAGTCAATAGAAACAAAATAATTTACTTGACTTATAAATATTACTAGTGTAATATTTGGTTTGCTAGAGAAAATTTTTTTGCCATTAAATCTTATAATAGTAATATTTGAAACAAATATTCTGTCTTGGGGGAGCGAGATTATCCTGGAAAACACATGGAAACATTATTTGGAAAGGGTTGATTAAAGAAATGATTTTTCCCCAAAAAGTGAATTGCTTTCATCATATTGGCCATACACGAAAAGATAGTACAAGCAAAAACGGCAATATAAGATGTTTCCTGTTATTATTTGTATTAGCAGTTCTTTTTTTATAATACTTCATCGTTTATTTGTGCTACAGATTATTAATGGAGAAAAATATGCCGAAGATTTTGAATTTAAAATTACCAGAACGGTAAGAGAACATAATACAAGAGGAAATATATATGACTGTAATGGGGAGGTTTTGACGTATAATGAATTGGTTTATACGCTTACAATGGTAGTTGAAGGAACATATGCCTTAGAGCGGAAACGTCAATTGGCCATAAACAGTGTGATTTATCATGTTACAGGAAAGCTGAATGAAAATGGTGATCAGATAAATAATGAGTTGAAGATAGAAACAGGGGCAGAGGGGAATTATGTGTATACAGTGACAGGAAAAGAGTTAGCACGGTTTAAGGCAGATATATTTGGGAAAGCAAATCCGAAGGATATGACATCGGAACAAAGGAATATGAGCGCGAATGAAATGATTAATTTTCTGTCCGGAAATCGTAAATTTGCGCTTTATGGAGCAGGAAAAAGTTTATATTCTGAGGAGGAACTGCAAGAATATGGATTGCCAAAAGAGTACACAAGAGAAGAAGTTTTAACAATTGTCGGAATAAGATATATGTTGTCTGTGAATTCATATAAAAAATATGTACCGATAACTTTGGCTAGAAATGTTTCGGATAATACAGTGGCATATGTACTGGTATAATATAAATTAAATAACTACCATATATTTTTTCTGGATAAAATTTGGTAAAATAGTGTTATCTAAGAAAGGATGAACACTATGAAGAGAACATATCTTGCCCTGTCAGATGAAGACAGGGA
>QXWW01000057.1 GCA_009911185.1 Lachnospiraceae bacterium
TTGCGTCCTCGGGCTCCACAGAAGCTTCAATCTGATATTTCTCTCCTTCTTCTATCGTTATAGAAGATTCCGTTACCTTGATCTCCGTAATTGGTTTTTCCACAATGCGCTGGATAACAATGAAGCTGACCATGACATCACGGTTGCTGTCGTCGGGATCCGGCGTTTTCGGCGCGATACGCAAGGTAAGCGCTCCATCCGCTTCCATAACCACCTTTTCAAAAGAAACTTTGGTATTGCTTCCTGCAATATGGTGATCATTCTTGACCGCCAGTTCCTCGCCCGCTGTATCGGTTAACGTAATCTTTGCATGGCGTTTATCACCTGCCCATTCAGACCACGGATCATAAAATCCCATCGTGACATTGTATTTTCCTGCCGCGATATTGTCAAACTGATACGATAACGTCTTTGTAACGCCGTCCGTATTTGTCATATTACGAATCGTTTCATATGCGTCCCCGGTTCCGTTCGCCTCAACTTCTGCTTCCGGATTCGTATAACCCCATCCGGTTTCTGCACTGTATGCTCCGTCCGGAATAACGCTGCCTTCCGCATCCTTGTTCTGAATGACTTCTATATTGGCATCTACAACGCTCTGTCCTTGTTCCGTAAATTGCGATGCTCCATTATCCAGGAAATAAATAATTCCTGCCGGAGATACGGGAACCAAAACCTCAAGCGTTCTTCCTTCCGGGTCAGAAAGTGTCCCGGTAACTTTGTAGCTTCCTATATCCGCAGCATTTTCCACCGCCTCTGCTTCTTTTTTATTCCACGTTACATTCGTGCTGAATGTCTCGCCTGCTATGGTAATGCTTAACTCTGACGGCATTTCAAAGGCCTCGCCTATATAATGGGCGATACGTGTATTGACCGTAATCTTACCTTCCGCCCATTTTGCATAAAGAGTCAGATCTCTGTCCGCCGTATCTTCTGCAAAGTCCCACTTTTTCGTCTTCTCTTCATCACAAAACCATCCGACAAAATCATAACCGTGTTTCTTTAACAGTTCCGGTTCCGTTATCTTTCCGGAAGCTACGTTCACTCTCTGAGAAGCTACCTCGCCGGCGCCGTCTGTGTCAAAGGTAATAATATACTCATCGCCTTCTCGCCAGTTTGCCGTAAAGGCCAAATCGCCTGTTGTTCCCTGCGTAACGGTCATATCTACGATAGGTTTGGTAACGCCATTTCCTGTCCATCCTAAGAATATAAATCCTTCTTTGACCGGCTTGTTTAGCGTAAAGTCAGGCGTCTCTGTCGTATAGGTCTCCCTGTTCGTTCCCGTTCCGCCATCCAAATCATACGTAATCTGATAAGTCTTTACTACAGGCTCCCCTGTAATCGTTACCGGATAATCCGGCATCGTAAATGTATACTTGCCGTCCTCTCCTTTGGTCACTGCGATAGAAGTTTCCGTGCGGTCTGAGCTCTTAATAATGACAGGGGTTTCTTTAAATTCATAGCCCGCCTTTGCAGAGAATGTAACGGTTTCCCCCTGCGCCGCTTCGCCTTCTTCGATTTCAACCATTTCATCTTCCGCCGTCACCAGATGCTTCTCTGACAAATCCGCAGCTTTCTTAAATACTACGGTGTACTCCTGCTTTTTAGATTCATCGCCGTTTTCCGGAAGAACGATTATTTTTGCCGTGCCATTTACTGCCTCAAGAACGGTAATGGAAGCATGATTGTCTGCCTCTGCGGTAATTACGCCGCCTTCAGCATCAAGCTCCAGGGTATTTTCTGTAAACGCACTAAGCTTATCTGCTCCGTCCACTTTTATGGCAGTCATCGTAAAACTGTCTTTTCTGACCACCGGCTCATAATAAACTTCAAATTCTTCCAATCCCGTCCAGTTCTTATCCTGCGGCTGCAGCACAATACGCACCGCCGTCGTCTCCACAGGTTCAAACTCCACGTCTACCATGTATTTGAAATCATCCGCAGAAGGCACCGCCGGTTCTTTGGCGCCGCCAATATATGTTACTTCCGTCCAGCCGTCGTGCGCCTTAATCGGGTTATCCGATCCCCAGGTCTTTACGCCGCTGCAGCCGCCATTTGCGCCGGTGCTGCCATTTTCCAGTCTGTTCGCTGCAATTACTCCGTTGTTTCCACTGTAGTATTCAATTCTGTATTTTTGCGGGAGACGAATTTTATTCTCGCCCTCTCCATCTTCTTCCATAAATCCGATGCGGACTTTATTCACCGTGTATTTTTTCTGGTCAGCGCTGTTTTCAGAGCCGTTCGTTCCAAATGCGGAAGCTACAAACGGGAAATGATCATTGGCCCCTACGGCAGCCTGCGCATTGGTATGGTAAACGCCGTTTTCCCAGTCGCTCCAGATATTCTTTTCAGAATCGCTGACAAACTCTTTCACACCGTCTGTTGCATGATGCGCCAGATCATTTGCTGCAGAAACATATGCAAAAGTTCTGGGCCATTCCTTCGACTTGCTGATACCGTCTTCATTAAGTGCAAAATTCTGGCTCAGCGGTGTGCTCTGGCTCATGCCTGCCGGAGCTTCTTCAATCCGCACGGAGGCTTCTGCCTGCGACTTTCCTACCGTTCCTGTTATCTTTACGGTTCCCGCTTCCTCAAAAGACGCTTCCGACAGATCCCATTCCACATTCCGTCTTGCCGCTTCGTCATTGCTGTAATACACGAGAACTTTTTCCGGCATAACCGGAACGGTACCTTTTACCGTCGCCAGTGTAACCTGACGAACTCCGATGACGTCGCAGACAGTTACTTTCGCTGTCACCTGTACGTTTGTCTCTGTTACCGTTCCCTGAAGATTAAATGTGCCAAGTTTATTCAAACGGCTGGCCGCAATCCGGTCCCAGCGGACTTCCATAACCTTCTGCCCGATATTCGTATTGGCAATGACAGTTCCCGGAAGTTCCGGGTATACGCCCTTTTCTGTGGTTACGTTCACCTGCTCGTAATCTGAAATTGCTTCATTGACTGGATTGATGGTAAATTCTGCTTCTACAACACCTGTATAGCCGGCGATTCCTTCTACCGCCACGGTTGCCGTGCCTGGTTCTATATTATTGCGATAGCTTAAATTATAATCGCTTCCGTTCGTCAACGTGTTTCCCTGGAAGGTAACGGTCGGTTCTGGCTTCAGTTCACTTCCTGTATAATCAAAGACGTTACTTTCAAAACTTACCGTCGTATTGTCACCGTGCAGTTCTTTTTTGGAATTGCGTACCCTGACTTCTGCTGCCGACATAAATTCATTTGCCACATTTCCATCATTATCGGACGTCTCTACACCATAGAGACGAATATATTTTGCTTCAACTGTGCGGTTAAATTTTGCCAGCTTCCATTCTACCGCCGTATTCCAGTTTCCTTCTGCGACAGCTTCCAAACTCTGCCATGCGCTGTCTTCCAGATTTTCCTGACTGGCCTTTATCTGATATTTCAGGACGATACCGTTTTTATCACTTGAACGCGGCAAATAACGCAATGCATTGATTGTCTGTACACTGTCCAGTTCCATCTGCAGATAACGTTTCGCAGAAGAATCAGCAAGATTGGTAGGACCAGTACTGGTATCATTTCCCCAGTTACTATGCCATTTCGTACTGTCATTTCCATCGTTTGCACTTGCGGGCGGTTCCTCCTTATGCCAGCTTGCCGCTGTCAACGTCATTTTTTGATACGGATAATCCAAAGAATCATCGGCGGCATTATCATTATCTCCCGCCAGATTACTCTTACCGAAATGCACCTGATACACGCCTCGCGCGCTGTGATCCTCAGATTCCAGAATAATCCTTACAATACCTTCCGCATCTTTGGGAAGAATCGTATAGCTTGCATTATCTTTTCCGGAAACCTTAAGAGATTTTTCATCCAGATCTGCATCTTCCACGCCAAACCAGCCTTTTTCCAGAGTTGCATTGTCCGCGATACGAACGCCTGCCTTTACATAAGAAAGAGCTGCGTCCTCCCCTACGGAAAAGGTTGGAATCTTCGTGTTCAGTTCCAGTTCCAAAAGCGTCGTGTTCTTGGTAAACTCCACGCGGAAATACGTTTCCGAAACTGTCTTTTTGGGCGTAAAGGTACGAATCGTCACACCGTTTGCACGCTTATTGCTTATTTCACAGTCTGCTTCGTTCCAGGTTTCGCCGCTGTTGCTGGAAGAATAGATTTTCATCGTACCGGATGTGGGAGCCGTATCTTTAAGATATAAGGTAATATCCTTCAGATCAATGGCTGTATCCAAACGGAAATCCAGCGTTCCCCGGCCGCTCCATGCGACATCTTCTTTCGCGGTTTTATCATCCTTAAGCTTCTTCAAGACTTCCGCCACACCGTCACGTTCATTACTGGATATTTCATTGATATACATTTCCGGCACATTGGGGAGCGCTTCATCCCCATCCCGGTAGCCTCCCGCCGTCACACGCACGGATGCATTCACGTCAATAGAATCTCCAAATATCTCCGCCGTTCCTTTTATCTCCTGAATCCCCGTCACAGACGTGTCAACCGTACCATTCCAGGTTACCGGAAATTCTGCGGAAAGTATGGTTCCGTCCGCCATAACTGCCGGACGTGACTCCGGAAGAGAAAATTCCGACCCTTTTCCTACCGCCGCGGAATAATTCAAAACTGCCGCCACGCTTTCAATCACAGAAACATAAACCGGAATGCGCAGTCCAACGTCCGCCACCGTACCGTATACTTCATAAAGGGTTTTCTGCTCTCCAGGAAGTGTATCCCAGGAGACACTCTTCTCCTCAGAAGACCCGTCTGTATAATTTACTTTTACAGTACCCGGCAATTGCAGTTGTGATGTATTCTGGACATAGTAATGTCTGGAAATTTCATAGCTTGCAACATTTTTCTCTACAGGCTCCGTACTTTCCGCCTCGGTTGTCACTTCTACCGAAGCCGGCGTAAGTCCCTGCGCCTTGGCACTGACTGTAAAAGTCCCCGCCTTTTTCGTAGACTGTACGATCGCTAAAAGCTTGCCTTTTCCAGCCTTCCTTGTGGATTCCCCATAGGAAGTCACATCATTCTGCAAACCATTATCAAGAGCCAGCAGCTTGCCGTCTCCTTCCACAGATACCGAAATCTCAGGCTCTGCGCCATTGACAAATTTACCGTCCTGGTCTGCCACATCAATGGTAATATAACTTAAATCCTTTCCGTCAGCCGTAATCTTGGCGCGATCCGCCTCCGCCGTCAGTTTTGAAGCCTGCTTTGTAGTCTCCACCACACGGCGTCCGTCTGTTTTTGTAATCTCATTTCCTTCTGCATCAAAAGCTTTCGCTTCCAGTTTCCCCTCCGCATACGGCACCTGGAAAGTGGCATAAAGAGAAGTATGCCCGCTTCCGGCTGCGAAACAGCCTGTTCCCTTTGTATAGGTCCAAAATCCGCCGGTAGGCGTCTCCGTATACGCCGCCGTCGCTGTACCTACTTCCTCTCCATTCAGGTAAAGCTTGACCACCGGAGCGTCGCTGTAAACTACAACCTCCGCCTTGCCGCTGTTGTCCACGACAATTTCATCTCTGTTCCATACCGGAAGCACATGGAGCGTATTTACTTTATCATTCCACTGGCTCTGGTACAGGTAGAAGCTGTCCTTCGGGAAGCCCGCCGTGTCAATAATTCCAAAATAAGAATTTTTCGCAATATTCGGCCACGTGCCGTTGGCTCCCGTTCCCTGCCAGTTATCCGGCGTTGGCTCGCCTATGTAATCAAATCCCGTCCAGACAAATTCGCCCGCATTAAACTCCTGATTCATCGTAATCCAAAGACCCGCGCTTGCCAAATGCCCCCAGCTTACGCAGCTCTTGTCATAAGAAGTTAAACGTTTGTCGCCTTTTCCTCCGTCGCCGCCGTTATTCTTTCTGTCATAAACACCGCGGCTGTTGATGGAGGAAGCCGTCTCGGAGCCATACACCAGCCAGTCCCGGCTGTGTCCGTTCTGAATCTGACTGGCGCCTCCATAGTTAAATCCTACCAGACCGCCCGGCACGCCGTACTGATCCGCCTTGGCAAATTCTTCCGCTGTTTTTACCTGTGGATTATCGGCCCATACATTCCCCTTCACCTGATTATCTCCAAAGGTAACATAACGGGTTGCATCCTCTTCACCTGTCCAGGTTATGAGATTCTTTGCCGTTTCCGGGAAACGGCTGTTCATACTCGTGTCGATGAGCTGCTGGAACACTTCGTTTCCAAGGCTCCACATAATGATGGAAGGCGCATTCCGTCCGCGTTTCACCATTGCCTTCAAATCGAACTCCGCCCATTTCTCATTTTCCGTCGCTCCCACGATTTGATTGCCCGCTTCGATTTCCTTCTCAAACCATTTTCCGTAATCCTCTGTATTCCCGGCTTTTCCGGAAAGCCAGCAGTCAAAGGCTTCCTCCACTAAGAGCATACCCTTTTCATTACAGATGTCAATCAGCGTCTGGGAAGCCGGATTATGCGTCACACGAATGGCGTTCACACCCATCTGCTGCAATTTTTCCACCTGACGTTCCACCGCGCGGTGCCAGCTCTCAGAACCAAGGCCGCCCTGGTCGTGATGCATGGAAACGCCCTTGAGCTTCATGTTCTCGCCATTGAGGAAAAATCCATTGTCCTTTGTAAATTCCACCCAGCGGAAGCCGAACTCAGTGTCATAAGAATCCACTAATTTCTCTCCCACGTACACCTCAGTGCGGACGGTATACAGATTCGGCTCCTCAACAGACCAGAGTTTTGGATTCTGTACGCTGACCGCCGATTCTATTTTCTGTTCGGCTCCTGCCGCGATTGACTGAGGCGCCGTCTTCTCTCCCGTCGCCACCGGTTCTGCCGCCCCTTTTTCATAGACCTTCTGCAGAACGGAGACCGACTTTGTCTCGGTGCTGTCATTTGTTATGGAAGCGGCGACCTGAACCGTGCCGGTTCCATCTTTATACTCACTTTTGATGTCCGGCGTCGTCACCGTCGTGCCGAAATATGACACATGAACGGAATCGGTAACCGTCAGCCTTACATCGCGGTAAATACCGCTTCCGGAATACCAGCGGCTGGAAGACTGTTTATGATCCACCTTAACTGCCAGTACATTTTCTTCTCCGCCAAACTTTAACTTATCCGCCGGCAAAACGAAGGAAAACGGCGTATATCCATAGGGATGGGTTCCGAGCTGCTCACCGTTTAAATACACGGCGGCGTTCATGTACACACCGTCAAAATCCACACTGACCACTTTACCTTCCACTTCCGCCGGAAGCGTAAAGGTCTTCCGGTACCATCCGGTACCCCCCAGTACATAGCCGCTCTCCTGTTCTGCAGGTGCCGCTGTGGAAAATCCCTGATCAATACTGTAATCATGCGGAAGATCCACACGCTCCCAGGAGGCGTCATTATAAGACGGGTCCTGCGCCCCGTTTACTTCCCCCAAATAAAACCGCCAGTGGTCGTTAAAGGATACGGAACGCTCTTTGGACGTTCCATAAGAATCCACATAAACCGTCTCTGGCGCAGACACTGCCTGGCTGGCAGCCCTGCCTGACTCAGTTCCAGCGGCCATTATATCCATCGTTCCTGTATTCAGAACCATTGCTGCCGCCAGGCACACACTTAGAAACTTCTTTAACTGCATAAATATCCTCCTTAATTTTTAGTGAACTTTTGTTTTTCCCTCCTTTTTCATTATTTCATCAGATAAAGTATAAACGCAAAATGTCCAAAATCATATGTAATTTTTTTGAAATTTTGGTGCTATTTTTTATCTTTAGCGTATAATTACTTTTTTGACATCCAAAACAAATTTATGTTATAAT
>QXWW01000058.1 GCA_009911185.1 Lachnospiraceae bacterium
ATCAAGCGTGATTATCAAAGCCTTGAAGCAGCTGTGTTTGAAACAAATGGGTTAATTAAAAAGTTGTAAAGTGGTGTTTTTTTTAATACAATGGTTAATAAAATGCGAGGCGGCAAGGCTGACCAGCACACGGTCATGCCCAATAATCCCCACATGGGCGACCAGCGTCCACGTTGGCTTATCACCGTTCATTGCTCCAATTACGGTTACAGGGGTAGGATATAAGGCTAACTGAGAGCCAATATTCTTTTTCATAGCTGTATGCTCCTTTGCTTTATTCTGACTCTATGTCAGTTAAATATAGCACTTCTCTGACACTATGTCAATACATATTTTGACACAGTGTCAACTTTTTTTTGCAACAAACCTTAAAAATCTATAACATTTACTCAGCAAGTATTTTAGGCCCATCATGCAGATAATAAGCAAAAGTATCTGTGTATGTACCTGTATCCTTCAATTTTTCATAGTATTTCCTGTCAGAATTAAATATCGCCCAATCGTGGATACGGAGCTTTTCAATATCATCTTCATCACCCCCAAACCTTTAACCTGCTTTTCCTCAGAATCTTTCCATATTCTCCATTTCCATTCTTCTCTTGCTTTGTTGTACACAATAATCCATTATCTCCAATCTGAATTGAGTGAACGTAGCAAAGTCCCTGTCAAAATTACCGCTTTTTTTGACGGACTTATCCCTGTTGTTCTTATAAGCAGAAAGAGCCAATGCTCCGTGAGTTTTCTCACAAAATCACTGGCTCCGTATCTTTGCATCTGGCTCTGTAATGATGGTTATTTGTAAGTTTTTCGCCTTAATCAAGCTTTCCGCCTACACTTCGGAAGTACAGCGGATAATTTATCAGAACCGTATTCCCCCAATGCTGTTGCATGTCAGTCGGTCATTTTTTGCGGACAGTTCAATACACGCCATCCTTTTCTGTTCCCTGCTCCTGCGTTTGCTCTCGTTTGATTTCTCCCTCTGTATCTTCTTGGCACAAACAGGGCAATCCTTTGATATGGCAGAGCCGGGGACATATTCAACGCCGCATACGGTACAATTCTTAGGCTTTAATTCAGCATAGCCGCCGCTTTCTTTGACATATACTTTTCTTGGTGCATACTTCACCTTATTTTCCTCCAATCCGAATCTTGGAAAATCTAAAAATTCAGATGGAGAGGGCGGGGAGCGACAGCCAACAACAGAAACAGTCCTGCGGCACTTTCCAGCAAAAAACGACAAAAAAACCGCAAAGGTTGTCAGACCTTTACGGTAAGAGGAATTTAAAATTCTATGTGTAGATATTTGTCTTTTATTTTTGGGGCGTAAAACCCCCATGTAGAAACGAGGATTTTTTTAGCAGACTATCCTCATTTCTATCACATAATATGTAAATAGTTGCTGCTCAAAATCAGCAGCGGTATGGTGGCAGGAGACCAACAAAAAAAAATCCCTCCAAACTCAAAAACAGAGCTTAGAGGGGAATCATTATTGAAAGCGTGACCATACTGCCCACCAAAAGCCCGTTTTTTTATTTGGTGGACTTATCATACCTATATCTATAAAAAACTATTTAAATTATGTGTTTTTTCTAACTCGGATACAAGCTTTTCCCCTACATATCAGACACCATATCCAATATATCCCATTCAAACTACAATACCTACGTTACATATATGCTTATTTATATTGCTCTTTTGTTGAAAATTGCAACTGATAAGACAATATTAGATATAATCATGAAAGTTGTAATTCCTACGGCGGCTAAACACTGCTCGCTCCTTATTGTTCCTGCTAACAGTTCACTGGAACTCATCAAAAATGTTGGCACATACTCTTTAAACGAAGGAAAGAAACTCAGCAGATGTGATAGAACATACGCTGCTCCTGCGGTTAGTGTAACGGCTGATGCCGATTTTGAAGCAGTAGATGCAAGCAAAACAACAGAAATAAGCCATAACCCGACCAGATAATACCCAAGTACAGTGAATAGCAAATTTTGTGCGATGCTATTGTCCCAAAGGTACACATTGTAACCGTAAGTAATTCCAAAGGTTATCAAGTATCCAAGCGTCCAAAACGCCGTCATAATTAGCATTTTAGAAATTACTATCTTCCAGCGTTTCAACCCCTTTGTAATCACATTGATAAGTGTTCCCTTCTGGTATTCCGTTATCAGAATTGCACTAAACATGACAATAAATACAATCAGTAATAAGGGCATATTTTTAAAGAACTGCGTCCAAGAGGTCAATGCATCTACCTTCATTTCGGTAATATTCATGCCACTTTCAGCAAGCTGCTCAGACATAATTTCAAGCAGCCATGGCATCATTTTGGCGGTAGCAGGGTTCAAAATTCCAAAAAGACAAAATAATATGCCCAATATCATCATTTTGCCTGTTCGTAATTGTTCCAAAAAATCTTTCTTTATAAAAGCTGTCAACTGTTTCATCTTCCAACCACCTCCAAAAACAAATCCTCAAGCGTTGGTTCTAATCGCTCCAAACGCAGAACGGGGATTTGATTTTGTGACAGACATCCCATCATTTCCATCATTTCATGTTCTGTTCTTTTCGGGAAAAACAGTTTTGTCCTGCCTGTTTTCTCGCCGCTTGAATAGATGCTCCAAAATGTATCCGTATCCTGTTCCGTTAAAAACTCTATTTCTATACTGTCACCGTTTCTGATACCCTTAATTTCTTCTAATGTTCCACTAAGAGCAATTTTTCCCTTGTGCAGAACTGCAATGCGGTCACAAATACGCTCCACATCAGACAAGATATGGGTGGAAAATATTACAGTAGTATGTTCTTTTACAGAGGAAAGAATATCTAAAATCTCTTTTCTGCCCATCGGGTCAAGTGCAGAGGTGGGTTCGTCACAAATCAATAGTTTGGGGCTGTTCAAAAGAGCCTGAGCGATACCAAGCCTCTGCTTCATTCCACGAGAAAAACCCTTGATACGCTTATTTTCCGCTTTAAGTCCCACCAGTTTTAATAGTTCGGCGGACTTTTCTTTTATTTCCTCTTTGTGCATCCCTGTAATCTGACCGCACATACTCAAATATTCTCTCGGCGTCATAAATCCATAAAATTCTGGAACATCGGGCAAATAGCCTATATACTTATTTGTATTGTTCTGTCCAAAGGTTACCTTTTCACCATTTACAAAGATTTCACCTTTATCACTTTCAAGCAAACCAAGCACCATTTTCATCGTTGTAGTCTTACCTGCACCATTTTGACCAATAAAGCCAAATACAGAATGTTCAGGTACAGAAAAATTCAAATCATTTAAAACTTTCTTAGCTCCAAAAGCTTTTGTTATATGAGAAACTTCCAAAATATCCATTATTCTTCCTCTTTACCTAAAATAAAATATAAAATGGGACCAATAAAGTTCATTCCGACAATAGTAACAATCAACCATAGCGTTCGATTACCACGTTTGTAATTCTTATGTGTCAGAATATGCCACAGCGTATATCCTAAAAATGCAAATTCCACAACGATGAGAGGAATCAAAAACGGTAACATTTCAGTAATCATATCCATTAGTTTAACTCCTTTAATCTGTTTTTCATTTTTTCAAATGCGGGTTCTCCATTTAAGATGGTAAATGGCGGAACTTCTAATGTTTTTTTCGCCTCCTCTAAGACAACCTTTCTGTTGCGTGGGGCGTTTGCTCCGTTATCGAATTCCTTGTCAAACCATTCTTCAATCCTGTTAAAATATGCATCTCCATGCAAGTACAGCTCTGCCGATGAAAACAAGTTGAAAAGACACAAAATATACTTGTCAATATGTTCCAACGCTTTTTGCTTTTCTTCATGTGCCAGATAGCAGATTGCCGCCTGATATTCAAATGATGCAAGGCTGTTAGGATTGAGGTCGACAATACTATAAATCTCTGCCATTTGTTCAATGCGTTTAATTGTTTCTTCACATACTGATAAGTGTTCCGTGTGTATCATGAGATAACATACTGCGTTTGCCAGCAGATTCATTACATTATCGTACATGCTGATTTGTGCAAATACATCCGCCTTTTCTGCCTTTCCAAGCATTGCGTATGCCTGTGCAAGGAGAACGCTGCTTTGGTTTCCAAATCGGTTTGAAGCAGAAAATCCTTCCAGTTCATCAACAATTTCCTGTGTACGTCCAAGCTGAAAATAGACAAGCGTCTGAAGTACAACTGCATTTCCATGAATTCGCATATCTTTACAATTTTCTTTAATATGTCTACACAGTCTGTCTATTCTCAGGCAAATTTCTTTCTGCCTTTCTCCGTTCGCCGCCATTTTGCAATGATTGAGCCACAGAATGCATATCTGTAAGAGAAAAGGATAACAAGAATAATAACGTTTCACATAACCTTGTGTCTCAGACATTACCTCCTCAAAAGGGCGCTCAGCAAATTTTTCACTGAATTTCTGATAGAGGTTTTGAATCTGCTCCTTTGATAACTGGGGGGTATATCCAAGCAGTTCATCTACTGTAACATCAAAAAATGTAGCAAGCAGAGGCAAAATGGTTATGTCTGGAGTACTCTGACTATTTTCCCATTTCGATACAGACGCTTTTGTAACACCAATAAATTCTGCCAACTGCTCCTGTGTGATTTTTTTATCGTGTCGCAATTGGACAATATTATCCGCGATATTTAATCTGTTCATGTCAAATTTCTCCTTTCTCTTATATTTTAAGCACAATGGAATGTAAAATCAATGGAATGGTACGATATTTTCAGAAACAAAATCAACTGATAGGAAACTTTGAATTGGTTCTCCAAATCTTCCTTTAACCGTTCTGTTATGCCCTGTGCCTGTTTCATACCTTCTATGAGCCGCTCAAAGCGTTCCTGTGCCTGTCTGTCAATGTCGGCAAAGCGTTTAGCCTGCCGCTTGTAAGAAAATTGGTGTATGTAACCTTGCGGTACTGCTTCAGATAGTCCAGATGCCACTGTCCCCAAATGCCTATTGGCTGTTCTTCTTCGGCGGGCAAAGCTATACATGAAATTAGATAATCTCCCTGCCTTTCGTACTTGCCACCCAGTTCCTAAAATATTGATTTTGCCATTGTCTGTGACCTTCACATTCTTTATTATTTTGAATGTCCGCAAAATCCGTCCTACGTTCTGCCGCCGCAAAGCGGGCATAATATCCATTCCACATCTTTTTGCAACACATTATCCCCAATTTTTAATGTTGTGCAGCCTGTTGTCTATAATAAATTTCTTTTTTCTTGGGTCGCCCTCTGCACGGTAAATGATTAAACTTTCTAAATCAAATATGGAACTCCAAACGGTTTCAAAGTCCGGCTCATTATCATATTGGCACATAAAGCCGTAATCGCCCTTTAAAAGCCGTTTCGTAGATTCAACATAATCACCTCCAATAAGCTCTGATGAAAAACTGTTCATAACAACCTTATACCGTTTGTGGGAATCGTAATCACTTCCCTTTGCGTCATCATATGGTTTCATCTTATCGGATATAAAACTATTGACTGTACAAACTATCCTGCCGTTATCAAAGGTTTCCGCTTCGCGAATATTTTTAGCAGACGGTGCACATTCGACTACTGCCATCCTGCCGTCTTTATCTGCAAGCAAAATGTTACAATTAGAAGCGGTTGGCAAATCCATAAGCAAGGAAATTGCCTGTTTTGTATTATTCGCTTTTTCAAGCAAATACCGAACGATGAAACAGGAGTTAAATCCCGCCCGTATTTTTTTAAGGTCAGTCATAACAAAGGTCATTGCAACCGCAAGCCCATGTTCATTCAGTCCCTCCTCCCCATTAATGAAAGAGGATGTAGTAATATGAAATCTGTTTCCATTTTTTGGAGCATACATCTCACTTTTGCTGCCGTCACGCAAATACGGGGGCAAATCATTATTTCTGCCGTATATCATCCTGCCGCCCCCTGCATATGCAAAAGCGGTACAGCCCCGAACTTCGATAGGGATATTACTTTCCAAATTATACATACAGCACCCCATACATAGCATCCATGAAACAAAATGAAGATAGTCCGCACCTACGGTATCACTTACCCCTTTTATTTCCTCGCATACTTCGGGGAAAAACTTCCTCAATACCGCTTCGCTCTGTTTTCCATGTTCAAGCTGAAATTCATCCAATCGAAGCGGAAAAGATATTTGTCCCCTGTTAAAAATCTTTCCCCGCTTCACTCCCATTTCGTAATGGTCGCCCTTTAGCCTTAAATGATACATTTCTTATCAGTCCTCCTTATTGATTGCAATCCATACTTCGGAGTGTCCATGCAATGGCTGTCCGTCACACATTGGATACACCTCAATATCGGGCAACCCCGCATACTTATATCCAGAAAATGGAAGCCATTCCATATAGAACCGTCTGAATACACTCTGCACATCTTCCTTAAAACGCCCATCATTCTCAAAAACAACCCAAGTAGCCGCAGGAATTTCATATTCATACATCCCCGAAGGAACTGGGGCATTTGTGGCAGCACCGATATAATAATAAATCACTTTCGGATTTTCATATACGCTGATTCCCAATATCCCGCTTGGTTTCTGGTTCGGCAGCCTGCATATCTCGCTGAATTGATTTCCCTGCAATGCCAACTTCCAGAAATCGGGGACTATCTTTCGATTTTCCTCCATATCTTCCACCATTGGAATACGGATGCCCACAATACGCAGCGGCTGTTTTTCCGTAATATGATACGCCATAGCACTTCCTCCTTGTATAATAATGGTGTAGTCAATTAAAGCTACACAGTTAATAAATTTCTAAATATATCTTAGATGACAGAA
>QXWW01000059.1 GCA_009911185.1 Lachnospiraceae bacterium
GATAATAAGGAGTTATCCGTTGGATAGAGCTATGTTATGATGAAATTTTTAATTTAAATATTGCACAAATATAAACGAATTGGAGATGAAAATAATGACTCCCTTTTTCTCAGTATTAATCCCTATTTATAATGTAGAGGAATACCTTAAACAGTGTTTGGACAGCCTTATAAATCAAACATTAGAAAATATTCAAATTATTTGCATTAATGATGGATCAACAGATAATTGCCCTTCTATTTTGGAAGAGTATTCATATAGAGATTCACGCATTACAGTATTAAATCATGAAAATAGTGGTTATGGATTTTCTCTAAACAGGGGGCTTCAATATGCACAAGCAGACTATATTTCAATTATAGAACCTGATGATTTTTTAGAAGCTAATGCCTATGAGTCGTTTTATAAAGACACACAGAATTTTCCTCAGACGGATATTATTAAATATGCGTATTGGAATTTCCATGAAACTAATGCGGAAAAAATAATTACACCTTCTAACTCAGCATCTTTGACATTACCTGAAAAAACTTTTAAAATTTCCCAATATCCGCAATTATTATTATACCATCCCTCTATTTGGTCATGTGTATATAAAACAAGTTTTATAAAAGAATATAAACTTTCTTTTATAGAGGCTCCTGGAGCCGCATGGACAGATAATCCTTTTTTTATTTCATCTATGTGTCTGGCCCATAATATCTTATGGAAAAATAAAAAAGTTTATTATTATAGACAAGGCCATGTAACTGCTTCCAGTAACTTAAAAAATTGTCAGATACCTATTAGAAGGCTTATAGAAATTTTTGACTTTTTAAAAGAATATAACATTGATGACTTTGGTATTTTGTTATGTATATATAAAAGGGCTTTTCATTACATAAATATTGTACGAGATCATAATAACTACAGACAAACTGAAATTGAACCCCTTATCCAAAAAATTTTAGAACAGTTGGATCCTAATATTGTATATACAGAACTTTTTAGCATACATGAACAAAATATAATGCGAGAATATTCTAAAGAAAAAGGAGGCCACTTATGAAAATTTTGATTCTTACAACTTCTGGCTTTGCCCCCACGCACACAGATAAGTTGCTCTCTCAAATCGAATATATAAATTCGTTTTCAGATATCCGTGCCGTAATAAAAAAAGATTATGAGCTTGCAGATATAGAACATCTTATTATGACAGAGAATTTTGACTGTGTTTATCCTTCCACTGTATTTCAATTTTCGGAAGACAGAAAAAATATTTTGTCATTTAATAAAGTTCTTTTTCAAATTTTGGAATACCATAAACAAGCATACATAGGAAGTGAAATTTTTGTACACATGTTATTAAACGACAAGGCATTAACTAATATTCGATCTGGTATGTCACTGCCGAGTTTATTGCTCACAAAAATCTTTTGGCAAAAAAGAAATAAAGAAGCATTAAAATATATTGACAAAGCACCATTTCCGGTTATTGTAAAGCCGAATACCCTTGCAGCATCACTTGGCATATCAAAAAAATCCATTGCTTATACTTGCGACAATCTAATTGAAATTATTGAAAACCAATTTAATGGTTTTCCAAATATTAGCGAAGTATTATTAGAACATTATTTGGAAGATGCTCGAGAATTTACTGTCTCTGTAACCGGAAATGATAAAAAAATTCTTTGTAGTGCAACGGCAATGATTCCCAAAAAGGAAAAATATGAAATATATTCTTATACAAATAAAAACACTAAAGAGCAAGAACGTACTTTAAAATATAGCAGTGATATTTCTTTGCCCATAAAACTTTCGCTAAAAAAACGAGCAGCTTATTTATCAAAATTATTATGTACAAGAGATTATTCCCGTTTTGACTTCCTTATGGATACAAACAATAATATTTATCTAATCGATGCAAACTCACTTCCATCGCTAGGTACAAATTATCTACTGGAGTATGTAAACCAGCAATTAGTAACCCCTAAACAAATTTTTTCTCTTATACTACTTGTATTTTGCAAACGAATGAATATTCCATATCCAAAATGTAAAAACAATCTACCAGATGAAATTTCGAAATTATTATTTTAGAGCTGTTTGTAATCGTTCCAGCTTTTTATAGGAATCATTCAAATACCTATGATCGGTTTGATTCAGTTTCTTATAATAATCGATAGAATATTGACATGCTTTTATTCCTTCTGTCAATAATTTCTGTGTGACAAATTCTTTATTAATGTTATCACATAATATACCAGAAATTTGATTACAGCAATCAGCTGCACGAAATGGAATATTGTAATATACGGCAATGGAAAATCCCTCTTGCAAACGCTCAATTGCTTCAAGAAAATCTCCCTGTATTGTCAATATCCTTGCCCACATCCGACAAGCCTGTATTTTACGTACTGGAACCGGATACTTAGGCAAAATAGAATCCATTTCCAGAGCAAATACTTTAGCATCTACAATCGTGGTTAGATCCAGATAATATCCGTTTACTGTACTCTCAATAAGTTCTGCTATGATTTCTAATTGTAGTGGAACATGGTTTGCGTTTTTAGCATATTCATAAACTTTATAAAACAGATTTTTTGATAAATTGTAATTTTCTATGGTTTTACTTGTAATATTTTGATTAAATAAATCATTTTGAACCTTATTTTTATAAATAATTCCCGTATTCATGCTGAGACGGTATTTTAAAATGTCATTTTTTAATAAATTTACATCAAATTGTTTATATAGCCCAAGCGCCATATCAAATTTTGTTAACTCCCGATACATTGCCCCTAACTCCAATAATGCTTGGCATGCTTCATCAAAACAAGCATTTAAGTATAAATTTTGATAAACGTTTTCCATCAAATTAACTGCTTCGTTTAAATTCCCTTTGTTTCTTAAAAGTATTGCAAGCTGATAATTATTTTTATCTATCAGTGCAGAAGGTAAAACGTTCATATCTAGATTTTGAAATTTTTTACATTGTTGAATAGCAAATTCATAATTCCTTTCCTCATGTTCTATCGGAAATTTCCAAATATAATTTGCATAATTATAGTAATTTAAAGCTTGAATTAATATGGAATTACCGATATTGGAATTATTTATAAATTTACTGATACAATCTATTGCTTCAACAGAGAAAGACTGATAATTATCAATTCGCTCCTCTATTGAAGCATAGACTAAACGAATAAAATTTTCATATTTTGCTTTACTAATATACTGTTCTACATTTCTTAGAAAATCATATAAATTCCGGTAAAAAACAGAAGGGTTTTCTAGCAGAAGAAAAATCAGAATATGAATGAGGACATCATTGTTTTTATTAATTATATCAATAATGTTTTCTTTAAATTTCTCCTCTTTTTCTACGTATAAAATCTGAAGCAGAATGCACATGCTCTGATGGATATGCATGGACCCGTATTGAGTATCTTTTATTTCAGACATAGCTTTACAAAGATCTGCTCCATAGTTATCACGAATATACTGTGTAAAAATAAATTCTTCAATTTTATCATGTGAAAAAAAAACTAAGCTTTTGTTTTGAGAAGACTTTTTTAAAACCGAATGATTCACCAGCCATTCATATGTGCTTGCTATATTTTCATTTGATTCTGGAATTCCTATGAATAGTTTTGAAGTGGTTAGCCTTTCATCGCTTTTTTCAAAATATTTATTATAAATGATATAATATAAAATATCATTTATGCACTTAGTTGAAATAATTTCCAAATTTGCGGTATGAATTACGTTTTGGAACCATTTCTGATATAGAACATATTCATTGGGCAGGTTATTTTCTAATTCTTCACCAACATTTATTTTACAAATCATGTCCAAATATGCGGGTATACGAATTAAATCCCCAAATTTTGCAAGGAGGGAATCGGCATTCATATTTTCATTTAATTTGTAATGGGAAATGATTTTATCAATATCACTTTCCATAAAGCCATTTACAGTGTATAACGTACTTTCATTTCCAGTTTCATTTACAATAGAAAGAAAGGAACTTCGGGAAGGAAGCAAGGTGGTATTATGTCTTATTTGAAAATAAAAATCTGTTCTACAAGTAATTATCATCCGTATATTATTGAAATTACTCTTAGATATAAAATCACATAAATCTAAAAGTTCCTTATAAATAGAAATTACTTGTTGAAGTGGTATATTGAATTCATTAATTGCATCAATAATAAGCAGTAATCTCTGTTGTCTTTGAGAAAACATCAAATTTATGAATGTGAGATTTTCTTTAAAGTTTTTACAAATAATATTTTCCAATAAATTTTCATCCCATTCAACTTGGCTTGATGCAATAGGCAAAACGATGTATTGAGATTCATCCAGATCCAAAATAAATCTTTTCAGCATACAGGTTTTACCAATCCCGCTCTCACCAAGTAGAAATAATCCACTGCTTTCAGAAGATAAAAATTTCTGGAAAATGTCAGAATTCTCATTGCGAATAAGAAATTCTTCATCTGCTGTGTTTATAAAATTATTTAACAATTGTTTGGAATGGAAGTTTATCTCATCAAATATACCATAGGTGATTTCTTCTTGTTCTATTTCTACATCTACCTGCACAAATAAGGTGCTCTCATAAACCATTATATGACGATGACCAATAGTATGTTCTACAAAATGGTTTTTTAGTATGCTTTTATAAATATTTTGAAATACCAGAGAAGACATTTCATTAAGTTGTATGTTCGTTTTCCCCTCGTGTACCTGTATTTGATAAAGATATTGCTCTAAATTACGCTTTTGCACAATGCCTGTTATATCATTTCCCTCACCGCTTGTTTTGGTAAATAACAGAATTCTTTGAATTAAACAAAACAGAGACGAAAATTCTTGTAAGGAAACCTTTTTTAAGATAACCTGAAAATCTTTTTCTTTATCAAAAGATATAAAAATTTCATAATATGGCTCTTGGCATTCGAAACTTGTTTTTAACATTATGCCACTAAGGCCAATAATAATATCCCAAAAATCATTATTGATAATTGGGTTAGATGGATTTTTACAATATTCAGTCTTAAGATAATTTACTAAAGAGGTATTGATTATAGGATATCCCTGGCATAAACACCAAATTTCGGCAGATATAGCAAATATAAGGCTGTCAATTTCATTTTTAATACACCCTAGAATTACGGAAGGAATTATTTTACTGTCTAATAAATGAATATATGATTCCGCCAGTCTTTCATGCGATTCTGCATAGTAATACAAATGTGGTTTCCAGTTAAATTTCGTCATGTAATGTTCTAAAACTTTTAGCATTGTCTTAAAAATTTCCTGAACACGCTGATTAAGCGATAGATAATCTTTTATGAAGCTTTTTTTCCATAAAGCATACAGACTGCCTTCATGTTCTTCTGGCTCATCCTGTAAAATACAAACAATTTTTTCGAAGATAATATCAAAATTGCCATATTCGTTTCCGTATAAAAGATTTTTTTCTGAGCCACGTTTTAGCAACCATTTGATAATAGGACCTGTTTCATAATCACTGTATAGCATAGGCTTATCATATGTAATCCAATATGCGCAATGATCGTTGGACTCATTTAAAGCTTGAATAATCCCCATATCTTGAGCACGGTATCCTACAATGATTACAATTCCATTTGTGAGAAAATTTATTTTATCTGCAATGTCTGAAGGAAGTGTATACAATTCAGATGGAGCAAAACGTAGTTGACCATATACTAAATCGCCATGTGCTTTTAAAAAGGTAAATTGGGGATTATTTCCCACAATGTGCTTTTTATTTCCTACTTGCAAATGGTAAGATAGGCCTTCAAATACTTCATCTAACATTAAATCAAAGTTTGTTGTAATAATATTATTAATATAGTCGTTTTCTAGCAGAAATCGAATCAATTGATAGCCCCTAGAAGGTTTCATATCTTTAAAATATGCTTCAAGTAAATGAATCCTATCTCGCTCTCCCTGCCCTTGCCAGACATTGTCAACAAACTTTTTGTATAAATCATGCCAATTATCAGGAATAATCTCATGCGGAAGAGAATGTTTTTTTACAATATCCCGAATAATTCCATGCGTGGTAATATTTTTTTCAGAAGATGACAGGGAACATCCAGCACCCAAAAATAATGTTATTTCTTTTCTGTGATTATTTTTGTTATCTCGAAGATTCTGAACTAATCTAATCAGAGTGTATTTTAAAAATTCATCATACATATCATGATTCCTTCTCTTGAATAATATTTATTAACCAGCAACTATACATAACATAGCTCTATCCAACGGATAACTCCTTATTATC
>QXWW01000060.1 GCA_009911185.1 Lachnospiraceae bacterium
AGAAAGCGAAAAAATAATGCTATCAAATTGTGTTCCTATACGAGTGACGAGGCTGAAAAATTGTGTTTACATAGTAGCTCCGACACATATAGAATGTGTGGTGTGGATGCAAAAGCGACACATGTAGAAGTGCTTTATTTTGGGCAGTTTTATAGGCACTTTGTGTTTGCAGAAGATGAGGAAGGGAATCAGAATAGGAGGATAGAGAGGTATTTTGAGGTTTCGGCGGTGGTTGATATGGGAAGTGGGGGTACAAAAAATCAATAATTATAAATTTTAATAATAAGATGTTATAATGCATTGATTCTGCATAAGGGTGGTTTTTCTAATTACATCTTCGAGGAGGACTACCCTATGCAAATGCTTCTTAATTAATTATACAGATAAATATTTACAATAAAGTATTTATTGTTTAAATAATATAGTTTTCTGGAATACAAATCCTTATAATTAAAATAAGAATATGGAATCATGGTGGAGATTGGCAGGAAGAAAATTTTAGTAATGGAGGAAGGAGATGCGATTACGGGTTTCATTTGTATGAGTCTTGAGATTACGGGATATAGCCCCTGCCTTTTTTGACGGTCAGCAATTAATTCAGCCGGCGTCTTAAGGAACAGGATGAGTATAATTTGGCGTTGCTGGATGTCATACTGTCTGAAAAAATGGATTTGAATTATTAGAAAAATTGAAAGGGCGTAAGATATCTGTGACCTATTTGACGTCAAAAGGGGAGGTCCATTAAGGTGAAAGGACTTCGCAATAGAGCAGAGGATTACATAGTCAGGTCTTTTGAAATGTTGGAGCTGTTAGTATGGCTGGATAATGTTCTGAAAAGATTTGGTCAAGAGGAACTACAAGAGATTTATATAAAATAGTGTGCAGCAGGTATTTCTATGCTTATCCGAATTGCATTGAGTCTTATATTGATGCATAATATATCGAAATTAGCGGAAAAATCAAAGTTTTTTTAAAATTTAAAAAAAGTTGTCACACAGACAACACATCGGTGTCTAATTAAGTAGGAGGTAACCATCTATGAATAAAAAAAGCAATGAAGAATTAAAGATTTTAGTTGGACAAGCCACTGCAGGAGATAAAAAAGCCCTGGAAACGCTTGTTGCTGGTATGCAGGACATTGTATTCAATCTGTCCCTGCGGATGCTCGGCACGTTTGCAGATGCCGAAGATGCCACGCAGGATATCCTGTTGAAAATGATTACGCACCTCTCTTCTTTCCGGGGTGACAGCTCATTCACAACGTGGGTATTCAGTATTGCGATTAATCATCTGAAAAATTATAAAAAGCACATGTTCGCGCATTATGCGCCAAGTTTTGAATATTATGGAGATGATATAGAAAATGCAAAAATACAGGATGTGCCGGATTTAACCCAGAACGTGGAGAAGGATATATTAGCGGAAGAATTGAAAATGTCTTGTACAAATGTAATGCTCCAGTGTCTGGATGTGGAAAGTAGATGCATTTTTATATTGGGGACGATGTTCAAAGTTGACAGCCGTATTGCGGGAGACATTTTGCAAATGACGCCGGAAGCATATCGTCAGCGTCTTTCCAGAATACGAAAAAAAATGGCGGATTTTCTCGGACAGTACTGTGGAGAATATGGCGGCGGCAGATGTAAATGTAAGGACAGAGTAAATTATGCCATACAAAATCATAGGATAAACCCGCTGCAATTAGATTATGCAAAAGCTGCGGAAATTCCCCTTGAGGCTGTAATGGATGTAAAAAATGCCATGGAGGATATTGACGATCTATCGCAGGACTTTTCATTCTGTAAACCCTACCAGTCTCCCGAACATACGAAACAACTGATACAGGAATTTTTAGATTCGACGCAGCTTTCTATTATCCAGAACTCATAAAGGAGATAACAGCTTATGAATACACAGATTATTATGGATTACTTATCGGCATTGAGCATGAATAACAATCGTGAATGGTATCACGCGAACAAGGATGACTATAAAAAAGCAAATGCCGCATTTGAAGAATTATTGCAAACGTTGATACTGGAAATTGGAAAATTTGACAGCAGCGTTTTACATAACAAGCCCAAAGAACTTACGTTTAAGATTGTAAGGGACACGCGTTTCAGCCATGACAAATCTCCCTATAATCCTGCGTTTCGTGCCCATATATCCGCAAAAGGCAAGCTTCCTGTGCCTGTCGGATATTATCTTATGATTAAGCCCGGCAACCAGTCTTTTTTAGGCGGAGGTTTGTTTGCAGATATGTTTAAGGATGCAACGACAATGATACGCGATTATATTTCACAAAATGGCGAAGAATGGGAAAAGATAATACATGAGCCGGAGTTTGAAAAATATTTCACGGTACAGGGAACAGCATTAAAGAATGTCCCTGCCGGATATGAGAAAACACATCCTCAGGCAGAATATCTCAAATTTAAGAGTTGGTATCTGGAATATTCGCTAAAAGATGAAGCGTTGAACAATGCAGAAGCATTTACTGCCAGGGCAACAGAGATTTTTCAAATTATGAAGCCCTTTAACGATTATATAAATAAGGCGCTTGTGGGCTTCCAGATGCCTGCAAGGTAACAACTCAAATTGCATGAATGACGGTGATATTTGAGCAAAGGGCTGCAGGAAAACAGTCAATTCCCGGCAACCCCGGCCTCCATCGAGCGAGCGCGTTTTAAATGCAGGGTTAAAGAATATCAAAGCAGATCGCGAATCACCTCTCCTGCGATCAGTAATCCCGCCACGGACGGAACAAAGGCGGCGCTGCCCGGGAGTTGTCTGCGAGTGCCTTTTATTTGCGGCGTACCGACGATAGTTTCGTTCTCATAGGTTTGTGGAGTCAGAGGTTTTTCTCTGGAGTAAACCACTTTTAAGCTGGAAATCCCTCTTTTTTTCAATTCCCGGCGCATGACTCTTGCCAGAGGACAAACGGAGGTTTCGGAAATATCAGCTACCATAAAGGCGGATGGATCCATTTTATTTCCTGCTCCCATAGAGCTTATCACTGGCGTAGCGGCTTTTTTTGCCTGCTGCACCAGCATAAGCTTGCCGCTTACTGTGTCGATAGCGTCCACGATATAATCATAACAGGCAAAATCAAACTGCTCTGCCGTTTCCGGCAAATAAAAAGTATGATAAATGTTCACCTGTGCCAGGGGATTGATATCCAGCACCCGTTCCTTTGCTACGTCTACCTTGTATTTTCCGATCGTACTGTGCAGAGCATATATCTGGCGGTTTAAGTTTGTCAGGCTTACTTTATCATGATCAATCAGGTCCAGAGCGCCTATACCGCTTCTTGCTAAGGCCTCCACTGCGTAACCGCCCACACCGCCCACGCCGAACACTGCCACCCGCGCCTGCTGCAGCTTCTTTAGCTTCTCCGGCCCAATTAATAGTTCCATTCTTGAAAATTGATGATCCATATAGTTCCTTTCTGTCATATGCACGGAATATCGATTTATTTTGTGATTGCCCGCTCAGATATCCAGTGATTCATTCATGCTGCCCATACGATAACCGTTCAAATCCATGGTTATATAGGAAAACCCGATGTTTTTCAAATAACTTGTAATCTTTGTACTATTCTTCTCAGAAAGCAGTCTGGTAAATTCCCCTGCGGGGATTTCTATCCGGGCCAGACTTCCATGAACCCTTACCCGTACCTGTGAGAATCCCATATTCCACAAAAATTGTTCCGCTTCTTCTACCATCTGCAGTTTTTCTCTGGTAATGGTTTCTCCATAAGCAAATCTGGAAGAAAGACAGGCAAAAGAGGGCTTGTCCCAGGTGGGCAGCCCGTATTCCCGGGACAGAAACCGAATTTCTTCCTTTGTTAATCCAGCTTTTCTTAAAGGGCTTAAAATGCCAAGTTCAGCAATTGCTTTCATGCCCGGCCGGTAGTCTCTTTCATCGTCCGTATTGGAACCTTCCGCTACATGGAGAATGCCATTTTCGCAGGCAGTTTCCTGAATTTTTTCAAACAGCGCTTTTTTACAGAGGTAGCAGCGGTTTGGAGGGTTTTGGCTGAATCCTTTCACGGCCAGTTCATCAAATTCGCAGACTATTTGACGAATGCCTTCTCTGGTGCAAAAATCGAAAGCTTCCTCAAGTTCTCTTTGCGGAAAGGAATGGGAATGCACGGTAATGGCTAACGCTTCATTCTTTAACATTTCATGTGAGACTTTCAATAAGAAAGTGGAGTCTGCGCCGCTGGAATAGGCGACGGCGATTTTTCCCAGTTCCTTAAGTATCTTTTTTAGTATGTCCAGTTTCTCATATGCGTTCTCTCTGTTAAACTGACGGGTTTCCATAATATTTTCCTCCTAGTGGCCTTGCGCGTACTTATCAGACATGCCGGGATGAGTTGTTCATGCGCTCGTGTTCCGTTTTGATTTCTTCATACAATTTCCACACATTCCAGTTTTGATTTGACGCGGTGAGAATTGCTTTATAGGGAACAGATAGTCCGGATTTGCGTATTGCCCGTAAGACCTGATCTATCCGCTCATTGCCAAGCCCTGCCATAACAAGCAGTTCACCCGGCAGTTCTTCTCCTTCTACAAGTGTTCCTTCCGGTTCCAGTTCTTTCATGCCGGCCAGATATCCCACTGGTTTACCATAATCCTCTATGGTAAATTCTTTTATTTTCATCCGCAGGGGAAGCAGGGCTCTGGTGAGCCGGTTTCTTTTGTCTTTGTCTGTAAAATGAAATAGTAAAATTGTCTCTCTCATATACTGTTACCTCTATTCTTAATATTAAATATAATAGATTTCCATTCCTCCGAAACTGATATCCCCGGTAATCCGTAATATAGCATTTTCCGTTTCTGCTTTCCGTTTCCTGCTTTCCTCCACATTTCCAAAGGAAGTATTTACGTCCAGGACGATTTTCCATTCCCCTGGTATATAAAGTTCCAGATTTCCCATATGAACGTCAGTAAAAATTACGGCCTCCTCGCCGGCTTCAATATGGGTGTTGTCGAAATATACACAGAGGTTGCCGAAGGAGCTTTTTAAATATCCACGTTTAAAATGAGGGCTTTTGATATATTTTACAGTCGAACTGAAATGAGCGGAGCATTCCACCGTGTCACCACAGTCCTCATCAATTACGGTTTCCTTTTTCTGCCAATACCTGTCTTGTGTATCGTCATATTTCATCTCAATCTCCACATGCTTTTTTTTAAAAATCATATTTAGTCCAATGGTTAAAAGAAGCGCGGCTCCCAAGATAGGCCAGGGAGTCAGATGTTCGATTCCCAGCGGTTTGTCGTACAAAATCCCCAAAAAAGCAAGGGAGAATAAAATGCCTCCAAAACTTCGTTCCATAAGATTGTCAATCAAAATGCCCGCCAGTATCACAGTGACAATAATCTTAAACAAACCGATATCCCAGAAGAATCCCCGTTTGTCTACCATGATAAATACTGCCCCTATAATCAGCAGCAAGCCGATTATAATCTCTTTTTTTCTTTTCATAGCTTCCTCCTTTTTTCTGCCAGACGTTCTGCCAGAGCTTTATAATAGTTCCTGGAAACATAGACCTGTTTATGGCTGCGTGTAAATTCTACAACACTGGAGGAAGTTAAATTACGTGCAATGGAGTAAATTTCGTTGAGATTGATAATAGCTGATTTGGAAATCCGCATAAAGAAACCAGGAAGCAGTTCTTCCAGTTCATATAGCTTATACTCTGCCTCGAATACCTTATGTCTCGTGTGCGCATACACCAATTTGTTTTCCGTCTCAAAAAACAGGATTTCTTCCACTGGCAGGTAGAAATCTCTGCCGCCTTGCTTCAACATCATATAATGACCTTTTTCACTCTGTTCCATTATCGCCGACTGAATGCGCAGTATCGTTTCATCCATCCTCCTGCAGCGTATCACGACTTCCTCTTCTTTGACTGATTCGTCAATCTCAATTCTTACCTTCATCTCATTCCTCCATGGAAGTATTATATCAATTCCTTCGCGTATGTAAACAGAAACAGGCTAAGGCGTTCATTTTTTTAACCAACAGGTAAGTTTTTTTCGTGTAAGGGACAGCATGGTCTCCTGGTACAGCAAATAGTGAAGTAACGGGTGTTTTGACCTGTCTGCTTGTTTATCTGCTGCGTTGTCGTCAATCGACGCAGCCACCGCTCGCCTCATTCCGCCGCTTTGCATAGGAAACAATCACCCAGCATCAATGGATCCGTTACTTAA
>QXWW01000061.1 GCA_009911185.1 Lachnospiraceae bacterium
AATATATTTACAGTTTTCAAGGTTCATTTGAGCCGTTTTTCTTTACTCAGTTTTTTCATAGATTATTTGACACTACCTCTAATTCTTACTATTGCAATATTTTCAATTATTATAACTGTAAGAGTTTGTGCCAAGGAATTTCTAATAAAAGCGGATATTCGCAATGCCTGATAAAGCGGGGCAGGCTCTCCGCTTATGCTACTTGCTCATAGTTTTATTGCCACTTCGCGGCATAAAACTAAATTGACATTTCCCATATTTCTCTCTATAATATATATTACAATCGTAAGATTTTAAAGGAGGTCTACAATGAAAACATTGCCGCAGATTTCAGAAGCCGAATTTGAAGTGATGAAAGTCATCTGGAAACACGCACCGATTAGCACCAATGAAATAACGGACAAACTGACACAGACTACCAAATGGAGTCCAAAAACGATACAGACTTTAATCAAGCGTCTTGTGACAAAAGGGGCGCTTACTTACGAAAAGCAAAGCAGGGTATTCGTTTACACGCCCCTGATTGAAGAAAGGGAATACATCGGACAGGAAAGCCATTCTTTTCTTGAGCGTTACTACAACGGGGATATTACCGCAATGCTTTCCGCCTATATTGAAGATGACAGGCTTTCTGAATCAGAAATAGACACTCTGTACTCACTTCTCCATAAAGAGGCAAAAAGGGGGGATTAGCATGGCAGATTTCGGGATACGTTTTATCCTCTGCAATATTTTCATTTGTGCCATCATAGGCATACTGCTTATGATAAAAAAAGTATTGAGAAATCACCTGACCAGCCGGATACAGTTCAATTTATGGTTCCTGCTGCTTGGACTACTGGCAGTTCCATTTCTGCCCGTCCGTCCATTCCGGTTTTCACAGATTTTATTATGGCTTGAAAAATTGAAAAACACAACATTAGCAGACATAGAAACAGTTACGAAAACCGCAGCAAATACAGGTGTCTCCGGCACCACAAGGCAGATGAATGATTTTGCCCTGTCCGTAAGCAGCAAGACGCCATCCGTCATCGGACTTATCTTGTTCGGGATATGGCTGGTTGGCATCTTTGCAATGCTGCTGTTAGTAATAAAATCGAAAACCCGCCTGAACACTTTGAAGAAATCTGCGCTTCCTTTGCAGAGCAGGGAAGTTCGTATATTTGTTGTGGTCAAGCATTTTTGTAACACTTGTGGCTAAAAAATATCAGTTTTCTTTTATGATGCAATCCGCGCCTGATACGGCGTACGGTAATTGTTAAAACTATGGGGACGCACATGGTTATAGCTGACATAGGCGAATTTGAAGTGTCTAAAGGAACAGTTTTTAATAGAATATAGCGCAAGAAAAAACAGCGGATAAGTCACCGATAAAGGTGTTCATTTCCGCTGTTTTTGTACCTATGCACCACATACTCAAAGGTTCGGATACCAGCGCAGCAGGTCGCCGCGCCCTTCGGCCTCGATCCGCTCGACCGCATACCGGAGCCACTCCTCCGGCGTGGGTATCTTCCCGGCGCGGGGTATCCTTTCCCATTGCGCCCGTTTCTCCGGGTCAGGGTCATTCATTCCGGCCTCAATGCGGGCCGAGATAATCGACCGCATTTCCTCCACCGTGATATTCCTTTCACGGGCCAGCCTTTCAAATAAAGTTTCTTCTTCCATAGCTGCAAGCCTCCCGATATTTTCTGAATAGTATGCCCGCCTGTCTACCAAGCTATAACATGATAATTCCTTTTTGGGAAATAGTCTGTCTACCGATTATGACTATTATAGCACCCTTTTGGGAATTAGAATAGATACGGATAGGCAGGTGATGGCATGGATGCGCAGAAACGCATAAAACAGCTCATGGAGGAACGGGGCTGGACGGATTACCGGTTAGCAAAGGAATCCGGCCTTTCCCATTCCACCGTTACAAATATGTTCAACAGAAATAACGCACCGACGCTGCCGACCTTAGAGGCGGTATGCCGGGCGTTTGGTATCACTTTAGCGCAATTTTTCTCCGAGGGAAACGGCCCTGCGGAATTTACCGAGGAACAGCGCACTCTGTTTTCAAAATGGAGTACCTTAAATGACGAGCAGAAAAAAGCCCTGCTTGCCCTGATAAATACCATGTGAACGACAAATAGCCCGCAGGCTCTGAAATTAGAACCTGCGGGCCGTATTATGCCGCTTCCCATGCTTCCTTTTTTACGGTTACTTGTGTCCCGTCGCGGAAGGTGAAGGCCATCCGCTTATCTTCATATACCGTTACCCTTTCCACCGTAGAATACCAAATCTCCTCGTCAAACTCTGTTACCAGCTCGCCATACTGGCATATATGCTCCATGAACATCTGTATTTTTGCTTTCTTGGCTGTACGCTCCAAGCAAATGTCCTCGATTTCCGCCAGCCGGTTCCGGGCCTTTTCAAAGCGGGCGCAGTAGCCTTCATATTTCCGCTGATATTCTTCCTGATCCTGCGCTTTATGCGCATTTTCGGAAATGGCTTTTTTAATCAATTCCGTTACCACGTCGGCTTCGTTCTGCAATTCCCCGCGCTCTGCGTCAAGGTCGGAGGTATCGGTAAGAGCCTCGACCACTTCATTATATGCCGCCAGTATTTCCGTCCGGTCATGTAAGATAGCATTAAAGGCAGTAAGGAAAGCCGCTTTGACCTCTGCCTCCGTTAAATGAGGCGTATGGCAATGTCCGCCTTTATATTTGTTATTGCATTGCCAAATCAGGCGGCGGTATTCGGTGTTGGAATCCCATACTTTACTGCCATACTGGCCGCCACATTCCCCGCAGAAAATTTTCCCGCTGAAAGGATGGGCGCTGCTCGTCCAGTGGCCGTCGGCCTTCCGCTGTTTCCATTCATACTGCACAAGGTCAAACACTTCCGGCGCAATGATAGCCGGATGGCTGTTTTCTACATAATACTGCGGCACTTCGCCCTCGTTGATCTTCACTTTTTTGCTGAGAAAATCCACTGTGAATTTTTTCTGCAGGCGGGCGTCGCCCTTATATTTTTCATTTGTGAGAATACTTTCCACCGTCTTACTCCGCCAGATGGTCTTTCCGCCCGGCGTTGGGATACCTTCTCCGGTCAGATATGCGGCGATTGCCGAAGGGGCTTTCCCATAGAGGAACAGCCGGAAAATAAGCTGCACGATCTGCGCCTCTTTTTCAATGATCTCCGGCAGGCCGTTTTCACCCTTTTTATATCCGAGGAACCGGCCATAGGGCAGGCTCACTTTTCCGTCGGCAAAACGCTTGCGCTGGCCCCACGTTACATTTTCGGAAATAGAGCGGCTTTCCTCCTGTGCCAGCGAGGACATAATGGTAATCAGCAGCTCGCCTTTTCCGTCGAGGGTATGGATGTTCTCCTTCTCAAAAAATACCTCTATCCCTTTTTCTTTGAGCTTCCGCACTGTGGTTAAAGTATCCACCGTATTGCGGGCAAACCGGCTGATTGACTTGGTAATGATAAGGTCAATCTTTCCGGCAAGCGCGTCGGCCACCATACGGTTAAAGCCGTCGCGCTTCTTGGTATTCGTTGCAGAAATGCCTTCGTCCGTATAGACTGCCACAAATTCCCATTCTTCCTTTGACTGGATGTAACGGGTATAATAATCCACCTGCGCCTCGTAGCTGGTAAGCTGTTCTTCATTGTTCGTAGATACACGGGCATAGGCCGCCACCCGCAGGCGTTTGATTGCCTCGCCGCTTAATACATTGATGGGGAGCTGGTCTTTCTTTGCCGGGATCACCGTCACCTTCGGCGCTTTTACTGCTGGCATGATCCTGTCCTCCTTCCTCTCTTTTTCATGCGGCGGGAAATATCCTCCCATTCCCTGTTTATCCGGTGGCCGTCCCGGAATACATAAATAAGAGAGCCGTCCGCCTGCACCCGTATTTCCTGTATTTTCTTTTCAAAGGCGGCAGGGTCAAATTCCGGCAGGCCCATAACCTCGGCGGCCACCTGTTCCATGACTGCCTCCGAAAAATGCTTTGTAGGGCAGAGGGCCTTGCCCTTCTGGTGCGTCGTCCGGCATATCCAGATCACATTCTCCCGCGCTGTTTGGGGGCAGATAATTTTCCGTGTAAAGCTCTTACCGCAATTTTCGCAGAACACCTTCCCGGAAAAGGGAAATACTTTTCTTTCATAAGAGCCGGATCGGGGCTTGTAGATTTCCTTCCGCCGGGCGCGTTCCTCGATCACGCGCTGCTGTGTTTCCCTGTCAAGGATTGGTTCGTGGCTTTCCTCCACAAAGTATTGCGGCTTTTCGCCCTGATTGGCTTTTTCCTTCTTTGTAATCGGGTCTATCCGGTAACATTTTTGCAGGAGCAGATCACCCACCGTCTTTTCATTGCATAGCAGGCCGATAATGGAGTTCCCGGAAAGGATGCCGCCATGCCTGCCACGGACACCTGCCTTTGCGAAGGCATCTTCCAGCTTATAACGCCCATAACCGGCCAGATACAGGTCGGCGGCCAGCCGCAGAACCTCGGCCTCCTCCGGCACGATTTCCAGTCTGCCGTCAACCAGCCGATAACCGTACATGGTGGCGCTCCACGGGATTCCCTGCTCAAAATTCGCCTTGATCCGCCATTTCTGGTTTTCGGAAACCGAGCGGGCTTCCTCCTCCGCATAGGCCGCCAGAAGGGTCAGCAGAAATTCCCCGTCCTCTCCTAAGGTGTGGATATTCTGTTCTTCAAAATATACGTCTACACCGGCCAGCCGAAGCTCCCGGATTGTTTTCAGTGTGGTAACGGTATTTCTGGCAAAGCGGGAAACCGATTTCGTGATAACCATATCAATCTCTCCGGCATAGCAGGCTTTTAAGAGCTTTTGAAATTCCACCCGGTTTTCCTTCGTACCGGTCAGGGCCTCGTCCGCATAGACACCAGCATACTGCCAGCCGGGCGTTTTCTGTATCAATGAATTATAATAGCTGATCTGCGCCGACAGCGAGTGCAGCGGGCCTTCCCTGCCGCTGGATACACGGGCATAGGCCGCCACGCGCTTTTGTTTCGGTGCCTGCTTCAATGTGGCAGGCGCTACTTTTTTAATAATGCGTTGCATATCACGCCCTCCTTTCAGGACACTGATGTTATAGGAAGCCACCCGAAAAAGAAAGCCTTTTCAGAATAAAAAGCCACCTAAAACGGGCCTAAACTTTTCTTTTAACCGGGCCTCAATGCGCAGGAAATCTTCTTCATTTATCACCGCCTGCCGGAGCATGGAACGGGCCACCGCGAGGGCCGCCTGATACTTTTTCTCCCGTTCAAACTGTTCCTTCGTCATGGCCGCCTCCTTTTTTGAAACGCGCTTTGATATAGCAGGCATGAGAACAATACTTCCGTTTCTGGTTCCCATAGCTTAAAAACTCCTTCCCACATTCCGCGCAGAATAAAGAATAAAATGCTTTTCTATCTATCAGCTCCGCGTGTTCCTTCCACCATGCCCGGCGGCAGGCTTCGGAGCAAAATTTTCTTCCTTTCCGTTTCGGGCTTTCCACTAAGGGCTGCCCGCATTGTCGGCAGACGTGCGCCGGTTCCGGCTTGGCAATGCCGGTCAGGCCGCTCCGCCTGCAAAAACTCTTGACCGTATTTTCAGAAATGCCGAGGCGGGCCGCTATGGCGCGATAACCAAGCCCCTCGCCCCGCAGATACCGGATATTTTCTTTTTGTGCGTCCGTCATAAAACCGCCTCCTTGTATAATAATGGTGTAGTCAATTAAAGCTACACAGTTAATAAATTTCTAAATATATCTTAGATGACAGAA
>QXWW01000062.1 GCA_009911185.1 Lachnospiraceae bacterium
ATGTTATCAAGCCTGGACTCCATGTTGTCGAATCTGGAATCCATGTTATCAAGCCTGGACTCCATGTTATCGAGTCTAAAATCCATGTTATCGAGTCTGGACTCCATGTTGTCAAGCCTGTCATTTATAGGCCGTAGATTATTTCCAAAAAGTTGGCCGATGGCTTTAAAGTCATCATTTGTTAATGTCATATGATTCCTCCTTTTGAAGTTATTTTTATGGAAAGGAGTATACCATATTCATCTTGTAAAGTCTATAGAATAATAGTATTGTTTTGAAGCCGGATGATTGACATTTTTATGTGCCTAAGAAAGTTTCGCTGTTTATCCAGGAAATGTCCCTCTTTTTTTTTTCAATTATTCGTGATAGAATGAAAAAGTATTGTTTGAAAAACGACAGAAAGAGGATGGTAAGATGATATCTAAGAAAATGCAGGAAGCAGTGGCAAACAGCTCGGCGATCCGTGCCATGTTTCTGGAAGGGAAAGAAATGGCAGCGAAAGTCGGGACAGAAAACGTTTATGATTTCAGTTTGGGAAATCCTATGACCCCGGTCCCGGCAGAATACAATCAGGCGATTATAGATGCAGTTGAAAATGAGGATTCTCTGGAACTTCATGGTTATATGGATAATGCCGGATATCCGGAGACCAGGAAGGCGGTAGCAGATAATCTTAATAAACGGTTTGGAACACAGTTTGAAGAGAAACATATCGTGATGACAGTAGGCGCAGCAGGAGCGCTGAACGTGGTCTTTAAGACAATTCTGGATCCAGGGGATGAAGTACTGGCATTGGCGCCTTATTTCGGAGAGTATCGGGGATATGTGGCAAACCACCAGGGCATATTAAAAGAAGTAACACCAGATTTTAAGACATTCCAGCCGGATTTTCGCGATTTTGAACGAAAAATTACGGAGAACACCCGTGCTGTGATCATCAATAACCCGGTGAATCCCACAGGAGTTATCTATTCAGAGGAAACGATTCAGAAACTGGCGGCGGTTTTGGAGAAAAAGCAAAAAGAATATGGACGCGAAATCTTTATGGTATCTGACGAACCTTACCGCGAGTTGGTTTATGATGGAAACCAGGTTCCGTTTTTAACCAAATATTACGATAATACATTTGTGACATATTCTTTCAGCAAATCCCTTTCCATTCCGGGAGAGAGAATTGGATATATTGCAGTTTGCCCGCAGATGGCGGACAGCGGACTGGTATGCAACGGTTTATCTGTAGCGAACCGGATGCTGGGATTTGTCAACGCCCCCTCACTGATGCAGAAAGCTTTGGTGAAGGCCATAGATGCTGCTACGGACGTGGCATATTATGACAGGAACCGAAAGTTGATTTATGAAAAATTGACGGCGCTTGGTTTTGAGTGCGTGAAACCACAGGGAGCATTTTATCTGTTCCTCAAATCTCCGGATATGGAAGAGAAGAAGTTTGTGGAAGAGGCTAAAAAGTATCATATTCTCCTGGTAGGAGGCACTACCTTTGCATGTCCGGGGTTTGTACGCCTCGCCTATTGTGTTTCCTATGAAATGATAGAACGTTCTCTGCCGGCTTTTGAGAAATTGGCGAAAGCATATGGGCTTACGGGACAGAGATAGAATAACAGCCAGGAGGGACAATATGCAGGCATGGGAAGAACATGTGCGGAAGGTGGTTCCCTATACTCCGGGTGAGCAGCCTGTCTGCAAAGACATTATCAAATTAAACACCAATGAAAATCCGTATCCGCCGTCGCCGAAAGCTCTGGAGGTGCTGCAGAACATCGACGGGCAGCTTTTAAGAAAATATCCGGATCCTGAGGCCCGGCAGCTTGTAGAGGAACTCGCCGGATATTACGGCCGAAAGACCAGTGAGGTCTTTGTGGGTGTAGGTTCTGACGATGTGCTGGCGATGAGTTTTCTTACCTTTTTTAATGGGCAAAAACCAATTTTGTTTCCTGATATTACGTATTCTTTTTATGATGTATGGGCAGATTTGTTCCGGATTCCTTATGAGTGCCAGCCATTGGATGATAAATTTAAGATTCGGACAAAAGATTATAAAAAAAGATGCGGAGGCATTGTAATTCCCAATCCCAATGCTCCCACCGGGGTGGAAAAGGAGCTGTCGGAATTAGAAGAGATTATTGCTGCCAATCGTGATGTAATTGTAATTATTGATGAGGCATATATTGATTTTGGAGGAACATCTGCAGTAAAGCTATTGCCAGAATATGATAACCTGCTTGTAGTACAGACTTTTTCCAAATCAAGAAGCCTTGCAGGAATGAGAATTGGCTACGCATTTGGAAATGAAAAGCTGATAAAATACTTGAACGACGCGAAGTATTCTTTTAATTCATATACTATGAATACGATCACCGCTGCCATGGGGGCGGCGGCCGTAAGGGACGATGCATATTTCAAGGCAACCATTGATAAAATTATCTCCACAAGGGAGTGGACAAAGCAGGAGCTTGCACGGCTGGGATTTACTTTCCCGGATTCCAAAAGCAATTTTATCTTTGCAAGTCATGCCAGGCGTCCGGCGGCGGAGATATTTGAGGCATTGAAGGTGCAGGGAATCTACGTACGGTATTTTGATAAACCGAGAATCAATAATTATCTTCGGATTACCATTGGAACAGATCGGGAGATGAAGGCATTGATTGAATTTTTAGAAAAATATTTAGGAGAGAATGTATGATTAAAATGATTTTAAAGGGCGTGATGATGGGAGTGGCAAATATTATTCCCGGCGTCAGCGGCGGAACGATGGCAGTTTCCATGGGCATCTATGATAAAATGATCCATGCGGCAACCCACTTGTTTTCTGAATTTAAGAAGAGTATGAAGATACTGATTCCGATTGTTATTGGAATGGCATTGGGAATTGTAGCGCTGGCGCGTATTATAGAGTACATGTTTGCTAAAGTGCCTTTTCAAACCAATCTGCTGTTTATTGGGCTGATTGTAGGAGGGCTTCCGGCAATCACAGGAAAAGTGAAGGGAAAAACCATCCGACTTAGCCATATTCTTGCTTTTTTACTGTTTTTTGCATTGGTGGCGGGGCTTGCCCTGCTGGGAGAACAAGAAGGGGCGGCGGCCGATTTGAGTTTTGGTTTGGTGAATGTCCTCAAAATATTCGGTGTGGGGATCGTGGCATCTGCCACTATGGTAATTCCCGGGGTCAGCGGTTCTATGATGCTGATGCTGATGGGATATTATAATCCAGTGCTCAGTGAGATTAACAAATTTATTGATAATCTGGTTTCTTTTAATGTGCCCGGACTTTTGGAAGGGTGCAAGGTACTGGTGCCCTTTGGAATCGGCGTTGTTGTGGGAATTTTTGCCATTGCCAAGGCAATTGAGATTATTTTTGAAAAGTTCCCGGAGATCGCTTACTGGGCGATTATCGGCCTGATTGTGGCGTCTCCTGTAGCAATCCTTTTAATGAACAGTTTTGGAACGATTACTGTGATGACCGTTGTTACGGGAGTTGCAGCGTTGGCTGTGGGCGTGGTTATTTCCCTGAAATTGGGGGAAGAGTAGAATATGGCAGTATTTCAGATGGATGTGAAATATTTATGTCTGGGATATGTGTGCCTGATGAATGCGGCGGGATTTCTGCTCATGGGAGTGGATAAATGGAAGGCTAAACATAAAAAATGGCGGATTGCAGAGAAAACATTTTTTTTGCTAAGCATACTGGGAGGAAGTCTGGGAACGTGGGTAGGAATGTATGTATTCCGCCATAAGACAAAACATTGGTATTTTGTGCTGGGAATGCCGCTGATCTTAAGCATACAGATTTTAATATACAGTATTTTATGATTGACATTCAAAATGTAAAATTATATCATTAAATGCGAAATAAGCAATGAGCAAAAGCGATACAAAAATATGCGGAAACGAAAGGAAAAAAACAATGTATTCATTTGATGAAATTAAGAAAGTGGATGCCGCCGTGGCGGATGCCATTACGGCGGAGATGGAGCGGCAGAACAGCCATATTGAACTGATTGCCTCTGAGAACTGGGTGAGCAAGGCAGTTATGGCAGCCATGGGAAGTCCAATGACGAACAAATATGCAGAAGGCTATCCGGGAAAGAGATATTATGGAGGCTGCGAGTGCGTCGATGTCGTGGAGAATCTTGCCATAGAACGCGCGAAAAAACTTTTCAACTGTGATTATGCCAATGTGCAGCCTCATTCCGGCGCTCAGGCTAATATGGCGGTGCAGTTTGCCATGTTAGAGCCGGGTGATACGGTGATGGGAATGAATCTGGATCACGGCGGACATTTGACGCATGGAAGCCCTGTGAATTTTTCCGGTTCTTATTTTAAGATCGTACCTTATGGTGTAAATGATGATGGTTTTATTGATTATGATAAAGTAAGGGAAATTGCACGGGAGTGCAGGCCAAAAATGATTATTGCCGGAGCCAGCGCTTATGCAAGAACCATTGATTTTAAGAGATTCCGCGAAATTGCCGATGAGACGGGCGCGTATCTGATGGTAGATATGGCGCATATTGCAGGACTGATTGCGGCAGGACTTCACCCAAGCCCCATTCCGTATGCCCATGTCGTAACTACCACTACGCACAAGACGCTTCGCGGGCCAAGAGGCGGTATGATTCTGGCAAATCAGGAGACGGCGGATAAATTTAATTTTAACAAGGCCGTATTTCCAGGAATCCAGGGAGGCCCTCTGATGCATGTTATCGCAGCCAAAGCAGTTTGCTTCCAGGAAGCTTTGGAGGACAGTTTCAAGTCCTATCAGCAGAAAATAGTGGACAATGCCCAGGCATTAGCAAAAGGGTTGATGGACAGAGAGATAAAACTGGTGTCCGGCGGAACGGACAACCATCTGATGCTTGTAGATCTGACGCCGTATGATTTGACGGGCAAGGCAGTGGAGAAGATGTTGGATGCTGTCAATATCACCTGTAACAAAAACACGATTCCCAATGATCCCAAATCCCCGTTTGTTACCAGCGGCATCCGTCTTGGAACACCGGCAATCACTTCCAGAGGATTCGACGGGGCAGATATGGATAAAGTTGCGGATTGTATCGCCAAAATGATTAAAGAGGGTGAAGCTGCTTCGGAAACAGTACGCAGAATGGTAAAAGAACTGACAGACAAGCATCCATTATAAATATTGAAGGGGAAATCGGCTAATGGCCATTTCGATTTAAAAGAGAAATAGGGAAACCCTGCGGAAATACGCGCCTTTTGGCACCATCATATTCCGCAGGGTATTCCTATTTCTAAGACGAGTAATTATTTTCGAGTACACAAAATAAAGGGTATCTATCAGGTAAGTCACGCTTTCC
>QXWW01000063.1 GCA_009911185.1 Lachnospiraceae bacterium
AATATATTTACAGTTTTCAAGGTTCATTTGAGCCGTTTTTCTTTACTCAGTTTTTTCATAGATTATTTGACACTACCACATTCAAACTTCACGCTGTCGCCAAATGCCCCTTCTTCCCAGAACGCACCGCCCAGCACCTCATGGATGTAAGGGGCGTCCCCGATCTCTGATACCCCAGACACTGGCTCCATACCGAGGGCTGTAAGGTCAAGGAAGCCTTTCACAAGGACATCCTCCATGACTGCTTTCACCCTCTCACTGCCCAGGTTGCCGATGAAAACATCCCTGTCATCTTCATTGAACACGATACAGTTCGCCTCATTGATGTCATCTGACAGCGACCACACCCTTTTACGCTTTCCCTTCAGTGTGACAAACACCTCGCATACCGCACACATCTCATCTGTCTCACGCAGTTCCCCATCGGGCATCAAAACCTGCATAATAAACCTCCTTCCTCAATACCCAGACAGGCTCCTTATCAGAGCCTCTGGAAATATGGGACGCCCTCCTTAATTTCGCTGGTTTTGGACACTGTCATCAATTCCAAAGATGTGCAGTCCAGACACCCGCTTTCCAGCATCCTGCGCAGGAGTGACTTTACACGCTCACTGGTCAGGTTCCCGACTGCATAAATTGAGCCGTCTGCATGGAGAACAATCCTGTTGGCGGAGCCAATGTCTTTCACGGAATCGCATACCCTTTTCACTTCACCTTCCAGCCCCACAAACTTCTCACAGCCAGCCTGCACTGAGTAGGCGTCCACAATACTCCCGTTTGGCAACAAAACTTTGCACATAGAAAAACTTCCTCCTTCCTTTTTCTGGCTTCTGGCAAAAAATCTGTTTTTCCTTTGCCATGCTGGTGTTATAACTCTGGTTGGGCGGTCAGTTCAAGTCATTTTTCCATGATTGTGCAATGTGCTTCGTTGCTCCGTGGGTATTTTGTTTATTTTAAACGGAAGTAAACGTACCCCATTTTTCCAGCACCACTTCTACAGAAGCACAAAAACAAGGATACCCAAAGGCAGGAGCAGAATCCAAAAGCCTACTGAATGCGCCTGGGCTGGCGGGTGTTGAATGCCACCATAACGAATCAAAAAATACCGAAAAATATCAGTGCTGCTAACTGGCGCAGCAGATGCACTCCCTCGCACAGTTGGCAATACCGACTGCATGGAAAGTGGGCACTCCCTGACGTACCCCATCGGCAAAACCTGTGGATAAGCACCATTCTCCATAAAAACTTAGGCAGGGAGCAGTAAGATTGGAAATTTTATCATGGGAATTTTTATTCATGGAAAATGAAAGATAATACAAATGAAATGAACAGAAAATGCCAGTGTAAAAGATACTCCATCACTGTTCAAAACTTCCTACTTCTTAAACAGTATGGATTAATGCCAACCTTCGCCGAAACTGGCGTGGGATGGGATACCACTGAACTGGCATGGTCTATTAATACCCCATCAGGCTCACAAACTGCCAAAATTACAAATAAAAAGAGCAGACACCCAACATTACTTTGAATTGTCTGCTCATCAACCAGCAAGATACCACAGCAAAACACCAGCTTACTGCCACTTCAAAAGGGAATGGTATTTTTATTTTGCATCTACTGAATTTCTCGCCTAATTTGGCATAGATTAACATGAAATGAACGTACCCCGTTGATTGCTTAAGATGCCCAAACTACCAACTCAATCCTTAACCACTCTCCAAACGAATGCCTGATTCCCAGCTTACACCATATCTACCAGACTACCTATCCTTCCCAAAGAGGAACAATATTTTTATCTTACCTTGCCAGCTTTAATACTGAAAATATAATTATTGTGCCTACTGGGTTCTTCGCCTGGTTTGGCGAGGATGAACTGGAAATGAACATACCCCATTGATTGCTTAAGATACCAGCACAATCCGCTAGACCAAAGATTTGCCAGACTTACCCTATCACTACCAGAGGGGATGGCTGCGCCTTGATGCCTTAAACTCTCTACAGAAAACAAATACCTCAATTACTTTTATATTGGATGCAAAGTAACACTACCTTATTCCTGTCAAAGAGGGGCTTTATTTTTATCTCTCCTCATCAGTCTTAATACTAAGAATATAATTATTATATCTACATGAATTGTTCGCCTGATTTGGCGTGGATAGAAAAGAAATGAACACCCCACTAATAACTTAACTGCTCTCCACAACGAATATCAGATACATCCACTCATTTCATTAAACCAAATATCCGTCAAGAGTCCGCCAGATATGGCGTAGATAAGAAAGAAATGAATATACATACCCCAGCAACAAATATCATCCTCCTGAAAGAACATAGGATACCAAAAATTACTTAACCCTTCATAATGACTCACCAGCAACCGCCTTAGCTGGCGGGTTACTGCCAATCCCCTTAAGGAAATCACTACCCCGACAGAATCCCTACATGGGAAAACGCTAATATTGCCTGCTTATTCTTATAGCAAAGACTCTTTAAATATCAGGTACAAAAAGATTTGCCTTATCTGGTATACTACTGCCAATCCTCTCTCAAGGAAAAATCAATACCCACAACTGCCTTTTCATTCCTTCATTTGGAAATTTATGTTTATCTTCCCAAAATACCTCTATATGCGCCTGAACTGGCGGTCTACCACCATCCCCTCACAGAGAAAGTCAGTACCCCAGCATACTTCAAATATACTGAAGCCTGCATATTGCTCTTATCAATACTTAACTGTTTCAAATGGGGGCTTATATTTTTATCTTTACCCATTCCACATAATTGTTGGAAAAGAAATTAAAATATCCTGCCATTGTCCGCCTGATATGGCGGGTTTAAAGAGGAAATAACAATACCTAAAAGGACATTAAAAAGCTGTCTCTTTATTTCTTTCCATGTTATCAAAGGCAGGATAATACCTGCTTAGATACCACAGCAATCTGCAAATCATCTACCATAATTCGCCTTATCTGGCAGGATGCCAGTAATCCTCAATCATCTATAACTTTCTATTCATGCTCTCATACAATATGCTGCTAATTCCCCAATAATATATGGTCTTATCTGACGATACTAATCTGCTTATTCTTAAAAGTGATACCTCACTCATGTGCAAAGTACCCCAGCAACAGGAAAACTGCTTAACTGTTCCAAATGGGGGCTTATATTTCTATCTTGATTTATCCTGCTTAAAAGTGGAAAACAATTCTTATATTCTTCGCAATTATCCGCCGGAAATGGCGGGTTTCATGGAGAACTGCTAATACCCCAGAAATGCTCTATTCGTCTACATGGGGATATCAGTACCTATATTCATATAAAAAATGCCAGGGAAAAATATCCTCTACCAAAACAACAAACTACCAAACTTAATCTAATATCCCCATTCAAAATTAGTACCCCAGCTACCACCAAACTTGCTTATCCTTATAATAGCAATACCACAAACAACGCCCGCCTTATCTGGCATACCTCAACAAATACCAACAATTACCAAACCTATCTCTCTATCTTCATGGCATACTCTCATACAGTTAAATACTTATATCCTCATGAAAGCGTATTATCCCCAGAATCACTCAATAGATATCAGAATAGCCCTATATGCTAAAGCAGCATATCCCCATGAAAGCATAGTACCCCCAGAAAATATAAAACTGCCAGGCTCATATCAATACTTCTACACTCACTCTCAAATAATATATACACATCGTATATAAAGAGGATGCCCACAGCTTACTCTTATGCTTCTATACTCACTCTCAAATAGTATATTTGCATATCGTATATAAAGAGAATACCTACAGCCCACTCTTATACTCCCATATTTATTCTCATGCATTGTCTCATTCTGCTAAATACATATATCACCATTGAAAATCAGTACCACAGACAAAACTCTATAAATACCAACGTACTCTTACATGAAAGAATGGTACTACAGCATAAAAAACAATCTACCAGATTTCATCTCCATATTTCTATACATAATCTCATATAGTTATATACACATATCTTCATTGGAAAAACAGTACCCACAATTAAAACTCCAAAAATCTGCCAGCCCATCTCTACTGAAAAATATTTATCCCCAATAGGACTCGCCTTATCAGGCAATACACCGACAGAACTTCATATATAAAACCCTACTGTGGGGGCTATATTTTTATCTCCACTTATTTTAATCAAAAGTGGGAAACAATTCTCTTATTCTTCACAATCATTCGCCGGAAATGGCGGGTCTAAAGCAAAGACACAAAAAATATTATTCTCCTAAAAGGGAAGATACCCCAGCAAGGCCTCTAAAGATACCTCTATTTATCCATATAAGAATATCAATACCCCAGCTCACATAAAAATGTCAGCAAGAAAATAATCCCGCCAAAACAGCAAACCACCAAACTTATCTCAACATCCTCATGCGCACTCTCATAATAAAATCTTCTCTGTAGATGATAACCCAATAAAAACAATGCTTTCTCTGATACCAAACCATCTACTTATCCTCTTGAAAAGGAAAGTGATACCCCGTATAGCCGGCAGACTGCCAAACTTATCTGCATACTCACATACAGTAAAATAACGAATCCTTTTCCCATATGAAAGAAAATAAATGCCCAGGCAAAGCCCTTATATGCGAATGTAATGAATAAACCGCCAACCTAACAAGATACACCAAAAACTACAAAGAATACCAAAAAAATAAAAGTTGCCAGCATCCCTTTTCAAAAACAATTCACCTTTTCTGGCGGGTATACCCAATAACTGGCTGCTTTGCTCTCTCTTTTCAAACAGATAAATGAAACAAACGCTGCCTTGTTCCCTCATAACTTATTCACCATACTCAAGACTGCTTCACTCCCCTCAAACAGATAAATGAAATATTAATATGGGGATACTAAAAAAACTTCTTTTGAAGTTTAATTCCCTCTGCCTGACATGTGTAATCTAATGAAATCTGAAATGCTACAAAAAAATTCTGAAATACTGGCTTTACTGTTTAAACTCCCTGTCTGTCTATTAGTAAGTCGAATCTTTCTCTGTACCTACTGCACTATTCTAAAGCACTTAGAAGATACCTATAGAAAAACAGCGCAGGATACACACTTTTACAAAACTATTGAATACCCCAACGGTTCCTTATCCTAAAAGCAGGTTATACCTGAATAACTTTTTATGGTACCCCTATGAAGTG
>QXWW01000006.1 GCA_009911185.1 Lachnospiraceae bacterium
TAAAATGTCATGGATGGCATCTTTGCTTATGGGTGTATCAAGAACCATCCTTGACTTTTCCTCCAGGAGACGCAGGGTCCATCGGGTCCGACCTTCAGGGGGCTTTGAACAAGCCAGTTCAATGATACGTGCTTCATCCCTGCCGTCAGCCTTGCGCTTGCATTGGAATTTGGGTTACGTTTATAAGTAACGCAGGCATCAAGTCTCTGCTCAATGTAATGCTTTACAATATTGGACACAGTCGCTTTACAGACGCCAAAAGCGTTGGCGATCTGCATCTGTGTCAGTTGTCTGGGGTTGTTTTCATCTAACTCCAAAAGGATCTGGCACCGGCGGATAATGGATTTGGATGTATCTTTTTTATGGATGATGGCTTGCAGTTTATTAACGTCTGTTTCGGATAAAGAGATAATATATTCTCTGGGTCTTGCCATGATATCACACTTTTTTATTTTTATGATACTATACATTACCATATTTATTAACCAGACAAGATACCAGTACAGCGAATATTGACTGTATTAAATTTAGCAATGGAAATGGTTCCCATAGGGAAAGTAACTTTGGATGCATCTTTTTGATACTTTTGACAGCCAGGAAAATATTATATTTTCACGGTCAGAGCAGTGTACTGTCTGAATTATATCCAGAAACTCACCTGCCTCTCTGCCCGTCTGCCGCGTTGGATTTTCTGGCCGCAGACACTGCTGCGCCGTTAAAAATCCGCCTTGCGGAAGAACAGATATCCTGTGAGATTTTAGCAGAATATAATCCGTACATTAGATTGGAGGATTTTATGAAAAATATAGCAGTTATTTTATTAATTGTTTTAATGTCTGTATCTTTTGCGGCCTGCGGGGACAGCAGCCAAGAAAAGAATGACAGTTCCACGCTGAAAGAGGCAGGGGAAACAAAAGTTTCCAAACAGGAATCTGAGGATTCCAAAACACAGAAACCGGTTTCGGCCACAGAATCCACCAGCGTTCCGGATGAAGCCGAAAACCCAGATGGTGGCGGAGAAAATGAGAATGCGGGCGCGACAAATGTTTTAGTAGCCTACTTTTCCGCGACAAATACAACAAAAGGAGTGGCTGAATATATGGCTGACGGGTTACGCGCCGATCTTTATGAGATTGTGCCACAGGAACCCTATACGGATGATGATTTGGACTATAACGATGACAACAGCCGCAGCACGATGGAAATGAATGACCCGGCAGTACGTCCGGCAATTTCTGGTTCTGTTGATAACATGGATCAATATGACGTTGTGTTTATTGGTTTTCCGATTTGGTGGGAGACCGCGCCCCGTATCATAGATACATTTATTGAAAGTTATGATTTCAGCGGTACGACGGTAATCACATTCTGTACTTCCGGCAGCAGCGGAATCGGTCCGGCATCTTCTAATTTGAAGAAGCTGTGCAAGGGGAATCCAACATGGAAAAGAGGCAGACGTTTTGATGGCGACGTATCTCAAAGTACCGTAAATAAATGGGTCGATGGATTCAGATTAAAATAAGCCGGTTTTCGGCTACAATAAAGCCAAGGGTTTACAGGCGATTTTTACATAGGCGCATATGAAATGACACAGACTGAATAGGAGGAAACAGCAAAGGACCTCCGAGTAATTTTTCGGGGATGCTCTTCCAATAGAAACGGTCTCATGGCTTGATGCAATTCATGACTGTATGTCCGTATTGAATTTCCAAGGGCAGGCGGCATTGTTTTGAACGATTATTTTTTCTGGGGAGATAAAACGAAAGGCTTACTGAAGAAATCCGATCGCAGACGGGAACAGATTTATTTAAAATCCAAATTGGCTGTCTGCCATTTCCATGCTGATTGCGAAGCGGACTTTCAATGCCAAAAGAGAGCGGGGTGGCTAAAAACGAATTGGATAGTCCCGTAATGGCTAAATAGCCAGAAAATATCTGTTTCTTTGTCATTTGTAAATGTCCGATAGGTGCAAATATCCTTGCCGGTAAGTCTGATTTTTTCATTGTCTGCGGAAAATGAGGTGAATGAATATGGATAATATCGCTTTTTTCTAATATTATTAATGTTGTTGGCAATGTAATCGGTGTATTCGTGCTGAATGCCGGAGTTGCCGGAGTTGCATGGCCGTCGTTCTTTGCCCGGACATTTTCAGGGCGGCCGTTACTGTGCTGTGCTTCCAGAAGAAAAGCGGCGTTGCCTATCGTTTCTGCTGGATTTTTAGATGGAAAGCCAAGCTGATGAAAAGCATTTTAAATATAGCGGTTCCCAACGGTGCAGAAAATGGCATTTTTCAGTTAGTCAAAGTGGATCTCTCAAGCATTGTGGCGCTTTTTGGAACCTATCAGATTGCGGCAAACGGAGTGGCGCAAAGCATATGGTCTTTGGCTGCGCTGGCAGGGGTTGCCATGGGACCGGCGTTTATTACGGTAATCGGGCAATGTATGGGAAGCAGGGACACCAAGGCGGCGGAATATTATTTTAAAAAGCTTACGAAAATGACACTGTTGATTTCATCTGCATGGAACTTATTTGTGTTCCTGTTAACGTCGCTTTTCCTTAAATTTTACGCTTTAGATTTGAGAACAAAACAGCTTGTTATCTGGCTGGTACTGATTCATAATGTATTAATGCCATTGTTTTTCCATTTTCCGGTGCGTTATGTAATGGACTCAGGGCATCAGGGGACGTAAAGTATACGATGTATGTTTCCATCTTATCTACGATTGCTGTCCGCCTGTTCTTGTCGTATATTTTAGGTATTGTACTGGAAATGGGAGTAATAGGAATTGCAGTGGCAATGGTATGTGATTGGATATTGCGGGCGGTTATTTTTGTATGTAGAGAAAAATCAGGGAAATGGAAAGAATTTCAAGGGATTTCTGCCTATGTATAACGAAAATGAAATCTTTGATATATTTACACAGAATAAAAAAAGCAACCATTCTGCAGGTTCCGCAGAGGACGCCCCGGTGAAAATGGAAGCAATGAGTGGCTGGAGCAGGTAGCTGATGAACAATATAGTAATTGCAGATAGTATATTAATAAAAAGTATAGAACTATAATTATGGATGAAGGTTATATGATGACAAATAACGCTGAGGAGGAAAAGCAGGCGCTTAAAAAGATTGCGGAAAAATAGGGCTTGCTGAAAAACCCGAACCCGCATCAGGAACGGAAATAGAAAAATACAAATCAGGATTTGGGGAGGATTTTTGTATCGAAACCAGACAGACTGCCGGGCGAATACAATCAACCGTAAGTGGAATATGCTTAATTCAACGGATAGTTCGTTTATTATGACACGGTTTTCCAGTATAATATGAACAGAAAGGAGGTTTTCGGAGATGAATCAGAATGAGATAGGAAGATTTATTGCGTCCTGTCGTAAAGAAAAAGGATTGACACAAGTGCAGCTTGCAGAACAGTTGAATATTACGAATCGCGCAGTATCCAAATGGGAAACCGGAAAGAGTATTCCGGATGTGTCAATCATGATAAAACTATGTGATATTTTAGGGATAACCGTAAATGAACTATTAAGCGGAGAAAGGATTGCTATGGAGGATTATAAAGCAAAGGCGGAGGAAAATATGCTTTTATTACAAGAAAAGAAAGCAAAGGCAGAAAAAAGTTTTCGACGATTGGAAAAGGTTTGGCTGGTGGTTGCAGTATTGCTTACGCCAATTCATTTTGCCATTAATTATTATTTCCCTGATAATAATGGAACAGGAATTGGTTTGGTTATACTTTTTATCGGATTGATTCTGTATACAGTCCATTTTTGGCAGCATTATGTAATAGAAATCAGATTGAAGTAAACAGATTTTTATTGGGAAAGTTCTCGTTTGTTGAATTAATAGCAGTCTCAGCCGAGACAGTCAGCAGTCGGGATGAACGGTGCATAAATGTGTCTTCGTTGTCCATGCGATGCTGCGGGCAGACTGAGAGCCTCCGGCGGCGGGAAATCAGAAATTTATCTTGAATTTTTAAAATATTTATGCTACGATATTTTAAAACAGGTGAGCGGGAAGAAACTCTGACGGTAAACCTGACATATCAGAAAGAAAAGTCCGGACCACAAGGATACCTGAAGGGAACGGTGCAGCATATCATGTAATGAGATATATAAAGATCGGCATATCCCAAAATCGGGGAATGTTTTGGCAGATAGATACGGCTGACCCTGTACCAGAAGGTACAGGGTCTTTATTCTTTTATAGATATAGATTTGAATGTCAAAAGGGTGCAATGTCCCGCTCAATAGTCTATATTGTCTTGCGGCATGTTTGTAACAACAATATGGTATGAGTGTAGCGCCAAAAGTGCTTTTGACACCCGAAACCTGTCAAATAAAAACACGGAGGCTATATGAATCGGACAAAACAATTAATTGACAAACTGGAAAAAACATCCAGGCTTACCAAAGAGGAATGGATTGCCCTGATTCAGGACAGAAACCAGGCTGCGGCACAGTATCTCTTTGAACGTGCAAGGTACTGGCAGCATAAATATTTTGGAAACCGGATTTATACCAGGGGGCTGATAGAGTTTACCAATTATTGTAAAAACGATTGTTATTATTGCGGAATCCGCAGAAGCAACAGACAGGCGGTAAGATATCGTCTGACGAAGGAACAGATTATGGAATGCTGCGGCAGCGGTTACGAGCTGGGATTTCGAACTTTTGTGCTCCAGGGGGGCGAGGATGGTTGGTTTACCCAGGAGAAGCTTTTGGAAATTGTCCGGGCAATTAAGAAAGAGTACCCAGACTGTGCGCTTACTCTTTCTTTAGGAGAACGCTCCAAAGAGAGCTATGAAGAATTATTCCGTGCGGGAGCCGACCGTTATCTGCTGCGGCATGAGACGGCTGACAGGCAGCATTACCGAAGACTTCACCCACCTGAATTGTCAGCAGAAAACCGCAGGCAATGTCTTTGGGATTTGAAGGAAATCGGTTATCAGACAGGCACGGGTTTTATGGTGGGAAGCCCTGGACAGACACCGGAACATCTGGCGGAGGATATGCTGTTTATTCGTGAATTGGAGCCGCATATGGCAGGGATCGGTCCCTTTGTGCCGCATCATGAAACTCCTTTCTCCCAGGAAGCGGGAGGAACCGTGGAACTGACTCTGTTTATGATTGGATTGCTGCGGGTTATGCTGCCCAATCTTTTGCTTCCGGCGACAACTGCTCTGGGCACTATCGATCCGCAGGGCAGGGAAAAGGGAATCCAGGCGGGAGCAAATGTGGTTATGCCGAATCTCTCCCCAACCTCTGTGCGTAAAAAATATGAACTGTACGATAATAAAATCTGTACTGGGGACGAGGCCGCAGAGTGCAGGAATTGTCTGAGTAAAAGAATGAAAAATATTGGATATGAGCTGGTTTCAGACCGTGGCGACTACCGCGGCCGAAAAAAGGAGGAAAATCATGTATAACGTAATGTCACCCAAAGCCGAGGAGTTTATCAGCCACGAAGAAGTTTTGGCGTCTCTGGCGTATGCGCAGCAAAATAAGAATAACAGAGAGTTGATTGACCAAATCCTGGAAAAAGCAAGAGAGCGTAAAGGTCTGTCCCACCGGGAGGCGGCGGTGCTGCTTGATTGTGAGCTGGAGGATAAAAATCAGGAAATATATGCGCTTGCAGAACAGATTAAAAAAGATTTTTATGGTAACCGCATCGTAATGTTTGCGCCATTGTATTTATCTAATTATTGTATCAATGGCTGCGAGTATTGTCCTTACCATCTGAAGAACAAACATATTGCCAGAAAAAAACTGACACAGGAAGAAATTGTCAAAGAGGTTACAGCGTTGCAGGATATGGGGCATAAGCGTCTGGCTTTGGAAGCAGGAGAAGATCCGGTAAATAATCCTATCGAATATATTCTGGAATGTATTCAGACAATTTATGGCATTAAACATAAAAATGGGGCGATCCGCCGTGTTAATGTAAATATTGCTGCAACTACCATAGAAAATTACCGGAAATTAAAAGAAGCGGGAATCGGTACTTATATTTTGTTTCAGGAAACGTATAACAAGGAATCTTATGAAAAGCTGCATCCCACAGGACCGAAACATGACTATGCCTATCATACAGAAGCCATGGACCGCGCTATGGATGGGGGCATAGATGACGTGGGGCTGGGCGTATTGTTTGGATTGAACAATTACCAGTATGATTTTACCGGAATCCTTATGCATGCAGAACATTTAGAGGCATACAAAGGAGTAGGCCCCCATACTATCAGCGTACCTCGTCTGCGCCGTGCGGATGATATTGACCCGGACGTATTTGACAATGGTATTTCGGATGAAATTTTTGCCAAGATTGTGGCGTGTATTCGGATTGCCGTCCCTTATACGGGTATGATTGTGTCAACCAGAGAGAGTCAGGCATGCCGGGAAAAGGTGCTTCATTTAGGGATTTCACAGATTAGCGGCGCTTCCAGAACCAGCGTGGGCGGATATGCGCAGCCAGAACCAGAAGAAGAAAATTCAGCGCAGTTTGATGTCAGTGATAACCGTACCCTGGATGAAGTGGTAAAATGGCTGATGGAAATGGATTATGTGCCCAGCTTCTGTACTGCATGTTACCGGGAGGGCAGAACCGGAGACCGTTTCATGACATTGTTAAAAAGCGGGCAGATTGTAAATTGCTGCCACCCCAATGCCCTGATGACATTGAAGGAATATCTGGAGGATTACGCATCAGAGGAAACCAGAGAGGTGGGCGACAAGTTGATTGAAAAGGAATTGGATGTTATTACGAATCCCAGGGTAAAAGAGAAGGTCATTGATTACCTTGCCAATATCCACAAAGGAGAACGTGACTTCCGGTTCTGATACATGCAATTATTTATATGAGCATCTGATAATATGAAGAACATGATGACAGATTTTATTCTGCGTCATGTTCTTTATTAATTTGCGGCAACATTGGTCTAGGAAAGAAATGGGAACCATACCTGCCGTCTATGGTATCAGCAGTAAAAAGTGCCGACAGAAAAGCGTAAGGCAGATATAAAACGGCTGCAGGATTCGGACAAGCGGTATTTTACAACGAAAAAAAGTCTTTTCAGGTATATTTTCTTCTCTGGCGGAATCAGGATTCCGATAAATCAATAAAATGTGAAGGAGGAATGATAATGAAAATTAGTGGAATAGGCGTGCAGGCGAATCCGATAAGCGGTTTGCAGGGAATGGATCAGGCGAGTAAAAATATTCAGAGGCAGATTTCAGAAAAGCAGAAACAACTGCAGGAACTTTCTGCAAATGATGAAATAGCTGTGGAAGAAAAGATGAAAAAACGCCAGGAAATTCAGAAAGAGATAACAGACTTAAATTGTCAGCTCCGACAGCATCAGATTGAGCAGAGAAAGGAAAAACAGCAGGTAAAAGGGGCCTCTATGGAGGATATGTTAGGGGACGGCAAGAAGACGGAGGGGCCTGAGAATCGATCCGGGCATACGAAGACCGCAGGAATATCCCAGGACAATATGAAGACTATGCTGACGGCAGACGCCGCCATACAGCAGGCAAAAGTTTATGGCGGCGCGGCCTCTGATCTGCAAGGCAAAACTGCAGTCCTGGAGATTGAGATTAAGCAGGATGCAGCCAGAGGCGGCAATGTAGAACAGAAGCAGGAAGAACTTGCAAAGGCAGAGGCCAAAGCGCAGAATGCAGTGTCCGCTCAGATTTCGGAACTGGCAGAGGCCAATAATACTGCCAATTCAGCTTCTGAGGAAGTTGATGAGAAAGAAAACGAGCAGGAAAATAAGCAGCCAAAACCAGGACGGCCGCAAGAAGACAACGCTGCGGCGTCTCAAAAAGAGCAAGCATTGCCGGAGGGTTATACACCGGTTGACATGCAGTTGTAGGAGGTGAAATTATGTCAAAAATTAACAGCGGCAATGATTATTGCTATGAAGAGTATCGTTACAATAATTACCAGAATTACGGCAATAGAAGGGAAACAGGAAGCAATGAGGCGTCATTATTTTTGGACGCCGCAGGACAGACCGCTGGCACGGCAAATACTTTTAGCCTGTCGGATTATGCGTCAATCAAAAACGGCAGTTATGGAAAACTGTTAAAGTCATACTATGCCAGGCAGAAAGCGGACGGGGTGTCCCAGCGGGGAGACAGCGCGCAGCGTCTTGCGCTAATCAAATCGAGCGCAGATGCTTTAAAGAAGTCGGCGGACGCTCTCAAGCAGTCCTCTTTGTGGGAGAAGAAAAAAATAAAAACGAAAGATGAAAAGACCGGAGAAGAGACAGAAAAAGAGGATTATGACTGGAAAGCGATTACCAAAGCGGTAAAATCCTTTGTGGAAAATTATAATGACCTGGTGGAGCAGACCGGGGAATCGGATACGAAAAATATCCTGCGCAATGCATCCTGGATGACGAATATGACGGATAAGACAAAAAGTCTGTTGGCGAAGGCGGGGATTACAATTGGCAAGGGCAACAAACTGGAACTTGATGAGGAGGAATTAAAGGAAGCGGATATCAGCGTCTTAAAATCGATATTTACAGGTTCTTATTCTTTCGGGGATCAGATAGGCGGCAAGGCGGTCAGCATCAGTAACGCCTCGGCAAGGGCAAAGGCCGTAAACACCAGTAAAAACGCGACTTATACCAGGAGCGGGACTTATACGGGAGGGTATAGCAGAACAGAGAGAAACCGTAAAGAGGAAAAGGATTCTGAGCGGAAAACAGAATCTTCATCTTCTCAAAAAGATTAAGAAACTGCCTTAATCCTTACGTGAAATAATGAACCTGCAAAGGGATATTTCAATGCATTTTTATTGAAATATCCCTTTGCAGTTCTAATTGACAGGATCGTCTTTTTCCGTTATGAATAATTGCGGAATTGCTCATAAAATGGAAATCTTCTTGCCATGACAACAGGCTTTGGCTATAATAGAAAGAAACTATGGAGAAGAATTTGGGATTTATGATACGAACTTTCGCATAAGATAGATAAAAAGAGAAACAGACCGAGGAAAGAAGATACCATGAGCGTACAGGATAAAGTAGAACATATTTTAAAAAACATACACCTTTTATTCTCTGCCAGCAAACCTTTCGATCAGGGGGGAGAATGGATTATTGTGGAAAAGAAACAGGTGTTTGAACTGTTAGAGCAGCTAAATCTGGCAATCTATGAAGTGATGGATCAGTATGAGATGACCAGCCAGAAACATGAGTTAGCCCAGCGCAGATGTGAGAAGCGCGGGGAAGAGATTATCCAAAAGGCAAACAGACATGCAGATGATATTTATGCCGCTTCCATTATGTATACAGATGACGCTATTAACCGGATCTGTCATATCATGGAGGACGCCAATGAATCCGTTCAGAAAATTTTTCGAAAAATGAATACGGAGATGGAGCAGGAGCGGGAGCGGGTGCGCCATAATCAACTGGAGCTGACGGGGCAGCTTCAGGATTTTGCGGACACGCAGAAATACATAAAAATTATTGAGGAAATCAATAAAAAACTGGAACGGGAACGTTTGGAAGAGGTGACGGAGCGTAAAGAGAAGCGTATTCAGAATGAAGGAAAATCCTATTCTGCAGTCCAGCCGGAGGTACGGGTAAATCAGGCATATTTTGAACGAACCGGTAAGTCATATGGGCTGACCCAGCCGGAGATTAATCCCAGAAAGGAAGAAGAGGAGAGTTTGGCAAGAGTGACCGGCAAAGAATTTGCGGAAAGCCTGCGCCGCAGGGCAGCCAGGAGCCAGGAACAGAATCTGGAGATTGAGGATATGTCGCGGATCATTGAAAATGTTTCGCAGGAGAACGCCTTACCAGAGGAGCCGCCTGAGATTCGAGTGGATCTGGATGCGGAGTATTTTAAATGGAAAGAGGGGAATGGGACGGGAGAGGCTTCTGTCTCGGGGAAGAAAGAACGAAAATTTCTTTTTGGCAGAAAGTCCAACAGTCAGTAAAAGGAAGGGACAAAACTGGCGGATGAGGTTACACCTCATTTACCAGTTTTTGTCCCTTTTCCAGTGCAAGGGCATTTTCCATAGTTTCAATGGCAATGGCCTGCATTGCCTCTGAGGTGAAAAAACCCATATGAGAGGTGACAAGCACATTGGGAAAGGTCATTAGCCTTGCCAGAGTGTTGTCCTGAATGATCTTATCAGAAAGATCTTCATAGAATACGCCGCTTTCTTCTTCATAGACGTCCAGCCCCACCCCGGCAATTTTCTTTTCCAGCAGACCGTCGATGAGCGCATTGGTATCGATGAGGGCGCCTCTGGAGGTATTAATCAGGTAGACGCCTTGCTGCATGTTAGAAATAGCGGCTTTGTCAATAATGTGGTAAGTGTCCTTGGTAAGCGGACAGTGCAGAGAAATGACGTGAGACTTTTTAAAAAGCTCCGGAAGATCCACATATTCTACATCAAGACTGTTGTCAGGATAGAGATCATAGGCGTAAACTTTCATGCGGAATCCTTTGAGAATCCTAATCATGGACTGCCCGATTTTTCCAGTGCCGATGATTCCGGCTGTTTTCTCATGCAGATCTGTTCCCATTAATCCGTTAATGCTCATATTGAAGTCCCTGGTGCGTGTGTAAGCGCGGTGTGTAAAACGGTTTACGGTCAGCAGCATGGCCGTTGCGTATTCGGCGACTGCCTCCGGGGAATAGCTGGGGACTCGAAGCACGTGGATTTTTCCGCGAGCCGCTTCAATATCCACATGGTTGAATCCGGCAGAGCGTAGCAGGATAGCTTTCACTTTCATGTCGCAGAGTCTGTCAATCATCTGCGAGCTGATCTGATCATTAATAAAAACGCAGATAGCGTCACAGCCTGAGGCAAGATCCAGTGTATTGGGGCGACAGGGAGCCTCCAGAAAGAGGATATCCATATGGTATTTTTCTGCCATTGGTTCAAACCAGATACGATCATACGGTTTTGCCGTGTAAAATGCTATTTTCATAAATTTCGCCTCCTTTTTCTCAGTTTGCCCGAAAACGGAGAAAATAGTCGGCAGTATAGAATTTTATTATGATTTCCGTCCGAAAGAATAACAAATTTAACAGGGATATTTAAGAAATCTTAATAAAATACTACGCAGTTACTTAAGAAGAGCCTGATATAATAAAATAACAATCGTACAGAGTAAATGCGAAAATGGCTTTTGCAGACTGCCTGGTTTCATGTATAATAAAAGAATCCGGATAAGAAAGAGAGGTGAAGAAAATGAAAAGTATTCTGGTTTGTGATGACGACAGGGAGATTGTAGACGCCATTGAAATATATTTGCAGCAGGAGGGCTATCATATACTGAAAGCCTATGATGGAGAACAGGCGCTGCAGATGTTGAAAGAGCAGGAGATTCATCTTTTGATTATTGACGTAATGATGCCGAAGATGGATGGAATCCGCGCTACTTTGAAAATCCGGGAGGACAGCAGCATTCCGATTATTATTCTGTCGGCAAAATCTGAGGATGCAGATAAGATTCTGGGCTTAAATATCGGTGCAGATGATTATGTAACGAAGCCATTTAATCCGCTGGAACTGGTGGCGCGTGTAAAGTCGCAGCTCCGGCGCTATACTCAGCTTGGGAATGTCGCAGAGAGCAGCAAGCGCATTTACCAGGTAGGAGGACTGGTCATAAACGATGATCTGAAAGAAGTGGTAGTAGATGATGAACAGGTGAAGCTGACGCCCATTGAATACAATATTTTATTGCTTTTAGTGAAAAACCAGGGCAAGGTATTTTCCATTAATCAGATATATGAGAGCATCTGGAATGAGGATGCTATCGGCGCGGATAATACGGTTGCCGTACATATCCGCCATATTCGGGAAAAAATAGAGATTAATCCCAAGGAACCGCGCTATTTAAAGGTGGTCTGGGGAGTGGGCTATAAAATAGAGAAATCAGCGAAATAAAGGCGGTGATAGTGTGAAAAAGTGGAGGTATTCGATTGGTCTGAAGGCGGCGCTAATAGCGGCGGGCCAGGTGTTTGCCGTGATATTTGCAATTTGCCTCATGGTTTTGGTGATATTGTTACAAAAAAATATCTTGAATTTCAACGAAAAGAGAAATCTGCCTTTTGAATCCTCCGGCTATTTTACGAACCAGTTTGAGAGGGCGGCGGAAGAGCTTCTGGAATTTATAGAGCTGCGCAAAAAGTTTGAAACCAACGGCAGTTATGATCCGGAGAAAATTGTAGATATCCAGCGTTATTATGAGAGGCGGGAAATTTCAGGTAAAAAGCAGAAGAAAAACGCGGTCGCTTATAAACTGGGCGATCTGGCGGAATGGTCAAGATCGTATGCTACTTCGCCCTTTGAGTTTATGCTTGAATATGAAGTGGATGAAAGTATTCAGCAGAGGCTGACTATTTTCCGAAGTGGTGAAAGCATATACAGCGAAGAAAAGCCGATTACCAGCGTGCGGGAGATGGCGCCGGAACTGCGGGACAGCGTGATTGAACAGGTGGAGTACTATTATGGAGGTTCCTACAGCGTTTCAGGGGACAGTCTCATAGAGCAGGATGCAACATATCATACGGATGCTCAGCAAGAAGAAATGTCTATCGGAGTATTGGAGGATGTTTCAAATGATAGGGAGCATCAGGAAGTGATTCAGAAAGTCATTCAGGGGCAGTTATATGAATTGACGGAAGAGGAGCTGAAGTGGCTTTTGGTCAGTATGAACAGTACAAGATATGTGAGTATGTCTGTGGCCTACGACTTTGTTGATGAAGATTATCTGCCTCTGGAAGGTATGGGCATCTGGGAGGCTTATATGAACGGAACCGCTACCTTGGAACAGATGCAGAATTCTTTTCGCGCGCTGAGCTATACTCTGGAACAATTAGGCGAGGAACTTACGGCATACCGCAGATGTTTAAACACCTATCAGCAGGTTTCCCAAGGAACCAATGTATATTACTGGATTAATGAGGGCAGAAAAAATACGATATATACCAACATTAATAACGTCAAAGCTTCTGAACTGCCGGCTACCGGGAAAAAACTTGGAAAATACCTGTTCTACCGGGAAAATGATATGCATCTGGAAACCAATATATCAGGAATGGAAGATTATTTTTACCAGCATATCGAACCAGTATATGGTAATCAGGGAAATGTGATTTTCATCGGAGTGGATACCAGTTTTCCCAATGCCGACAGCTTTAAGGAAGCAAAACGGGAATATACCCAGATGTATCCGTGGCTGAGAGTCTGCCTGTGGGGAGGGGTAATCAGTATCCTTATGTGGCTGACCTGTATTATTTATCTGAGTATCGTGGCTGGAAAACGCGATGATACAGGAGAGGTGCATCTGAATCTGCTGGACCGTATCCCAACGGAGATTCTGTTCATGATAGCCATGACGGGAATCCTTATTTTTATATGGGCAACTGTCAGCGTACTGTATCAATATGACGGCGCGGGTTTTAGCAGCCTGCTGGTGATTGTAGGTACCGTTACTTTTGCAGGTGCGGCATTCTTGCAGATATTTTATTTGAGCTTTGTGAGGCGGATTCGTGCGGGCGTACTATGGTCCGGCAGCATTCTAAGCTGGTTCTTCTGCGGCGTGGGACTGTTGTTTACCAGCCGTAAATCGCTTACAAAAATGGTCGTCTTTTATGGGGTTCACTTACTGGCGTGTTTGATTATCCTGCCTATGATTGCTATGTATTATAATCAGGATATATTTGTTACAGGCGTAGCGATGTTCAGTATATTATGCGGTGTGGAAGCGGTTATGATTATCAGGGAGGGCGCACAGCGCAATAAGGTGCTGGAGGGCATCAGCAAAATTGCCAGCGGAGATCTGGAATACAAGATTGAAGAAAATAAATTAAAAGGTGATAACCGCAGGCTTGCCCATGCCGTCAATGATATCGGAGAAGGTTTGCACCGTGCGGCAGACGCCAGCCTGAAAAATGAACGGCTGCAGGCAGATTTAATTACGAATGTGTCTCATGACATCAAGACGCCCCTTACTTCCATTATCAATTATGTGGATTTGTTGAAGCGGGAAAAACTTGAAAATGAACGGGCGCGCAGCTATATCGCTGTATTGGAGAGTAAATCACAAAGGCTGAAACAGCTTGCCGAGGATTTGGTGGAAGCTTCCCGTATCAGCTCAGGTAATATTAAGCTGGAACTGGAGCGGATTAATCTGGTAGAGCTGGTACATCAGACAGAGGGAGAATTTGCGGGGCGTTTTGAGGCTCGCGGGCTGAATGTGATTTCTAACCTGCCCAGAGAATCGGTAGTGATTCTTGCCGACGGTAGGCGGATATGGCGGGTACTGGAAAACCTGTATAATAATGTGGCCAAATATGCGATGGAGCACACCAGGGTTTATGTGGACATGTATGCCGATGGGGAACAGGTATTATTCTCTATTAAAAATATTTCAGAGAATCCGCTCAATATTGAGGCGGATGAACTGACGGAACGTTTTATCAGGGGAGATATCTCCAGAAGTACGGAGGGTAGCGGACTGGGGCTGTCTATTGCCAAAAATCTTATGAATCTGATGGGAGGTACGTTCCAGATATATCTCGACGGTGATTTATTCAAAGTGATGATTGGTTTTAAACAGGAGCACAGACAGAGAGAAGAAGCAGATTGATGAAAAATGGTGGAAGTTCATATTTTAGCCTTGCATTTCCTATTCCTGCATCTTATAATATTTGGATAGGGAAAAGTAAGCCGATGGAGGTTTCCATTGGCTTATTTTCCAGTATACTGTCTGGTTTATATTCAGCAGTACACTGGCAGATAAAACAGTCAAAAGGGCTTAGACCTATCAGTTTAAATCAGGAGGACAGATTATGATAAAATTGCATGATGGCGGTGTGTATCTGATAAATGGACAGACCCTGATACCAGACGATGGACAGGCGGCGGCTGCCATTCAAAAGGAGACGGGAACCGCAGTCGCCAGAGAAGAAGCGGCGCGCAATACCATCGCTTATGAAATTCTTTCCGAGCATAACACATCTGGAACGATGGAAAAATTAAAAATTAAATTTGATAAGCTGACGTCCCATGATATTACTTTTGTGGGAATTATTCAGACAGCCAGGGCTTCCGGACTGGAGAAATTTCCGGTTCCCTATGTGCTTACCAACTGCCATAACTCTCTGTGTGCGGTAGGAGGGACGATCAATGAAGATGATCATATGTTTGGCTTAAGCTGTGCCAAGAAATATGGAGGGGTTTATGTGCCGCCGCATCAGGCCGTAATCCATCAGTATGCCAGAGAAATGCTCGCAGGCGGCGGCAAGATGATTTTGGGTTCCGATTCTCATACCCGTTACGGTGCGTTGGGCACCATGGCCATGGGCGAGGGTGGGCCGGAGCTGGTAAAACAGCTTTTGAACAAAACCTATGATATTAATATGCCGAAAGTGGTAGGCGTTTATCTTGCCGGGAAACCGCAAAAAGGCGTAGGGCCGCAGGATGTGGCTCTTGCCATTATCGGGGCGGTGTTTGCCAACGGATATGTTAATAATAAGGTCATGGAATTTGTAGGACCGGGCGTGTCAGGTCTGAGCGCGGATTATAGAATTGGGATTGACGTTATGACTACGGAAACAACCTGTTTGTCTTCCATATGGAGAACGGATGAAGCGATCCAGGAATTTTATAAGATTCATGGAAGAAGAGCCGATTATAAAGAATTGAATCCGGGGCAGGTTGCATATTATGACGGTATGATAGAGGTGGATTTGAGTAAGATTAAACCTATGATTGCAATGCCGTTCCATCCCAGCAATACCTATACCATTGAGGAGCTGAACGCAAATCTTATGGATATCCTTGACGACTGTGAAAAGAAGGCGAAAGTCAGCTTAGACGGGGCGGTAGACTTTACCTTGAAGGATAAAGTGAGAGACGGCAGACTTTATGTAGACCAGGGAATTATCGCCGGCTGCGCAGGCGGTGGTTTTGAGAATATCAGTGCGGCGGCGGATATTATGGAAGGCGCCAGCATCGGTTCCGATGAATTTACGCTGAGCATTTATCCGGCGAGTATGCCAATCTATATGGAATTGATGAAAACGGGCGCAGCGGAGACGTTGATGGAGACGGGTGCCATATTAAAGACGGCGTTCTGCGGTCCGTGTTTCGGGGCGGGTGATACGCCAAGTAATAATGGCTTTTCTATCCGTCATTCTACCAGAAACTTCCCCAACCGGGAGGGAAGTAAGCTGCAAAGCGGTCAGATTGCTTCTGTGGCGCTGATGGACGCCCGTTCGATAGCGGCAACTGCGGCAAATAAAGGATATTTGACGCCTGCTACCGATATGGATGTGTATTATACGAATCCCAAATACCATTTTGACGGCAGAATATATGCAAACCGGGTATTTGACAGCAAGGGTGTGGCAGATCCTTCCCAGGAAATCAAGTTTGGTCCTAACATCAAGGATTGGCCGGCTATGAGTCAATTGCCGGAAAATATGGTGTTAAAGGTGGTTTCTGAAATCCATGATCCGGTTACCACTACGGATGAGCTGATTCCTTCCGGCGAAACTTCCTCTTATCGCTCAAATCCTCTGGGACTTGCAGAGTTCACGCTGTCCAGAAAGGATCCCGCATATGTGGGACGCGCCAAGGAGATACAAAAAGCGCAGAAGGCAGTAGAAGAGGGCAGATGTCCTCTGGATGCCGTTGAGGAATTAAGACCGGTGATGGCTGCTGTCAATCAGGCATTTCCGGAGAAAGCTTTTGCAGATAAAAAAGGTGCAGATGTCCTGGGCTTTGGAAGCACTATATTCGCAGTAAAACCGGGAGACGGATCTGCAAGAGAGCAGGCTGCTTCCTGCCAGAAGGTGCTGGGAGGCTGGGCGAATATTGCCAATGAGTATGCCACAAAGCGTTATCGCTCCAATCTCATCAACTGGGGAATGCTGCCCTTCCTGATTGCAGAAGGCGGACTTCCATTTACAAATGGAGATTATATTTTTATTCCTGATATCCGCAAAGCAGTGGAAGGACGTAAGACAGAGATTAAGGCTTATGTGGTGAAGGATGGAGGCTTAAAAGAGTTCCTCTTAAAGATGGGAGAACTGACAGAGGATGAACGCACCATTATATTAAAAGGCTGCCTGATTAATTATTATAAGGGTTAGCCGGTAAAATCAGAATGCAGCAGGGTATTGCGGACGGCACAACAGTGCTGTCTGCAATGCCCTGCATCAGCAGTAGGAGGTTGCATGAACTGTGGATGAGCAAGAGAAAAAGCAAATACATGAAGAAAACGACTGGAATATCAGACCTTACCTGGCAATAGGGTTAATCTCTTTTCTGGTGATTATAGGCTCTATTTCATTTTTTTTCCTGATTTACCGCTATCATGGGTTTACCAGGATATTAGATAAGCTTCTGGTAATTTTGCAGCCTATTACCATAGGGCTGGTACTGGCCTATCTGATGAATCCTGTGGTAAATTATGAAGAACGTTTCCTGCTGCCCTTTTTGCGTCGGAGGATGAAGGAGCAGGAGAAGGCAGATAAGGTGGCAAGAGGTCTGAGCGTGGCGGGAGCCCTGTTGTTCCTCTTGCTGGTGATTGGAGTTTTGCTGCAGATGGTAATTCCGGAGCTGTATAAAAGCATTAATGGCATGATTGGGACGATGCCTAAGCAGGTGAACAGTTTTATGGACTGGCTCAATGACTACGTGGACAATGAAAGTGAGGTTTCCGGTTATCTGGAAATCGGGCTGACAAAAGGGACGGAATATTTTGAGCACTGGGCGAGGACAGAGTTTCTTCCGCAGACCAAAAATATCGTAGCTGGGCTGACCACCGGGGTCATAGGTGCGGTAAGAATTTTGTTCAATGTGGTAATTGGCATAATTATCTCTATTTATGTGCTGATGAGCAAAGAAATTTTTATCGGCCAGAGCAAGAAGGTGATTTATGCTTTGTTTTCCGGAGATAAGGCAAATGCCATTATCCATACGGTACATAAAAGTAACGAGATCTTTGGAGGATTTATTTCAGGAAAAATTCTGGATTCCCTGATTATTGGGATTTTGTGCTTTATCTGCCTGTATTTTATGAATATGCCTTATTCTGTATTAGTCAGCGTCATTGTGGGCGTAACCAATGTGATCCCGTTTTTTGGACCATACCTGGGCGCCGTGCCAAGTACGATTCTGATTATGCTGGCAAACCCAATTCAGGGATTGTACTTTGTGATATTCATTTTGGTACTGCAGCAGATTGACGGAAATATTATCGGTCCTAAAATTTTAGGGGATTCTACCGGACTGTCTTCCTTCTGGGTCGTATTTGCCATACTTGTGGGCGGCGGAATATTTGGAATACCAGGAATGATTATCGGGGTTCCGTTATTTGCCGTAATATTTTATATATTGCGCAGGGCTTTAAATTATACGATGCGCAGGAAACAGCTTCCGCTGGATAGCGGGAATTACATACATGCGGAAAGACTGGATATGGAAAGCAATAAGCTGGTCAACTATCAGGAGGAAGTATACAAGGCGGAAACGCAGGCGGGAGAAAAGAGCGGCAGGAGCCTGAAATGGCTGAAGACGCGGAAGAAAAATCAGAAGAAGAAATAGATTTTTTGACATCTTAAGGGAGAATATGTTAAACTATAGGTAATATGGACGATAATCGGGGGTAATGTACCGTTTAACATAATTCTGAGGTGAAACAGTTGGATAGATACGAATATAAGCTAAAACTGGAACAGTTAAAGAATCTGGTGGAAGAGAAAGACTATGAAAAAGCGGCAGAGATTGCAGATTCCATTAACTGGAGGAAGGTAAAGAGTTCAGCGACGCTGTGCATGGTGGGAGAGATTTATGACAGAAACAAACGATATGAGGACAGCCATGAAATACTTTTAATGGCATATGACCGTGCGGCTGTGGGCAGAAATATACTGTACCGTCTGACGCTGGTTGCTTTAAAGATGGGCAATTTAGATGAAGCAAAAGAATATTATGAGGAATTTCTTGAGGTTGCGCCCTACGATAATCAGAAATATATACTTCGGTACCAGATTGCGAAGCTGAGTGGTGCAGACCTCACAGAGTTGATTGCTATTCTGGAGGAATTTAAGGATCGGGAATATATAGAAGAGTGGGCGTTTGAGCTTGCTTATCTGTATCACCGTGCCGGGAATGGCGAGCGGTGCGTGGAGGTCTGCGATGAACTTGTTCTTTGGTTTGGGGATGGTAAATATGTAGAGAAGGCGCTGGAACTGAAAATGCTGTATCAGCCCCTGAATAGAGAGCAGGAAGAGAAATACCGGCAGTTTAAGCAGTTCCGGGACGGCGTGGTAGAGGTTCGTCCCACGGATATGCTGGAGTCTGGAGAAATTATTCAGGAAACAGTCAAAATTCCTGATATTGCTGCGGGGAGCGCACGTTTTAATACATCAAATCTTCAGGCGGAAATTGCCAGGAGTATGCAGCAGATTATGGATGCCAATACCAAAGAGCTTGTAAGCGACACGATGGATAATATCAAGAAGATGGTGGAGGAGATTCCCTATTTGCAGGTGCCGCCGGAGGAGGAGATTCCGGCAGAAGAGGAAGATCAGTTTGGATACATTGAGACGGAGGAAGAGATTGACGGTTCTTTGAAAAATGATTTTGAAGAACTGCTTGCGGAGGACTGGGACGGACAGGTACGTTTGTCAGTCCAGGGAGGAACCGTTCGTGAGCCTCAGGTGAACGGGCAGATGGATATTGAAGATGTGCTGGCGGAATGGGAGAGGACCAGACAGGCAGCGGAAGTAGCGATGGCAACGGCTCAGGAGAGAAGGCTGGTATCTGCCAAGGCACGTGCCCTGCAGGAGGCGCAGGAATTGTTGAAACGCCTCAATGAGATTATCCCCAAGCTGGAGGCTGGAGTTACGCCGCAGGAACTTCTGGCGGAACGTTATCTGCATCATGTGCCGTTTGAGGAGGCAGAAGAAACGTTTGAGGAGCAGCAGACAGAGGCAGAAGAAGATACTTTATATTCAGAAGAAGGGTATTTGACGGAAGCTGCCGGGACAGGGGAAGAGCATCGTATACCAGAGAATATCAGTATTTCAGGAAGCTTGCGAACGCCGGAAGAAGCTGAATTACCAGAGGCAATACAGACGCCGCAGGATATGGAACGGTCGGAAGAAGCGCGCGTATTGCAGAATATGGAACAGCCAGAAAGAACGCAGGCTCCGCAGGATATTGGACGGCCAGAAGGAGCGCAGGTATCTCAGGATATGGAGCTGTTGAAGGTAAGACAGGCAGCGCAGGCCAATCGTGTGACGGAAAGAGTGCAGGCGCCCCAAAGTATGGAAGAGCCAGCAAGAATGCAGTTGCCGGAAGAAGCGCAAAGGGCGGAAGAGATGAAGCCGCCGCAGGACAGTGAAATATTAAATGGAATGAAGATACCAGAAAGCGTTCCATTGCCGGAGGATATTGAAGTATCAGCAGATTCCACCCAGGAGGAAGCGGTTTCCGATAATATTTCCAGTTGGGAAGAGGCGGCCAGAATTTTAGGGGAACCTATTCCTGAGGAATATCTGGAACAGATGAAACGTGAAAGCGAAGTCAGGAAAGCAAAGGCTTTGAGGGAAGAAAAACGGGAAATTGCAAAGGAGCCTTTGCAGGAACCAGAGAAACTTATGGAACAGGGGGCGTCTTTGGAGAAGCTTATTGAGCGGGAAGCAGACAACCCAGACCAGGAGGAAGAAAAGGATGCTGGAAATTATCTGCGTTCCGTATTTCAGGCAGCCCGTGAATCCAGGGAGGAAAAGGTCAGCGTACCTAAGATTGAGCTGGAAGAGCCTGAGGAGCATATACGGAAACTGAGTAAGGAACAGAAAGAAATATTTTCTTATTTTGTCCCCATTACTGGTATGGAGCAGCAGCTTTGCCAGGTGTTGGAGGGCGCTTTGCACAGAAAGGGTAAGGACAACACCTCTTCCAGTGGAAATATTCTTATAACCGGCGGAAGAGGAAGTGGGAAAACGGTTTTGGCAACTGATTTTATTAAGGCAATCCAGAAAAGCGGCAGGCATCCGGGAGGCAAGGTGGGCAAAATTACTGGAGAATCTTTAAATCAGAAAGATTTGACGCAATTGCTTCGTAAGATTGCCGGAGGATATTTGATTATAGAAAAGGCTGGTGATATTTCTAAAAAAACGGCTACGGGCTTATCTCTTTTGATGGAACAGAATACAGACGGGCTTTTGGTTATTATGGAAGATACCAGAAAGGGGATTGACAAAGCTATGAGCCTGGATGTAAATTTTGCCCGTAAGTTTACAGAGCGTGTGAGAATACCGGTTTTTACCAGTGATGAATTGGTAGAGTTTGCCAAGGCTTATGCGCTGGAACAGGAATGTGAAATTGACGATATGGGAATACTGGCGCTTTATAACCGTATCAGCAATATCCAGAAGCTGGATGAGGCGACAACGCTTACAGAAGTAAAGGAAATAATGGATGAAGCAATCAGCAGGGCAGACCGCGGCGGTTTGAAAAAATTTTTTGGCGGGAAGAAATTCAGCCCCGAAGGGTATCTGTATTTAAGGGAAAAGGATTTTGAAGATTAAGGGAACAGGAGTGAGACGTATGGAACATTTTTCAGATTTGGATATGTACTATCTGGGTCAGGGGACCCATTATGATATTTATAAGAAATTAGGCGCGCACCCCGCAAAGGAAAAAGGTAAGGCGGGAGTGTATTTTGCAGTATGGGCGCCTAACGCCCAAAAGGTTTCGGTCATTGGAGAATTTAATGACTGGAAGGAAGATGCTGACGAGATGGAGCGGCTTGAGCCAATGGGTATTTATGAGCTGTTTGTACCGGGCGCCGCTGTGGGCGATTTGTATAAGTTTTACATTGAAACACCGGATGGAAGGCAGCTTTATAAGGCGGATCCGTATGCAAATTATGCAGAACTCCGGCCGGGTACTGCTTCCAGGGTAGCGGATATTAGTAACTTTGCCTGGACGGATACCAAGTGGATGGAGAAACGCCAGGCATGTAAAGATGTTCATAGCCAGCCCATGGCCATTTATGAAGTGCATCCAGGTTCCTGGATGCGTCATCCTGGAAGAGAGGATGAGGGATTTTATACGTATCGCGAATTTGCAGAGCGGCTTGCCGAATATGTGAAGGAAATGGGCTATACGCATGTGGAATTAATGGGGATATCGGAATATCCTTTTGACGGTTCCTGGGGATATCAGGTAACCGGATATTATGCCCCGACGTCAAGATATGGAACGCCGGAAGATTTTGCATACCTGGTAGATTATTTGCATAAGAACAATATCGGTGTCATTCTGGATTGGGTTCCGGCACATTTTCCGAGAGACGCTCACGGACTTGCCGAGTTTGACGGAAGCTGTCTGTATGAGTATGCGGACCCGAAGAAGGGAGAGCATCCGGACTGGGGAACGAAGATTTTTGACTACGGTAAGACGGAAGTGAAAAATTTCCTCATCGGCAGCGCGCTGATGTGGATTGAGCATTATCATATTGACGGTCTGCGCGTGGATGCGGTTGCTTCCATGTTATATCTGGATTATGGCAAACAGGATGGACAGTGGGTTGCCAATAAATACGGCGGAAATAAGAATCTGGAAGCCATCGAATTTTTCAAGCATATCAATACATTGATTCTGGGAAGGAATCCCGGAGCCGTGATGATTGCCGAAGAGTCCACGGCATGGCCGAAGGTGACTGGCAAAGTGGAAGAGGACGGGCTCAATTTCAGTTACAAGTGGAATATGGGATGGATGCACGACTTCCTAGATTATATGAAGCTGGATCCATATTTTCGAAAGGATAACCATAACCGTATGACGTTTGCGATGAGCTACAACAGCAGTGAGCAGTATATTTTGGTATTGTCCCATGATGAGGTTGTGCATTTGAAATGTTCTATGATTAATAAAATGCCGGGTGAGGGCAAAGAAAAGTTTGCAAATCTGAAGGCGGCTTATGGATTTATGATGGGACATCCCGGCAAAAAGCTCTTATTTATGGGACAGGAATTTGGACAGCTTCGGGAATGGAGCGAAGAGCGGGAGCTGGACTGGTTCCTTTTGCAGGAACCGGAGCATCTGCAGCTTCAGACATATTTTAAGGACTTGCTGCATTTATATAGAAAATATCCTGCGATGTATGAGGCAGACAGTGATTGGAATAATTTTGAATGGATAAATGCAGACGATAATTACCGCAGTGTCTTCAGTTTTACACGTAAGAGTAAAAATGGCAAAAATAATCTGCTGTTTGTCTGCAACTTTACGCCTATGGAGTGGGAGGATTACCGGGTTGGAGTTCCTTTAAAGAAGCAGTATAAGCTGATATTTAACAGTGATGAGAAGAAATATGGAGGAGAGGGCAAGAAACGTCCTTTGATGTATAAAGCGGTGAAGAAAGAATGTGACAACCGTCCGTTTTCCTTTGCATATCCGATTCCGGCTTATGGGGTAGCAGTATTCCAGTATTAAAGAGCGTGTTTGGAGTGATAAGAGCAGCTGCAATTAACTTGCGGCTGCTCTGTTTAAATGTTCGAGATAAATTTTTCGTATACCTTTGTATTCCCCCAGTCCTTTCAGGTGGCAGATTACCTCATAACCATTCGCCTCAAAAATAGATTTCCAGGAATTTTTTTGTTTTCCGGCCATATCATTATTGGCGTGATCTCCTGCTACGAGCATGAAAGGACACAGGTGTATCCGTTTCACAGAGGTTTTTTTGATTTGACAGATTAAAGTATTTAGATCCGGATAAGCTTCTACGGTTCCCATGAATACATTGAGATAGCCCATTTCCTTAAGCATGTAGTCAAGGGCTGCATAGACGGCGTTGGCATAATGCGAGGTGCCGTGCCCCATAAGTACAAGAGCTTCCTCCTCTGGGAGGGCGGAATACTCCGACAGCAGGCATTTTAAGGCATTGCGGTGGTCTTCTGTGGTAGTCAGCAGGGGATCTCCGAATGTAATCTGCAGATTGGGAGAGGCGTGTTCCATGATGGTATGTATCATTACTTCATTTTCCAGTCCATTAATTAAATGGGTAGGCTGAATGATAAGTTTTTCTATACCGTGGGAGATGATTTTAGCCATAGCTTCTTCTAAAGAGAGAATATGCAGGTTGTCCCGCGATTGTAAGAGAGCGAGAATCATTTTGCTGGTCCAGGCCTGGTATATCTGGTATTCAGGGAAGGCCGCGCTGACGTCGGCCAGGATCCGGTCAATGGTTTTCTTTTTACTTTCTAAGTAACTTGTGCCGAAGCTGACAAGCAGTATGGCTTTTTTTCGTGTCATATGGAAATTCCTTTCTGAAGAAATGCGTAGCGGCAGAGGTTTGCCCTTAGTTTGCATTTAAAAAAATATTAACATAGTTTTCCGTCTTTATCAACGCAAATATCATTCTGGAAAAAGCCTTCTGAGTATGCTATACTGTGAAACAATGAGATTTTGGCATGAGATATGGGTCGTTGCTTAATGATAGGAGTGGCATAACCGGAAATGAGGCATATAGTATAGAGATAGAAAAAATGGGAGAGAGACTGTGGATTATAAACAGGAGATTTTTTACAAAACCCCTCAGCAGAATATGTCCAAAGTGCCTTTTTACATGGCATATCCTATGCAGACCGTTTATATGGAAGAATTGGAATATGCCCGGGATTTGGAAAAATTAAAGGGTATGTATCCCAAAGAAGTCCGTTCCATCCAGGAAATGGTAGAGGATGAATGTGATAAAATGGAATACGAGGGAAGTCTGATGTTCGACGAATATCCCGACCGTGTGATGGTGAATAGGATTGTGAAACGGATTTATGATTCTGCTGCGGAGAGTCAGCCGGATCTTAATGGAGCAGAAATGACTCAGTCCGATATGGGACAATATGAGAGAGAACAGTATGAAGAAGGTGCATATGAGGAGTTTCAGGAGCAGGATATGGAAGCGGAAGAGCTGCCATTGGAAGGAAATCTGATTGCGCAGCGCGGACCGGGAGGACCGGGAAGGCCGCCAGGAGGGCCAGGCTGGGGACCGGGAGGACCGGGAAGACCGCCAGGAGGGCCAGGCTGGGGACCGGGAAGGCCGCCAGGAGGACCAGGCTGGGGACCGGGAAGGCCGCCGGGACCACCGCCAGGAGGACCAGGCTGGGGACCGGGAAGACCGCCGGGACCGCCGCCCAGAAATCCGGGCCTGCAGAACCTTATTGAAGTATTATTGTTTAATGAGATGTATCAGCGCAGATGCAGGCATAAAAGATGCCGCCGCTGGTGGTAACGGTTTGAAGGATATTCCAAAGAAAATGAGAGAGGATTACCATGGAAAAGATCGAGGAGCTTTTATATAAATATTTGAATGAGATGCTGGTAAAGCTTATTATCAGTAATCCAAGAACCGGGACGGAGACTGTAAAAATCAGTCTCCGTCCGGTACTGATAAAAAAGAAACTGCAATTCCAGGCGAGTCTGCAGCAGGAAAAAAAGGTGCTGCACAAAAATTTTGTTTTACAGGAAGCAGTGGCAGAAATTGTTAAATGGCTGGAAAGCTACCGTCAGATGGAAATTTTTTCTCAGGAGGGACAAGCTTCTGTTCTGGTGAGCAAAAAAGGGAAAGTGGCAATTAAGGAGAAAAAGGCGGTTTCTTGTGTAAAAAGCCAGGATTTATCCCATAATAGAAAGAAAAGATATATTTTGGATCCGGAAAAGAAAGTTGGTTTTCTGGTTGATTTGGGAGTGCAGACCAGGGAAGGGAAGATTGTCCATGCGAAATATGATAAATTCAGGCAGATTAACCGTTTTCTTGAGTTTATTGAGGATATATTGCAGGAGCTTCCCAGGGACAGAGAAATTACCATTCTTGATTTTGGCTGTGGGAAATCTTATCTGACCTTTGCTATGTATCACTATCTGAAGGAGTTAAAAGGGTATCGGGTACATATTATTGGCCTGGATTTGAAAGAAGATGTGATTGCCAGGTGCCGGATGCTGGCGGGGAAGTATGGTTATCAGGGCCTGGAATTTTATGTAGGGGATATTGCCGGGTATCAAGGCGTACAGCAGGTGGATATGGTGGTGACGCTTCATGCCTGTGACACTGCCACGGATTATGCATTGGATAAGGCAATCCGCTGGGGGGCAAAAGTGATTTTGTCCGTACCCTGCTGCCAGCATGAATTGAACGGTCAGATAAAAAATGACCTTCTGGCTCCGATTTTACAGTATGGGCTGATAAAAGAACGAATGGCAGCGCTGTTTACAGACGCACTCCGCGCCCAGATTCTGGAGAGCAGAGGATATCAGGTTCAGATACTTGAATTTATTGATATGGAGCATACACCGAAAAATATACTGATTCGGGGAGTAAAGAGGGGAAAGGGGAAAAACAGCCAGGATTACCGCAGTATTATGGAGTTTTTGCAGGTGAATCCCACATTGGCGGCGCTGCAGGAAGGAATATGCGAAAGAGGCGGTGCTTTGGCAGGAACTTTGGCGCAGGAGGACACAGAGGATAGAGAAAAAGGAGACAGGCAGAATGCGTAAAGGCATAATTAAAATTGTTGTATTGTTGCTGGTATCTGTGGCAACCGTGATAGGTATGAGTCTTTTTAACCAGCAGAGCCAGGTGGATTTAACTTCAAAGATGGCGTCGGCGACGCTGCCAGTGGTTTATTTAGAGCGGAAGAATGTGAGGATCAATGAATTATATGGGTATCGCCAGGAAATGGACGGTACGGCAATGCGCGATACCATAACGCCTCTTTGTGAGGATTTGACGCTGCCGGTAGTCATCAGAACTTACCAGAACCAGATTGAGGGAATTTCTTATGAGGTACGTTCGATGGATATGCAGCGTCTTATTGAGGACGGTGAAATCAGCAGTTTTTCACAGACGAACGGGGAAGTTAAGGTGGAGCTGCAATTTGAAAATATCCTGGAAGAAGATATGGAGTATGTGCTTGTGCTTCGGGTGAACAGCGATGGGAAACCAGTGTATTATTATACGAGAATTATCCGGGAAAAAGACTATTATACAGGGGAATCTCTGGATTTTGTGATGAAATTTCATGCGCAGACTTTTGACAAAGCACAGGCGGAAAATCTTGCGACGTACTTAGAACCTGACGGCAAGGCGGACAATACGACCCTCCAGCAGGTAACGATTCACTCCAGTTTGTCACAGGTGAGCTGGGGAGATTTTAGAGGTGAGCGTTTAGAGGAGCCGGTGCCTTCCATAAAGGAGATGGGCAGTTCCTATAATACGATCGTGCTCCGTTATGTGGTAACTGCGGCAGGGGACAACGGGGAAGTGGAATATTACAATGTAACCGAGTATTACCGTGTGCGCTATAATAGTATTAACAGCCGCATGTATCTGTTGAATTATGAACGGAACATGAATCAGATTTTCCGCGGGGAAAATGGGATTGTGGACAAAAACCGGCTGCTTTTGGGGATTGCTTCTGCAAATGTAAAATATAAGGCAAATGAAAAGGGAAATATCATTTCCTTTGTCCAGGAAGGGGAGCTGTGGCTGTACAATAATGATAGTCACGAACTTTCCCAGGTATTCAGTTTCCTTGACCCGGAAGGGATTTCTGAAAGAGAAAACAATGGACAGCATGAGATACAAATCATGCGCATTGACGAGAACGGAAGCATGGATTTTGTAGTCTATGGTTATATGAACCGGGGGCACCATGAGGGGCAGACTGGAATTGGAGTTTATCACTACGACAGTCTGGGAAACACCGTGGAGGAGGAAATATTCCTGCCGTCCAATCGCTCTTTTGAAATGCTGAAAGCGGACTGGGGACAGATTTTTTATGCTAGCGACGGGAATATTTTCTATTTGCTGGCCGATGGAAAGCTTTTTAAGATTGATCTGTCTTCACGCAAGGCGGAAATTGTGATTCCAAATTTGATCGCCGGCAGTTATGCGGTTTCTCAGGATGGAAGATATATAGCCTGGCAGGAGGGGGAAGAGAAGCTAGCCCAGACGCTAAAAATTATGGATTTGGAAGGGGAAGAGGTACGTAGTATAAAGGGAAGCAAAGCGGAATATTTAAAACCGGTAGGTTTCGTAGAAAGCGATTTTGTATATGGAACCGTAAGGGAAAGCGATGTAGCGGCGGACTATGCGGGAAATTCCAGATTCCCTATGTATAAGATAACCATTGTGGATAAAAATTCTAAGATTATAAAGGAATACCAGAAGGAAGGTTTCTATATCTCCCACGCCTATGTGGAGCAGGATACGATTTTTTTGAATCGTGAGACTCAGACAGAACATGGATGGGTGACGGCGGAGCAGGATACCATTAAAAACCAGCAGCTTGTAACCAACCGTCTGATTACGGTGGATACCATGGTGACAGAGAAAAAGCAGACGCAGGTTCTGCTGGTGCTTCCAGACGCGGAGGCGGAGCCGGCAAGAAACCCACAGGTAAAGGTTCCACGGGAAGTGGTCTTAGAAGAGGAACGTGAAGTAGAACTTCAGACAGACAGGCAGGAGGAAAATTATTATATTTACAGCGGGGGAAAAATACTGATGTCTACTTCTTCTGTCACGGAAGCAGTGATTCGCGCGGATGAAAATATGGGGGTAGTAGTTGGTGCGCAGCAGAAGTATATCTGGCGCCGGGGAAGAAAAACCAGCCGGCCGACGATTGGAACGGGAACTGTGGATACCCTGGGAATCAGCGAAAATTCCGTAGTGCGTTCTCTTACTTATCTGCTGAAGACCGAAGGGCTGAATATTGACGTGGAAGATCTGCTTGCTAAGGGAGAGACGCCCAGGGAAATTTTGACAGAGGCGCTTGCCGGTCAGAAGGTACTGGATCTCTCCGGGTGCAGCGTCAGCCAGGTGCTGTATTATGTAAGTCTTGGAACCCCGGTGCTTGCCATGGCGGGGCAGGAAGCAGTACTCATTGTGGGGTATGACGAGCATAACACAATTTTGTATCGTCCTGTGGAAAATGAGGTCAGAAAAATGGGGCTTCAGGATAGCGATGCGTTTTTTGCAAGCACCGGAAATATATTTTTGGGATATATCAAGTAAAGTTTTTGCCTCTTGTTACCGAAATACTTAAAGACAGAGGAAGCATTTGTGAAATAAAATGTTTTCAAGATCAATGAGGATAGAGGATAATGAGGCGCGGATATGAGAGTAGATAACAGTAATTTAGCAGAAATTACCAATTCGACTAATAGAGTGGAGGTAAAAGGGAATGTTTCCGTCCTCACAGAGGAAGAGACTGTCCGTAAGACAGAGCAGGATACGGGCAGAGTGGTCTCTGTGCAGCAGACTACGGTAGACAAACCCTTTTTTTCCGGCGATTCCCAGTTAGAGCAGATCCGCCAGGAGGCGGAACAGATGGAAGCACAGCTCCTACAGGACAAAATGCAGGTGGTATCTAATACGGTGACGGCAGCCGATTGCGGAAAAATGGAAGAGGAAGGATATTCTGTCAACGGTTCGGATGTGGACACAATCATTACGGTGACGGATAAGATTAAGATGGAGCTTGCCAAAGCGGGAGTGGATATCAGCGTGTTTGGGGATACGCCGGATGCAGGGAAGCTAGAACAGATGGCGGGAAGCGAAGGGGAGGCAAGGAGGCTGGAAGCAGCCATTGAGAAGGCTGATCTTCCGGCAACCGAAGAAAATCTTGCCGATTGCCAGGACGCTATGCAGCAGGCGGCCGATCTTACAACGTGCAGTGAGGAAGCGGTCAAATATATGCTGGACAATGATCTTGCCCCTACCGTGGAGAATCTGTATAAGGCGCAGCACAGTACGGGCGAAAGCCCGAATCGCCCCTCCGCCGGCATCGAAATGGACGAAGGGATGAAAGCGCAGGTTAGCCAGGTGATTACCCAGGCAGGGCGGCAGGTGAATGATACGACGCTTTCCTGCAGCCAGTGGATGATTGAACAGCAGATTCCGCTGACAGCGGAAAACCTCAATTATGTTTTAGATTTGAAAAATGCGGTTCTCCCGCCCGCCCAGGATCAGGTGGTTTCCGCTATGGCGGAAGCCATGGCGGAAGGGAGGCGCCCCCAGGATGCAGTGATTCTTGACGGCTACCGCAATACGGAACGCGCGCAGCAGGCGGCAGAAACGATCGAGCAGACGACAGACGCAGATATCTGGACGGTGGTAAAGAAGGGCGCGCCTCTTACGATAGAGAGCCTCAGGGAAGCTCAAAACAGCGCAAAGGAATTGTCGGGAAATGGACGGCAGGGAGCAGATGTCAAGGATTCTGAAATTTTAGAATATGCAAAAGAGGATAGGTCCTTTCTTAAAGCAAAGCGCCAGTTGGAGGAAATCCGGCTGATTATGACGGCACAGGCAAATTACAGCTTGTTAAGACAGGGAATTTCTATTGAGACACAGCCTTTGCAGGAACTGGTAGAACAGCTGAAGGCACAGGAAAACGCCTATTACGCCAGTCTGCTGAGCCAGAATAATATCGAACCAACGCAGGAAAACACAGATATTTTTGCGGATACTATGGCGAAAACCCAGGAATTGCAGGGAGTGCCTGCTTACGTTCTGGGAGAAGTACATACGAACGAAGACAGCGTAAATGAGGTTCACGAGAAAGGGATTGCCAGGCAGGCGCAGATGGAGCGCGCCGGGGAGGCGTACGAGACGCTGCGAACGGAACCCAGGGCAGATTTGGGAGATTCCATACAAAAAGCGTTTCAAAATGTGGATGATATTTTAAATGACCTAAATTTGGAGACTTCTGAGGCGAATCGCAGGGCGGTAAGGATTCTTGCGTATAATCAGATGGCGGTCAATCCGGAGTCTGTGATGGAAATGAAAGCCGCAGATCAGAAGGTGCAGAATTTGTTCCAGAATCTTACGCCGTCCGTAGTGATGGAAATGATTCGGGAGGGTGTAAATCCTCTGGAACTGAATGTGGAGGAACTGAACGCCGAAGCGCAGGAGATGAAAAATAAGCTGGATGCAGGAGGCGAGGAGAAGTTCAGCAAATATCTGTGGAAGCTAGAGCAGCGCCATGAACTTACGCAGGAAGAACGCGACAGCTATATAGGGATTTACCGGATGCTGAATCAGATTGATAAGACGGACGGAGCGGTGATTGGAGCGCTGGTGCAGCAAGGTGCGGAGCTTTCCATGAAAAATCTTTTGTCTGCAGTACGCACGAACCGAAATCCTGGAATTAATGTTTCCGTAGACGACAGTTTTGGGGAGGCAGAGACGGTAAATGCCCAGGAACTCAGCATTTCCCAGCAGATTGAGGCGGCGTATCAGACAGACTGTGCAAAGGAAGCGTTAAAATTTGCCACGCCGGAGGGAATGCAGCAGGCGCAGGGGCAGAAATCCGTGGAAGATATGACTCCGGAAGAGCTTTTGTGGCAGCTTCGGCAAGCAGAAAAAGATACAAAGTCAGAAGAAGCGTATTATGAGCATGAAATGGAAGAATTTTCCCAGGCGAAAAAGGCGGAAGCACAGATTCTGCAAATGCTTGCCGGTCATGATATTCCGGTAACGGCCTATAATATTTTGGCGGCAGGCCGTATGCTGCACCCCCGTGGAGGAATCTTTAAGTCATTGTTTGAGCCGCTGCGTCAGGAAGAAGATACAGATATAGATTTAGAGCAGGTAAAACAAGATATCCTGGAGCAGTTTGGGGAAGCGGTCAAAACGCCGGAAGAGATGGCCAAAGCACATAAAAAGCTCGCAGAGACAGCAGAAAATGTCATGAAGACGATGGCGGATTCCGAGACAGTTACCAGCAGAGACTTGCGCGATATAAAAATTCTTCGTCAGCAGATTGCCCTTGGAACCAGACTGGCGAAAGAAGAACACTATGCCATCCCAGTACTGGTGGCGGATGAGCTTACCAACGTACAATTGAAGATTGTCAGAGGCAAAGAAGAAAAGGGCAGGGTCGATGTGCTCTTTGAAACGCCCAAATTAGGAAAGGTTGCGGCGAGGTTTCAGGTAATGGGCGATGCAGTCAAAGGTTATGCCGTTTCCGATTCCCAGCGGACGATTCAGGGGCTTAAGAGCCAAGAGGACAGCCTGAAAGAGCAGTTAAGCTCCGCGGATAAATTGTGGAATATGGATTTTGTCCGCAGTGAAAGCCTGGATTTGAACCGTTTTACCGATACCAGCGCCAGCGACGCGGATGATTTAAATGTGAAGTCTGATTCTTATCAGGTACAGACGAAAACTCTGTATGGGATTGCAAGAGGATTTCTGGAGGAGATTAAGAAGATGGGACAGAATCTGTCCTGAGCATAAAGCAGAAGAGAGGTAACAGCATGAAAATAAATCACAATATGTCAGCAATTATTGCCAATAAAAAGCTCTTGAGAACAGAGAACACCCTGTCTAATTCCATTGAACGTTTGTCTACTGGGCTTCGTATCAACCGCGCTTCAGACGATGCAGCGGGAATGGCAATTGCCAGTAAAATGACAGCGCAGATCAAGGGACTGGGCCAGGCGTCCAGAAATGCTTCGGACGGCGTTTCTGTGCTTGAGACAACAGACGGTGCGTTAAATGAAGTGCATAATATGCTTCAAAGAATGCGTGAATTGTCCGTACAGGCGGCAAACGGTACCAATACACCTGACGATCTGAAGGCGATTCAGTTAGAGATAAATTCCCTGCGGAATGAGATTGACCGTGTTTCAAAGGATACGGAATTTAATACGAAAGCACTGCTGGACGGAACGTTGGATCAGCGGGTGTATCCGGATAACCGCGGAATAACCAGAATTGATATTTCGGACGCCGTTTCCGAAAATATGTATTCTGTTCAGGTGAATGCAGATGCAACGCACGCTGTAATCCGGGGTGGGGCGACTTTAACGGAGACTTCTGCCGTACCTGCTGGAGCAACAGGGAGCGTTGTAATCAATGGTGTTGAGGTTGAAATTAAAGAGGGAGAAACATTTGATGCCGTTTATGAAAAACTGCGCGCCGGCGCCGAGCTGGGAGAAGTGAACCTTCTGGTGGTACAGAACCTCAATGATACTTCCGGGACTCCAGAGAATGGCTTTTTTGTTCCCAGTGATCTGGCTACGGGGGGAAATCTTGTTTTTGTTTCCGATGAATATGGACAGAGTACGGAAATGAACGTAAAATGTGATAATCCAACCCTTGCAGCATTTTTAGGGATTCAGTCCGAGAGCCAGGCAAATGGAACGGATGTGCAAATTGGTTTTGCGGCTGACGACGAAGGATTTGGTACGCAGGCTACTATTTTAACAGAGGGGAATTACGTTACCATTACAGACAGGGGCGGTTTTGAGATGAAGTTTGAAGTGATACCAGGAGAAATAACCCCTGGTGATACTGTAAATCTGGACGTAACAGACGTAGGGCCTATGACTCTGCAGATTGGAGCCAATGAAAATCAGACAATGGATGTGCGGATTCAGGAGATTTCTTCTCAGACATTATATATTGATAAAGTAAATGTTTGTACTGTGACAGGCGCAAGCCGCGCAATCACCAGCTTCGACGGGGCGATTGCAAAGGTTAGCGAAGTCCGTTCCAGCATTGGAGCTTACATGAACCGTCTTGATTATGCCGTAAATAGCCTGGACTTGACGGAGGAAAATATGACTCAGGCATTGTCCAGGATTGAAGATGTCGACATGGCGGAAGAAATGACAGAATATACGAAATATAATGTCCTTTCTCAGGCGGCAACTTCCGTGCTTGCCCAGGCAAATGACATTCCCCAGCAGGTACTTCAGCTTCTGCAATAGAACATCAGGGTTTTGTGCGCATAGGAGGAAAGGATGACACAGACAAAAAAGCAGGAATTTACCCGTAGGCTCTCCTGTTGTAATAAGGGTGAAATGATTGTAATTATGTATGATATACTGTTTGCTTATTTGGAAGAAGGGATTCAGGCCAAGGAAGAGCAGGACTATCAGGAATTTAAACTGGCTGTGGGGAAAGCCTCGCAGGTTTTAAGCAGATTGATGGAGGATCTGGATTTCAGTTATGAGATATCGGGGGATCTGTATGCCGAATATCAGTTTGTCAAAAAGCTGCTGGCAATGGCAGTGTGCAAAAATACAGCGCAGAACCTTCGGGATGCACAGCAGGTTCTGAAGAACCTCTATGAAGCATTTAAAGAGGCGGCACAGCAGGATACTTCAGAACCGTTGATGCAGCACGCGCAGCAGGTCGTGGCAGGCATGACCTATCAGAAAGGCAGTCTCACAGAAACCCTTCAGGGTTCGGAAAGTTCCAGAGGATTCCTTGCATAGGAATCCTCATTAAACTGTTTGACCTTTGTCAGCAGGAACTTATAACGCATCTGCAGCGCGTTTACCTGATAAATACAACAGTCAATCAAATCTGGTTCCATAGCGTTTTCAAAGTTATCATAAGCAAGGGCAAGGTCATACCTGGCTCTTTCCAGGTCATCTAAAAGTAAAGAGTAAGCAGTTGTCTTAGGTTCTTCTTTTCTCGCAATCTGAAACATATGCATCCCTTTCCTTTTCTGCAAATATGTTTGCATGTCTTTTATTTAAAGTATAAGCAGAAACTTCCAAATCTATACAAAAAAGTCATAAATTTTTCCAAAAAGTATATACATCAGATGAGAGAATAATTTTGTCCCTGCTACGCGATCCATTTGCTGAAATAGGTGTGAGGAGCGTACGGTTCGGAGATCTGGAGGAAACTATGGATTTGTATTATGGAATTGGAGCAATCGCCGGAATCTGTGTTCTTATACTGATAATGGGCATGGTAAAGCAAAAAACGCAATGGATTTTTACGTTTGTTCTTCGTTGTATAGTGGGAATCGTGGGGATCAGCGTGGTAAATGAGCTGTTCCAGAGTCAGGGCATCGCTGTGTCGGCAGGAATTAATCCGCTCAGTGTTTTGACAATTGGAAGCCTTGGTATCTGCGGCTTTGCGTTGATCTATGGGATTTTATTGTATAAATTTTTGTAAGATATTTACAAATTTGTTTAAAAATGGAAAACCTACTTTACAAGAGCGAAGACATGTTTTATAATTCAAAACAATCACTGCTTCGCGAACAGGAGATAATAATCCAAAGAGAGGTGATGAGTTGGGGAGGTAAAAATGTTCTTCTGCCTGATGCTGCTGAGCATTGGAGCGGCGATGGACATACAGAGCTTTCGAATCAGCAATCGGCTGGTTGTAAGCGGTTTGGTTCTGGGGTTTATTTTTCAAATTCTGGAATCAGGAGTAAAAGGAGCTGGTGTTTTTCTTCTAAACATTTCTATACCAGTTATCCTATTTTATCTATTATTTCTTATACATGCCCTTGGGGCAGGTGATATCAAATTATTTTCCATGATTGGCGGTATTTGGGGTTTTCAGATTCTTTGCAAGACGATAGCAGTCTCATTTCTTATAGGAGCGGCCATGTCATTGGTGAAGCTTCTCTGTCATCGAAATCTTATTTCACGTCTGTTGGTATTGAAAGGATATGTGCGCCAGTTTCTGAATACAGGCAGGCTGTCAGAATATCCGCAGGAATTTCAGGGAAATCAGCATGTCATTCATTTTTCAATCGCTATTTTAATTGGTTATGCAATCGTTATGGAGGTGACTTATTGAGAAAAATTATGATTGCAGTCTGTGATACAGACGCAGCATATGGAAAAAAGCTGGGAGAGTGGATTTCCCTGGAGCATGAAGAAAAATTTACCGGAGTATCTTTTTCTTCTGTGCAATGTTTTCAGGAAAGCTGCAGCAGCCAGAATGCGGATATCGTATTGGTAGGAAAGCAATTTCTGGAAGATCCTCTGCTGAGACAAGAGCTTCTGAAACAGAAGACAGAAGAAGAGCGGCAAATTCAAAATGCGCAGGAAAAACCTATGTGGGTATATCTTTGCGGGCAGGAAGAGGAAGTACCACTGTGTATGCAGGGTTTTCCCACCGTGGCCAAGTACCAGCCCGCTTCCCGGATTTTGCGAGAAGTATTTGTGTATTACCAGAACTGGGGAAACAGCAGAGAGCCAGGAAGTACGGCGGAAAAAGAAGTGATCGGAATTTATTCGCCGGGGCACAGTATCTGGCAGACGCCTTTTGCATTGACTTTTGCCCAGGCGCTAGGACAGAGAGAAAAGCTGCTGTATGTGAACTTGAAAGAGTGCGCCGGCTTCTCCGGATGGTTTCTGGAAGAGTATGAAAAGGATCTTCTTGATGTTATGTATCTTTGCCTGAGTAATGAAGTAAATGTTTCAGACTGTGTGAACAGCGCCTTATATTGCGTGGAGGGTATTCATTATATTCCTCCGGCAAAAGACGGAGGCTGCCTGGGAGAGATTTCTGCAGAAGACTATATCAGTTTTGTAAAGCTTTTGGCTGCAAAAAGCGGCTATGATGTAATTTTACTGGATTTTGGGATGATGATTCCCGGTTTTTACAGACTGCTGGAAAAATGTTCAAAGGTCTATATTACTACAGAGCCGGGAGAAATACAGGAAGCTCCGCTTCAGCAGTTTCGGCAAATGACAAGAAGGCAGAAAGAGCTGCAATTAGAGGATAGATTTGTGTATATATCTCTTCCGGCCATGCATCCGCAGATATGTCCGGGAACGGTCAATTTGCAGCAATGGCTTTGGGGAACGATGGGAGATTTCAGCCGCAGGCTGGCGGGGGTACAGTGTGGAACGGATTAGGAAAAATGTGCTGGCGCAATTGGATATGACAAGAGAGCATGATGAAGAAGAATTACTTGCAGTAATTGATGAAGAAATCTGCCGGGAGGCAAAGGAGCGGGTAATTCCCTTAAACTGGCGGCGGGAGCTGAGAATGCAGGTCTTTCACTCTTTAAGGAAGCTGGATGTGCTTCAGGAACTTTTGAACCAGGATGATATTACAGAAATAATGGTGAATGGGGCAGAGCATGTTTTCTATGAACGCAAGGGAGAGATTCAGGCGTGGGACAAGTCTTTTTCTTCCAGAGAAAAGCTGGAGGATATTATCCAGCAGATGGTAGGAAATAATAACCGGGTGATTAACGAGGCAGAACCCATCGCAGATACAAGGCTGCCGGACGGTTCCAGGGTAAATGTAGTGCTCCCGCCGGTGGCATTAAACGGACCTGCCGTATCCATCCGCAAATTTCCCAGGCATCCAATTCTGATGGAACAGATGATTAGCCAGGAATCGATCAGCAGAGAATGCGCAGAATTTTTAAAACTTCTAGTAAAAGCAGGTTACAATATCTTTATTTCCGGTGGAACCGGTTCTGGAAAAACGACATTTCTTAATGCATTATCTGAATTTATTCCCAAAGACCAACGTGTGATTACAATCGAAGATTCTGCAGAACTGCAGATACAGGGGATTTCCAATCTGGTACAAATGGAAACCAGAAGCGCAGGGCCAGAAGGCGCGCTTGCCATTACGATACGGGATCTGATACGGACGGCCCTGCGTATGCGGCCGGACCGGATTGTGGTGGGGGAAATCCGGGGGGCGGAGTGCCTGGATATGCTGCAGGCTATGAATACCGGGCACGACGGTTCTTTAAGTACTGGACATGCCAATAGCTGCCAGGATATGGTCAGCCGTATGGAAACAATGGTGCTGATGGGTATGGAACTGCCGCTGCTGGCTATCCGCGCCCAGATTGTAGCAGGGGTGGATATTCTGGTACATTTGGGAAGGCTTAGGGATCGCAGCAGGCGGCTTCTGTCCATCGTAGAGGTCGATCGGCTGGCGGAAGGGGAAATTTGCCTTAACCCGCTGTATGAGTTTGTGGAGGTGGGAGAGCGGGAGGGGAGACTGACAGGAATCTGGAAAAAGACAGGGGAATTGATTCACCGGGGCAAGCTATATGCGGCGGGTATAGAACTGGAGGCAGTAAAAAATGAAGAATTATAGAATATACAGGTTGAAGCGGCGCGAGAAGTGTGTGTGCGTTGTACTTACGCTGGGAATGAGCAGTGTGATTTCCTGGCTGTTTTACCGCAGCTTTTATGCCATGGTTGCAATACTGCCATTGTTTGTTCTGGTAAAGCGGCTTGTAAAAAAGTATCTGCATAAAAAGCAGAGGCGGGAAATGGTGTTTCAGTTCCGGGAGATGCTGCAGTTTATCTCAGGCGCCTTGAAAGCCGGATATTCCATGGAAAATGCTTTTTTGCAGGGGTGGCGGGAATACATAGAATTGTATGGGGAGAAGACCATAATGGCACAGGAATTTTGCAATATGATTCATCAAATGAAGTTAAATACGCCTTTGGAGCAGTTAATGGAAAGCTTAGCGCAGCGCAGCGGGATAGAGGAAATTGAAAGCTTCACCCAGGTGTTTGCATTTGCGAAGAGAGGCGGCGGGGATATGATGAAAATTTTTCAGGGTACTGCAGAGAAGATTCGGCAGAAAGCTGATGTAGAACGGGAAATTGAAACGGTTCTGGCGGCGAAAAAAACGGAACAGCGTATTATGGATCTGGTTCCTTTTGGAATTTTGCTGTATGTGGGGCTGACGTCTTCAGAGCTGCTAGCCCCTTTGTATGGAAATCCAGCGGGAGTTTTTGTAATGACATTGTGTCTTTTAGGATATGCCGGAGCTTTTCTGCTGGCAGAAAAGATTTTGGATATCCGGATATAGGGAGGAAGATATGTATTGGTATTTTGCCGGAGCGGTATTCTGCCTTATTGGAGCGGCAGCATTATCATTAAAAAGTGCGGCTCATAGAAAAATACGGCGGTCAATAACTATTCTGGGAATTGGTTTTTTGCTGGCGGCATTATCGGAAGGGCTGAATGGAGCTGATAACAGTATGGATAAGGTTGCCAGGAATAAACCGGGCGAGGGAAGCCGGGAGATAGAATTATTGGTGGACGCGGAAGAAGAACTTGAAAATTATCCAATGCGTCTGGAAATTGAGGAAAAGAAGCTGACCAGGAAACAGAGGAAGGAATATTTTAAACAGGCGAAACAGGAGCTCAGCCGGCTTATACTTGGAGAAAATACTTCTTTGGAACAGGTGACAAAATCACTGTATCTTCCCCAATATCTCCAGGAGGGCGCCGTGGAAGTTTCTTATAGTTTTTCAGATTACGAGGTATTTGCAGCGGACGGAAATCTGCAGCAGCAAGTGAAAAAACCTGTGTTGGTGGAAGTTACGGCGGAGCTCGTATGCCAGGAAGAAGTTTGTCTGTATCAATTTTTTGTGCGGGCTGTCCCCGGAGAGAAATCTTCTCAGGAACAGTTTGCGGAGAAGCTGGCAGCGATTGTTTCCGACGAAAATGAGAAGGAAAATGCAGATTATGTAAATCTTCCTGAAGAACGGCAGGGAAAGAAAATTGTCTGGAAAGAGAATAGCGGGAGTTCAGGAATGGCGATGGTCTTTCTGTCCGCCGTGTTTGCCGTGGGGCTGCATCTGCGTGAAAAAGAAAATCAAAAACGCCGGCAGGAAGAGCGCAGAAGGCAGATGTTGTATGATTATGCAGGTATTGTCAGCAAGCTGTCCTTGTTGTTAGGGGCGGGAATGAATATTTCTCTTGCCTGGGAGAAAATCGCCGTAACCTACCGGAGGAAACGCGAAAGCAAGGAGACGGAGCTTAGGTATGCTTATGAAGAAATGCTGGCTGCCTTGTATGAGATACAGGAAGGGGTAGGAGAGCTGCGGGCTTATGAGAATTTTGGCGTCCGCTGCCAGTTGGGTGTATACCGAAAGCTGTCTGCCCTGATTATACAGAATGTCCGCAGAGGAGCAAAAGGGATGCAGAAATTGCTGGAACAGGAGGAATGGGAGGCTTATGAACAGCGAAAGGCACAGGCAAGACAGGCAGGAGAAGAAGCGGGAACAAAATTGTTGCTGCCGATGGGAATGATGCTGGTGATTGTACTGGCAATCCTGGTAATTCCTGCGGGAATGGCTTTGAACTTATGAACAATCATAAATTTCCGGCGTTTGCCGGAAAGGAAAAGGAGAAAAACATGAAGAATTTTAAAGATTTTATGATGGAAGAGGACGGTATGGGAGTTGTAGAAGTGATATTGATTATTGTAATTCTTATTAGCCTGGCAGCAATATTTAAAACCCAGATAACCAGTCTGGTGAACAAAGTTCTGAAAAAAATTACCACACAGGCAGATAAAATCTGAGAAAAGCGCGGCAAATGGAGGAGATAATGAAGCAAAAAAGTAGTGGTTGTTTTTCAATGAGAACGAAACAGCAAGGCAGTATCACGCTGTTTCTGGCGCTTATTTTGACGCTGGTTTTTTCCCTGTTTTTTTCGTTGTTAGAAGCGGCAAGAGTACAGGGACTTGACCGCATTGCCGAAAGAAGCATTCTGCTGGAACTGGAATCTGCATTGGGAGAATATCAGCCGCAGTTGTGGAAGAATTACCGTCTGCTGTTTCTTGACGCGGGCAATGACAAGGGAGAGCTGGATTTTGCTTTTCTGGAAGGGCATTGGATGGAGGAAGCCCGTCTGCAGCAGAAAGGGGCGGGGTTTTATCAGATTGCCTTACAGAGCCTGGAAATTACGTCGCATTCTCTGGCTACAGATGTTCATGGAGCCGCTTTTGAACAGCAGGCATGTAAGGCAATTAAAGAGCAGCTTGCGGCGGGAGCGGCAAATGCGCTAAAGCAAAAGCTGCAGGAAGGAGAAAAAGTAGCAGAGGAAAGCCTGGAGATGGAACAGCAATGGGAATCCGCCAAAGATGCAATGACAAAGGCAGAGAGTATAAAACAAGATGCAGAAGAAACAGATTCTAAGCAGCAAACGCAGGAAGTGCAGAGCCAGCCGCAGAAGCGGGAACCCGCGCACAAAAAAGAGTTACCAGAAAATCCGGTAGAGTCGGTAGATTTGTTAAAAAAGTCTGCCATATTGACGTTCGTTGTGGAAAATCCTGCAGAACTTTCTGTGAAAACAATAAATATATCAGATACTTTGAGACATCGTAAAATTTCCCCGGGAAATCTTAAGATTCCTCAAAATGGAATTTCGGATAAGATCTGGTTCTTACAGTATCTAAACCATTACTTTTCCTGTAAGACGGAGGCTGGAAATGCGAAGCTGACAGACCATGCCCTGGATTATGAATTAGAATATTGTATTGCGGGTAAGGCTTCGGATCAGGAAAATTTACAAAAAACAGTAAAAAGGCTTCTTTTAATCCGGCAGGCAGGAAATTTTACAACAATTATGCAGGATGGAAAGAAACAGGCGCTTGCCATGGAGATTGCCGCGGCCGCAGTAGGATTTACAGGCGTTCCCCCTTTGATCCAAGCAGTGCAGATTGGAATATTACTGGCATGGAGCTATATTGAAAGCATTCTGGATGTGCGCTGTCTTTTGGCGGGAGGAAGTGTTCCACTGGTGAAACAGATAACAGACTGGAAAAGTGATGTGGCTTTGGGGGAAGAGATTCTAAAGGAGAAAAAGGAACAAACGAAGAGTCAGAAAGAGGGATTGGACTATAGGGAGTATTTGCAGATTTTGCTGCTTTTGGTAAAGGAGAAAACTTTAGTGCAGCGTGCCATGGATGTGGTAGAGCAGAATATAAGGAAAATAGAACCGGCTTTTCGAATGAATCATCAGATTCACGGAATGCAGCTCGAAGGGCTTTACAGCGCACGGCCGCTGTTTTTAGGGTTTGTTACAGGAGTAAAGAGGAAGGCGGGAGATTATCACTTTCGGGAAAGTCATTTGGATTTTTATCTGAAGTAGAGGTAAGGCAGCCAGTAAAGAAGGAGGGTATAAGAAAGTGCCTCATATTATAAAAAAAGAAAGGAAAAAACTCTCTCTCAGGCAGTATTACAGTAAAGGAAAAGTTATGGGGAAAGCTTCCCCGACGGAGGCACTTTTTTATACCCTCCTCAAAGGAAGTTTTACCATAGAAGCAGCGTTGACGCTGCCAGTGTTTCTATTTGCCGCTGCAATGATTTTATCATTGTTTTTGATAATGCAGGTGCAGTATACGGTGGAAAATGCGTTGGATCGGGCGGTGGCTGATACTGCATTGCTGGGGGAACTGTCAGAAAAGCAGGTGGAAAATCTCACCAAAGCTGCGTTTTACAAGGAGCTTATGAAACAAAACTGCCAATTGTCGCTGGTGCAGGGGCAGATAGCCGGATTTTCCTGGAAAGGAACTGCGGTTGACAGCGCCTATATTGACGTGCTTCTTACCTATCGTCTGAAATTTCCCATAAATTGTTTTGGGAAACGAACAATGAAGGTTTTAAAGGGGCGCAGGATGCATCGGTGGTCTGGAGAGCAGAGAGCAGGAAGCGGCGGCGATAAGGAAGGATGGGTCTTTATTACGCCCAATCAAAGTGTATACCATAACAGCCGTACCTGTTCCCATCTAAAGCTTTCAATAAAAACGCAGAAAGTTTCTCAGTGGGACAACATTAAAAAATTATATGGTCCCTGCGGACATTGTACCAGGGGGCAGAAAAGAGGAACGGTTGTTTATCTGACAAAAGAAGGAGGATGCTATCATTACAGGATTGACTGCAGCGGGTTGAAACGCACCGTCTATATGATTAAGAAAAAAGAAGCCGGAAATAAAAGACCCTGCTCCCGATGCGGCGGGGGATAAGCTCTTTGCTGCGAACAGATAAGTTCCATATGAGAATGCTTATCAGGCAAATTTTATTTTAGAAGTAAGGAGAAATGCAATGCAGAAATTTATGGTATTAGGACTTCTGGGTTTATGCGCCCTTGAGGATATGAAGCGCAGGCAATTAACAGTAATACGTATATTATTATTTGGAATAGGCGGAGTTTTACTCCATGTGTTTGCTCCGGTCTGTTCTATCTACAGTGTGTTATGGGGCATGACGATAGGGATAGCCGTGATTTTGACGAGCCTTGTCACCAAAGGAAGCGTGGGGCTGGGGGACGGGATTCTTCTGATGGTAACAGGCGTGTATCTAGGGGCGGATGGAAATCTGCAATTGTTTATGACAGGAATTTTTCTTGCAGCTTTCTGGGCTTTGGGGCTTTTGCTCTTTAAGAAGAGAAAAGGGAAAGAGGAGATTGCGTTCGTACCTTTCCTGTTGGTGTCGTATCTTACAATGCTGGCGTGGGGGATATGATATGGGAAAACAAAATAAAAGCACGGCGGGCAGCATAAGGCTGAGAGGAAGTCTGACGGTGGAAGCGGCGGTTGTCTTTCCCATGGTTTTGTTTTGCGTCTGTTTGATGATGAAAAGAGGGATCGCCTTGTATAGCTGCACGGTGCAGCTTATAAACAGTTCGGAAATTTGGCGGGACTTCCATCCGGCAGAGGAATTTCGCAGGTTAGAGCTGTTGGAGGAATTGTTTTAACGATAAGGAGCATGATTCACGGCATATCCGTGGATGGAAGGGAGAAAAGAATTGTGGAGGTAAGTTATCAAAAAAATCTTAATAAGAGTTACATGTGTGTAAAAACAGAAAAGCCAGTATTAGAAGCATATGAAATGCAGATGCTTCAACATTGCAGGATTCCAGAACTTTTGAAAATGCAGACAGTATTATCTGATACAGACAGCAGATATTATTATGATATCAGTGGGAAACAGCAGATCGCAGACTATCTGTCCGGGAAAAAAATTGGATGCAAAATGTTAAAAGACTTACTGTTATCCATACAAAAGTTATGTGCCAGCCTGCCAGAATATCTCCTGCGTGAAAGTGGGATTTGTCTGGAATTGGAATTTATTTATATTAATCTGGAACATGAAAATTTTCAATATACCTATCTGCCCTTCTACGAGAGAAGTTTACCAGAGGCGTTTTGTGGCTGTATGGAACAATTATTAAGGAAAATTGACCATCAGGATCATGAGGCGGTGGAATTAGGATATCGCATCTATCAGCTCTGTATTCAGGATAATGCAAGTATCAGAAACATACTGGAAACAGTTTTCAGCGGCCGGGGTCCCCAGGTAGAAGAGGCGGAGACAATCCGGAAAGGGAAACAGGAAGGAGAGAAAAGCGCAGGCAGCAAAAGAGAACGGTATGCGGAGCAAGAAAAAAATGACTTCCAGACAGAGTCACAGGAGAAGAAAAATCTGCCAGGATGCAGGGAACCGTTATACAGTTTTTGTGCAAATATGGCAAAACGCTTTTTTAGTTTAGCGGGAGCAGGTGATTTGTTTTCCCAGGGGTTCGGGAGAAAAAGCAGGTTGTTTCTCCCCAAGAAAAAAGTTTGCTGCAAAGATAAAAAAGGGGTGAAAAAAGAATCGGGACCAGGACAAATACCGTTGTTATCTCAGGTTGGAGCGGCGGAAGAACCTGCGGCACATCAAACGGAACTTTTAACAGTACAGGAAGATATTGTTATAGGAAAACTGGAATACCGGGGAATGCGCCGATATGAAGACATTTTTATTGAGGGGGAGAGTTTTCTGCTGGGAAAAAACGGCGCCCAGGTAGACGGCGTCATTCCTGCAAAAGAAGTCAGCCGTCTCCATGCGAGGATTATCAGACAGGAACAGCGTTATTTTATTGAAGACTTAAATTCTACAAATGGAACATTTTTAAATGATGTTGCATTAGAGTACCATCAGCCCCGGGAATTAAATAAGAATGACAGAGTGCGTTTTGGGGCGGAGGAGTACGTATTTCTTTAAGGCTGTTTATTATGAAAGTTTTTTCATATGCAAGAGATTTGACTTTATCCGGAAAAGTTTATATACTATGGGTATTGAATAATTTGGAGGCCTTGTGAATGAAAGTAAATATTTATTATGGAGGGCGGGGCTTGTTAGACGATCCCACCCTGTATGTAGTCAATAAAATGCAGGAAGTTTTGACAGAGCTTCGGGTAGATGTGGAACGTTATAATATCTATGAACATAAGAGCAGCATTACGACGCTTCCGCAGACCATTAAAGACGCCGACGGCATTATTCTGGCAACAACTGTGGAATGGCTTGGAATCGGAGGCTATATGCAGCAGTTTCTTGACGCCTGCTGGCTTTACGGAGATAAAGACAAGATTGCCGCTACTTATATGCAGCCAATCGTTATGTCTACTACTTATGGCGAGCGGGAAGGAGAGATTGCGCTTGCCAATGCCTGGGAAATTTTAGGAGGGCTTCCCTGCAGCGGGCTTTGCGGTTATGTGGAGGATTTGGTTTCGTTTGAAATGAATCATGATTATACAGTGATTATTGAAAAGAAAGCGGAAAATCTCTACCGGACGATTTCGCAGAAGCAGAAAAGCCTTCCCAGCAGTAATCAGGCAGTAAAACAGTCGGTACTCCGTACCCAGCAGTTAGAGCTGACGCCGCAGGAGAGCGAACAGTTGTCTAAATATGTATCGGACGACCTCTATGTGAAGAAACAGAAACAGGATATCGAAGAGTTAAGCAGTATGTTTAAGGACATGCTGGGGCAGAGTGAAGAAGACGAAGATATGGCGTATTTGATGGAGCTGGAAGCGCATTTTGTACCCCAGGAGGATTTCGCGGCAAATTACCTGTTTATGATTGAAGGGAAGAAGAAGCCTTTGTCAGTGGAAATCCACAATGAAGAAATTCAGATTCACTACGGCCAGAGTGAAAAGATTGACGTTTATACGAAGCTTACGACCGGGGTGATGGACGGCATTATTCAGGGCAGAATGACATTCCAAAGAGCCTTTATGACGGGGGAAATGACAGCGAAGGGAAACTTTAAGACCTTGAAGATGTTAGACCAGGTATTTATTTTTAATGGATAAGCAAGGAGGAGGAAGATGAAAGATTCAAATTGTATTTTCTGTAAAATTTCCGGAGGAGAAATTCCTTCAAAGACAATTTATGAGGATAATGAGTTTCGGGTAATTCTGGATATCAGTCCGGCAACCAGGGGACACGCGCTGATTATTCCCAAAGAGCATTACGCCAATTTGTATGAAATGCCGGAGGAAGCGGCGGGGCGCGTCATGATGCTTGCTAAGAGGATGGCAGGGTATTTGACAGAACGCTTACACTGCGAAGGGTTGAATATCGTGCAGAATAATGGAGAAGTTGCCGGACAGACCGTATTTCATTTTCATATGCATTTGATACCAAGATATACGGGGGACGGCAATGAGGACAAGCTGTGCTGGCATCATCTGGAATTATCCGCAGAGGAACTGGAAGAGATCTTTAACAAGCTGAAACAGTAACAGATATTGGGCAATATCATAAAAAATGGTTTGCCCGACGAGATGTCGGGAATATAATAAGAGAAATTGAAAATAAAAACGGGGCATCTTCGTATGGAGGATGCCCCAATCTATGAGTAAAAGAGATTTTGCAGTTAAGAGTTTCTTATGATTTTGCAGCAGCCTGATCAATCAGTTGTACGACTGTTTCAACGGAGTTAAGCAGTTCACTTTTCTCCATAGCATGGATGAATTGTCCGCGTTCTTTAAATAATGTGCGGATGGCGTCCAAAAGAATGGTATCGTTTAATTGCTCTTCCTCAATGACCATACTGTATCCTTGCCGTTCAAAAGAACGGGCATTTAATATCTGGTCTCCACGGCTGGCATTGGCGGAAAGCGGTATCAGAATATTTGGCTTGCGAAGCGCCAGAAGTTCACAGATCGCGTTGGCGCCAGCCCTGGATATCACAAGGTCTGCAGCGGCGAACAGATCGCTTAATTCCTGGTTGGCATATTCTAACTGCGCATATCCCGCCGTAGTTTTCAGAGAGTCGTCCAGGTTTCCTTTGCCGCATAAGTGCAGTATTTGGAAGGTTTTTAAAAGCTCTGGCAAAATCTGTCGGACAATCTCATTAATGAATTGGGAACCGCTGCTTCCTCCCATAATTAGAATTACAGGTCTGTCAGATTTGAAATGGCAGTAATCAAGTCCTTTGAGCCGGTTGCCGGACAGAAGCTCTTTGCGGATAGGAGAGCCGGTAAGCACGGCTTTTTCTTCAGGAAGATATTTTAAAGTTTCTGGGAAATTACAGCATACTTTAGAAGCATGGGGAATGGCAAGCTTGTTGGCGAGTCCTGGTGTAATATCTGATTCGTGTATGATGGCGGGAATTTTCCGGTGTTTTGCAGCCATCACCACCGGGACAGAGACAAAGCCTCCTTTGGAAAACACCACGTCCGGTTTTAATTTTTTCAGAAGAGTACGCGTCTGCCCGTAGCCTTTCAGGACCTTAAAAGGGTCTGAAAAATTTTTCCAGTCAAAGTACCGGCGCAGTTTGCCGGAAGAAATTCCGTAATAAGGAATATGGTATTGCTCAATCAATTTGCGTTCAATACCGTCATAGGAACCTATGTAATGTATCTCATACCCCAGTTCCTTTAGCCGTGGGATCAGGGCAATATTGGGTGTGACATGACCGGCGGTTCCGCCGCCTGTTAAGACGATTCGCTTCATATTTTCCTCCATTTTCTCAGAACAAATTACACTATCTCTATCTTATACTGTTCCCCGAAAAAGTCAAGGGTTATACCAGCGTGTGTTTAAAAACGCTGTACTAATGTACTGACCGCGGAATATTCAGCAAGCCTCCTTGCCTGATTTTTTGCGAGACTGCGTTGGATTCAATTGACGGCGCCAGAGCACCGCTCTCTTTTGCCTTCTTACCTCTGAAAAAGATTCTGTAACGTTTCAACGGATAGTATCTGGTCGAATACGGACGAAACATGCGACGAAAAAAGAACCCTTCCTACTTCACAGAACTGGAAATAATATTTATAATAGCAGGTAGGAAGGAGGACATGCTATATGGAAAAAATAGTAAGTTTTTTACAAAATTACAATGAGATCCTGACAGAAGCGTTTATTGTGCTGATGAGTCTGGTACTGATAATTTTTCTGGCAAGGATTTTAAGACAGATAAAAAGGCTGAATCTCAGCCTTACAAGTATTACCCAAAATATACAGGCATATTTTGATGTGATTTTGCAGGAGGAACCACAGAAGGCAGAGGAACAGACCGTGCAGCAAGATCCTGTGCAAAACAAGCGTACAGCGGAAGAAAATGATTTTGAAGAGCAGGAGCGCAGAAAACAGGAAGAGGAGGTGTTTAACGCAGTTTTGCAGGAATATTTCTCCTAACAAACGCAGGGGAGCGTGTTTGCTAATGTTCGCGTCCGTAACAGGTATGTTTTCTGCGGTTAGCCCCCGGCATCTTCCCTCATTCAGCATAAGTTGCCGGCAATTTTTGAAATGTGTCTGCCGCAAAGCATTTATCAAACACGCTTCTGAGTGATTGACTAAATGCCGGAGATTTGCTACACTTATCCTGTAAAGGAAAATGGTGACAATTATATTGACAAAGGAGTGGAAATCATGGAAAAAGTAACGTTTGATTACGGAAAATGCGCCGGTTTTATCAGTCAGGAAGAAATTTCTTATATGACAAAATTAGTAGAAGACGCTAAAGAGCTGCTTGTTTCAAAAAAAGGAGCCGGAAATGATTTTTTGGGATGGCTGGATCTGCCGGTAGATTATGATAAAGAGGAGTTCGACCGAATTAAAAAAGCAGCGGCTAAGATTCAGAACGATTCAGAGGTGCTGGTTGTAATCGGTATCGGAGGTTCTTATCTGGGTGCAAGAGCAGCTATTGAATTTTTACGGCATGGCTTTTACAATAATGTGTCAAAGGAGATTCGCAAGACACCGGAAATTTACTATGCTGGAAACAGTATCAGCAGCAGTTATCTGGCAGGTCTGATTGAGGTGATTGGCGACCGTGATTTCTCAGTAAATATTATATCCAAATCAGGAACTACTACGGAGCCGGCCATCGCTTTCCGTGTATTCAAGGAACTCTTGGAAAAGAAATACGGTAAGGAGGAAGCTGCAAAGAGAATCTATGCGACGACAGACCGTGCGAGAGGAGCGTTAAAAAATCTTGCGAAAGAAGAAGGTTATGAGAGCTTTGTAGTGCCGGATGACGTGGGAGGAAGATTCTCGGTATTGACTGCGGTAGGGCTTCTTCCGATTGCAGTGAGCGGAGCAGACATTGATAAGCTGATGGAAGGAGCAGCATCCGGAAGAGAGCTGGCATTAAACAAATCTTTTGCAGAAAATGATGCTATGCAGTATGCTGCTGTCCGCAACATTTTGCTTAGAAAGGGTAAGGCGGCGGAAGTTCTTGCAAATTATGAGCCGAGCCTTCATTATATTTCAGAGTGGTGGAAACAGCTTTATGGAGAGAGTGAAGGGAAGGATCAAAAAGGAATTTTCCCAGCTTCTGTGGACTTGACAACCGATCTTCATTCTATGGGGCAGTTTATTCAGGATGGCGCCCGTATTATGTTTGAAACAGTTCTGAGCGTGGAAAAATCAAGGTGCAAAATAGAACTGAAAGAAGAACCTGTTGATCTGGACGGTTTGAATTATCTTGCCGGAAAAGATATGGATTTCGTAAATAAAAGCGCAATGAACGGTACGATCCTGGCTCATACCGACGGAAATGTTCCTAATCTTATGGTGAAGATTCCGGAGCAGAACGAGTTTTATCTGGGGCAGTTATTCTATTTCTTTGAGTTTGCCTGCGGTGTCAGCGGTTATCTTTTGGGTGTCAATCCATTTAATCAGCCGGGAGTAGAGAGTTATAAGCGTAATATGTTTGCGCTGCTTGGTAAGCCCGGTTTTGAAGCGGAAAGAGAAGAATTGTTAAAGAGACTTTAATTTGAAACATAAAAGAGGGCGTTGTTCATCATCAAAGCAGATGATAGAGCGGCGCCCTTTTTCTTCTATAGGGAAGAGCTTTTCTTTAGAAAAAACGCGCACTCGTGTAAAAAAGTAATATGACGCGAAAGCAGCTGTACGCGGCAAAGAGTGATCCATTATGAGGGCGGAAAGATCCGAATCGCTTAAATAATATACAATATATCAATTGATTTACCAAACTATATTCGGTATATAGTAGTTTGTACTTTTAAAAATGAGTTTTTCAGCGACCTGTGAGTGAGGGCCGGGAGAGCAGAATGGGCCTGCCCGCTCTGTTTTATCTGATAAATTAAATATCCGCGGATTTAAAATATAAATCCCTTTCATACATATATTTCTGTTGAAATTATCGGGAAAAAGAGTGATAATAAAAGAGACTTTTTTATGAGCCACTTTATGAGAAAAGAAAGGAGAAGAGAATGGCAAACAGATTTGTGTTGAATGAGACGTCTTATCACGGAGCGGGAGCGATCCAGGAAATTAGCGCAGAAGCAAAAGGGAGGAAATTTCAGAAGGCTTTTGTGTGTTCCGATCCGGATTTAATTAAATTTGGAGTGACGAATAAGGTATTGGATGTTTTGGAAAAAGATGGCTTGAAATATGAAGTTTATTCAAATATCAAGCCCAATCCGACGATTGAAAATGTGCAGGCCGGCGTAGACGCCTATAAGAAATCCGGCGCGGATTATCTGATTGCAATTGGAGGGGGTTCCTCCATGGATACAGCGAAAGCAATTGGTATCATTATCAATAATCCCCAATTTGCCGATGTGGTTAGTTTGGAGGGAGTGGCGCCGACGACCGAGAAGTCTGTTCCTATTTTTGCGGTGCCAACTACTGCGGGAACAGCAGCGGAGGTTACGATTAACTATGTAATTACAGATGCTGCCAATAATCGAAAAATGGTGTGCGTAGACCCGAAGGATATTCCTGTGGTGGCGTTTGTGGATCCGGATATGATGTCTTCCATGCCCAAAGGGCTGACGGCAGCAACCGGAATGGATGCGCTTACACATGCCATAGAGGGATATATTACGGCAGGGGCATGGGAATTATCCGATATGTTCCATCTGAAAGCAATTGAAATTATTGCAAGAAGCCTGCGCGGGGCCGTAGACAATACCCCGCAGGGCAGGGAAGATATGGCGTTGGGACAGTATGTGGCAGGCATGGGATTTTCCAATGTAGGGCTTGGAATCGTACATTCTATGGCACATCCGCTGGGAGCGCTTTACGATACGCCTCATGGAGTGGCAAACGCCATTATTCTGCCTACAGTTATGGAATACAATGCAGAAGCTACCGGCGAAAAATATCGTGAGATTGCGCGGGCAATGGGAGTGGAAGGTGTAGATTCTATGTCTCAGGAGGAATACCGCAAGGCTGCGATTGACGCAGTTAAGAGATTATCACAGGATGTTGGCATTCCGGCAGATTTAAAAGAAATTGTGAAAAGAGAGGATATTCCTTTCCTGGCACAGTCTGCTTATGATGATGCATGCAGGCCGGGAAATCCCAAAGAAACCAGTGTGGAAGATATTGCCAGACTATATGAATCTTTAATCTAATATAGAAAGTTTCAGGAGGATAAGAAATGCAGAATGATGATGTGAGGGCGCAGTTAATTCGGGCGTTCCCGGCAGAAGTAGTTGAGGCGCGCGGTACAAGGAATGAGATCTATTATGCCTGTCCGACCTGCTCAAGGGCGGTTGCGCAGGGGATGGACAAATGTTTAGGATGCAGTCAGGTCTTAAGCTGGAAGAACATCAATGAAATGATGGCGTCGAACGGAATGCGCAAGGCCGTCCTGGAATTTGAGGTTGCTTCTGATTTTACCAACGGGAACTGCAGAAAATGCCCGCTGTCTTATATCGGAAAAGGTGATACAGGAAATGTATATGAATGTCCTCTGGATATGAGAAGCGCCTGTCCGATAAAGTTGTGTTAATTTCAAAAAAATTTGCTTTACTGTATAAAATTTCCATATTTGCACATGCTATTTCTGTATAAAGATAGAAAGGCAGGAAAAACAATGGCAATGGATTTTAAACAGAGTGAAACCATGAAGAATTTGATGCGGGCATTTGCAGGAGAAAGTCAGGCGCGGAACCGTTACACCTTTGCAGCGGCCCAGGCAAACAGCCAGGGATTATATGTGATTGAACATATTTTTAAATTCACGGCCGACCAGGAAAAGGAACATGCGGAGGTATTTTACAATCAGCTAAAAGAGCTGGCAGGAGAAACGATTCATATTGACGGAGGTTATCCGGTAGATTTGAGTCCCAATATTTCGGATTTATTGGATAAGGCGCAGCATAATGAGTATGAGGAGCATGACGACGTCTACAAGAATTTTGCAGATAAGGCGCAGGAAGAGGGGTTTGGAAAAGCGGCGGCCAAATTCCGTTTAATTGCTGAGATAGAAAAACTTCATGGAGATCGGTTTGGAGCTTTTGCCCAATTATTAAAAGATAACCAGTTGTTTGTCTCGAAGGTAGAGACGAAATGGATGTGTTTAAATTGCGGCCATGTGCAGGAAGGAACGGAAGCGCCCCAGAAATGTCCGGTGTGCGACCATGAGCAGGGGTGGTTTATCCGCATGGAACTGGCGCCCTACTGTAGAGATGGAAACTTTGAAAAATTTCCTTCTTAGAATAAAAAGGACGGTAAATCTTCTGGTTTACCGTCTTTTTGTGTATGAAGGCATGCCCGTGTTCTGTGGTGAAAGTCCACATAGGGTAGCCACCGACGAACTTTATAGCGACTCTCAAGGTTTGTATCATAAGGTGCAGGCGGGAAGAGATAGCAAAGTTGTAGCCCTACGGACAGAAACTTGATAATAAGGTGTTTATGGCGGGTAAGTTGACACAGGACAACGAGGCCCTAAAGGTGGTCGTAACCTATGAGCGTAAATCAAGAGGGCAGACGAGGAAAGAACACGGACTTATCCCGTGAGGTCTCACAGGCGGTTCCATTAGCCGTAGTCACAACGAACTGTAAGAAGTCAGCAGAAGCCATAGTAGGAGGAATCTGAAGGGCTGAACAAGGTAACTGTGCAGACGAATGTATGTACCTGTGAGTATCTGACAAGCGGATACAGGCGAAACGTAAATGAACCGTAAACGCACAAACATAGGACAAATGCGTACAAGGCTGCGAGTAATCATCTGGAAACAACGGGATGTAAATTTCTGATTAGTCCGGCGTTGTGAAAAACACAAATCTTTCATATTTTTCTCAAATTTATTTCAAAAAAGCCTGTCAAAATATGTGTGATAATGTTAATATGAAAAAGTACAAATGGAAACAGGAGGTTGAGAATGAAAAAAAGTAATTATATACTTGCGTCAGTTTTGGCGGCGGCATTGATGCTGACAGGCTGCGGTGGGGAAAATGACAAAAAACCGCAAAACACAGGGAATGAAAACAGCGCAGACGCTGTGCTTGATTTTAATGCGGAAGAGTATGTAAAACTGGGAGACTATAAAGGACTGGAGGTCACCTATCCATCCGTACAGCAGGTAACGGACGAAGATGTGGAGCAATATATTCAGGGACAGTTGGCAGACAACACGGAATTTAAAGAAGTAGACCGGGCGTCAAAAGAAGGAGATACGGTTAATATTGACTATACGGGAACGATCGGCGGTGAGGAATTTGAGGGAGGCAGCGACACAGAGTACGACCTGGAGCTTGGGTCGCAGGATTTTCTTCCGGAGTTTGAGGAGAGCCTGGTGGGAAAGAAGGCAGGCGAGACGGCGGTATTTACCCTTACGTTTCCGTCAGAAGATTACGACGAGTCGGTGGCGGGACAGGAGGCCGAGTTTACAGTGAAAGTAAATTCTGTCAGTGAAGCTGTGACGCCGGAATATAATGTAGACTTTGTAAAAAGTATATCCGAGTATGAAACGCTGGAGGACTATGAAGCTTCCATAAAAGAGGAGTTAATTGCCAGCTATGAAGAGGAATCGGAGACGGAGAAGGGAGAACATGCATTGAGGCTTGTAGCGGAACAGGCCGAAGTAAATGGATATCCGCAGGAATTATACGATTTTTTCTATGAAGACAACGTAGCTGGATATAAGGCTTTTGCGGAAATGCAGGGAATGGAGTATGAAGAGTTTCTGGAAACCTTTATGAGCGAAGAGGATATCATAGAGGTCGTTAAAGAGCAGGTGAACGAGCATCTGATTAGCCAGGCAATTTTGCAAAAAGAAGGGATTGAGATTACGGATGAAGAGTATGCCGAAGCGGGAAAAGAGCTGGCCCTGACGGAGGGATATGGGAGCCTGGAGGAATATGAGGGGGACTACGGCAAGACTTATATTACCACTCAGTTAGTAAGAGAAAAAGCGATAGATATTCTGAAAGAATCAGCAAATCTGCAGGAAGTACCCTGGGATGAATACGATGATTATGGAGAAGAGCTGGAATCTGAATAGGAAGAATTTAAATAAACAACAGATATCAGGATGGGGCTGTCGCTTTAACGAAGGAAGATTCGTGAAGCGACAGCCTTTATTCTAAACATAATATTCTCCTCTTTTGCTAAATTGAGATTTAAGATATGCCTAACCTCAGGTCATAAAATTGTTTTACCCAAGTAGGAAATTTTTGATAATCTCCTTGCTCTCTGACTTTTTGAAGAGTTCTTTTTCCGATTCTTTTATCAACTATCGCAAAAATTTTAATCATATAATTATCACTGTAAAGAGCCTCTATAATTGGCATTTGCAGAAAAGTAGTCACTGCCGTCAAGAAATCCATATCATGGTAAGTTATATTTGCATCCCATTTGTTTTTCAAATCTGGATGGTTATCGTCCCAAATACCTGTTTTTTTCCAAATAGTATTCAAATCATAATCCTGATGATACATCTCAATCCACGAAAAACAAACCAATTCCTGATTATCCAACCGAATAGCTGCCCTTCCATAGCTATTATGGACTTTATGGTAACGTGTCAAAAAATATGATAAATGATTCTTTAATTCATCACATAACAAATTTGATAATTGTTTATTCAGCTTAGACCATGACTTATAATGATTCACGATAGTATTTCCTCCAAAACTTCCGATTGGCCAGTTGATTATGGTCTGCTTCTACGAAATGTAGAACTTTCCTTACGCACAATCAATTTTGATTCTGTGTATTGCTCTTTCCTATTATCAATTATACCAGAAAAAGCTACAAGAATATCATTCGGCAAGTGCCTTTTCCATTCATATCCTATTATTTTCAGATATTAAAAACAAAGGTGTTGCATAAAACATTGTACTAATTTTTTTACCTCCTCATCCGCTGTCTGATCAGCCGCAAAAAGATAAAGATACTTGCACCCCACCAGGTTTGTAATGTCATATACTAAAGGTACTATTGCTTCCCAGAAAATATCAAAACCTAATGGTATGCCTACTCGTTCATTTATTTTATACTTACTATTCCGACAAAAATGATGTATCTCAATTGCAGATTAACATTCTTCCATTTTCAATGTATATTTATTATCTTGCAATTCTTTGTCTTCCAACTTTAAACCAATGCGATTAGATGCTATTTTAAATAAGTAATCCATTTCTTTTAAATCATAAAAAGCTGACAGTAGATCATATCAGGCATTCTAAGAGCAAAACAGGATATGCAGTTTCGGAGATACTTAAGCAAAGGGGCATCAAATGTACTTGCAGAAAACACACTGCTTGGCATGGCACGAAATATCAACAAACTTCATAATAAGATTCAAAAAGGCAGGACAGGAGCACGTGTGCTTCCGTTAAAAAACGCCTAAATTTTAAGATATTAAAATAAATTTTCAGGCCATGAAAAATGGTTTATTAAAGTGCGCCTTCTTTCTTCATCCGCAGAATCAATAGGGGTATTATCCTGGATTTTAGTATAAAATAGCAAAAAGGATGCTGTCGTTTTACGGGTTTTTATTCATAAAAGTGACAGCCCTGTCCTGATTTTTTTCTATAGGAGAGACCGTGTCCCGCCAAAGCGAGGAAGCCTCTGTCTTATAGAAGCATAAGAAGCGCGCAGCGGTTTACGTGAGAGAAAAAATAAATTTTTCCATATCTTCTGCCGTATCAACAATTTCACAGGCCCCGTGTTTTTCAAGGAATGCCCGGGAGCGGAAGCCCCAGCTCACGCTAAGGCAGGGAATCTTCGCATTCCTGGCAGTGCAGATATCTACGTCGGAATCTCCAACATAAATGCAATGTTCAGGGGCGGCGCGCAGTTCTTCCATAGCTTTAAAAACCGTATCAGGAGCCGGTTTAGGCGCAGTTTGAGGAGATTCTCCAATTGCAGTGGTAATATACGGCGAGAAAAAATCCTGGCAAAGACTCTTGACAGCCAGGTCAAATTTATTAGAGACGACGGCAAGTTTCCATCCTGCGGCATCGGCGTTCTTTAAGAAGTTCATGATTCCGGGAAAAGGACGGGTATTATCTTTTTTATGAATTTCATAATGTTTTTTAAAAGTATTCAGGCAATCCCCAAACTGTTCAAAGGATTGTCCGCCGGGAATGGCGCGTTCCATCAGTACGGTGACGCCGTTTCCTACCATCTGGCGAACCTGCTCTTCGGAATATATGGGAAGTCCATATGTTTCCATTGCGTAATTTACGCTGTTCGTCAGATCGGTTAAAGTATTTAGTAAAGTACCGTCTAAATCAAAAATAATCGTGTTAATGATAGCGGGCATGATTCCGCCCTCCTTTCTGAAAAGCAAATCTATTGGTAATTGCCTGACATTTTCTGAAATGCGGGCAGTAGTAACCGTCAGCGTAAAAGCATCTTTTTGTCAAATTTTAATATAGATTATCATATGTGAGAGAACAGTTCAAGAATTAAAAATATTATTTCCCGTCACGTTTTCAAGTTTACATATTTAATATTGGAGTTATTGGCAATGTTTTAGCAAATGAAGAATTTATGTTTACCGAATTATTGGTACTTTGATATAATTAAATCAGCATATTGCATAATAATTTAGTCTGTTTTTTTAGTAAAAAATGATATATTTCGTTGCATGTTGTGCAGATTATCCATTCTGTGCCGGGAAACGCTCAATTACGTTTTGGCGATCGGTAAAAAATCTGCCCAGGAAAACGGTCTGCATCCTTATGTAGGTACTACTCTTCGCTTGGCGGATATGGTTCGTTGTGATTGGCTAGTTCAGCTTTGCCATGAGCCAGTAAGGAGTAGTTTTATTTTTATCAGAAAGAATCCTGCTTGTAAGCGGGTTCTGGCGTTTTGCAGACGCCTATCATAGAGAAGGGAGGAAAGACAACGGGAACTGCAATAAAGTTTGAGAAAGGATAATGTAAATGATGAAGATGAGATGGAAAAAAATGTTATCAGGCGTGCTTGCATTTTCAATGACGGCAAGCCTGACGCTGTATGCGGCTCCGATATCTGTAAATGCCGCGTCAGAAAGAGGGACAGGGACGAATACGGAGGCCGGCTATGAGGATCCCTGGAAAGAAGGCGCGGCGGTTTCCGCGTCAGATGGCAAGACGGTAAGCGGCGACGTAGGCGCTGCAAAGTTCACGCACCGGGAGTGGACAGGTACCGAGTATACAGACCTCAATGGACAGACAGTAAAAGCGGCAGATGTCTACGGTATTAACCGTGAAGAAGCCAGTATGTTTGCAACCACAAGCGTGATGTATGATTCTGTGGAGAATGCGCTTGCCGGCGCAAAAGATTATAACAAAGACGCATCTAAATACGTACAGTTTTTAACCGGCGATAAAGCGGCAGACTGGTCTTTGGTAGTTCTGCAAAACCAGGAGCTTGCCCAGGGAGACGCTTATAAGGATTTCTATAAGAACGATTATTCGGCAGTCGGAAATGAATGGAAATCCAACCTTCAGCTTCCATGCAGTTGGACGCGTCAGGGATTTGATTTTTCAATCTATACCAATACGCAGATGCCATGGCAGAGTAAATACGATAAAAGCGTGCAGGTTCCAAATGCTCCAGTTAACTACAATCCGGTGGGCCTGTACCGCAAGACATTTGACGTGGAGGAGGATGTGCTTAGCGCGAATGGAAGAGTTTACATTTCTTTCCAGGGCGTCGAGTCCGCGTATTATGTCTATGTGAACGGCAAGGAAGTGGGATACAGCGAAGACAGCTATGCCCCGCACAGTTTTGACATTACGGATTATCTGACGAAGGACGGCAAGGGAAATCTTCTTGCTGTAAAAGTGCATAAATTCTGTGACGGCACGTGGATGGAGGATCAGGATTTCTATTATGACGGCGGAATTTTCCGCGATGTATACCTCTATTCCGCACCGCTGGTACATATCCAGGATTATACGGTTGAAACGGATCTGGATGAAAATTATGAGAACGCAGAGCTTAACGTAAGCGTGACGGTTGCCAATGCTTCTGTGTCTGCGGCATCCGGTTATAAGGTGGACGCACGCCTTTATAATGAAGACGGCAGTATGTTTGTAAACGGCATCACGATAGATATGCCTAATATTGCAGGAGCAAAAGAGATGCAGGACGGCACGGCTTCTGCCCAGGGCGGCAAGACCGTGTATGCGCCCAAGCTGTGGTCTGCGGAGACGCCGAATCTGTATACGCTGGTACTCTCTTTGTATGATTCCGTTACAGGCGCATATGCCGGAAGTGTTTCCCAGCAGCTCGGTTTCCGGGAGATTGAGTTTGTAAGCACTCAGGTAGATGAAGACGGAAAGGCGGTCACGAAAGATTCCGAGTATCAACCGATAAAGATTAATGGCAAACCCATCCTGTTAAAAGGGACCAACCGTCATGATACCGATCCGGTGTACGGCAAATTCGTGCCCCTGGAAACGCAGAAAAAAGACGTTGAACTGATGAAACAGTATAACCTGAATGCAGTTCGTACGTCGCATTACAGCAATGACGAGTATCTGTATTATCTGTGTGATAAATATGGATTGTATATGATGGCGGAAACGAACCTGGAGTCTCATGCGCTGATGAACAATGGCAATGCCCAGAAAAATTTCAAGAAACTGGCGATGGACAGAACAATTACAACATTCCAGCGTTTAAAGAATCGTACGGCAGTTGTGATGTGGTCTACCGGTAACGAGAATTATTACTCGGACAATAAGAATTATGCCGACGGGATGTTTTACGATCTGATCTGGTATTTTAAAGACCATGACAAGACAAGACCGGTTCATTGTGAAAGTTCAAATAAAGCCAGCGGAACGGATATGGGAAGTAATATGTATCCGTCCGTAAGTTTAGTTCAGCAGATGGCGGGCTATCGTATGCCATATGTAATGTGCGAGTATGACCATGCTATGGGAAATGCGGTCGGCAATATCAAGGAATATTGGGATGCGGTCCGCAGCTCCGAGAATATGCTGGGCGGATTCATCTGGGACTGGGTTGACCAGTCTAGGCTGCTGAGTCTGGAATCGCTGCCAGAGATTTATGCCATAACGGACCTGGCAGATAACGTTAAGGGAAATGTCAAGGTCAACGAGGTGAACGGCAATCCGGGCGCAGGCGCGTTGACATCAAAGAGTGTAAATGGTTACGCAACGTTTGAAGATACCAAATATAATCAGGCGCTTTCTGGAAGCGGCAAAGCCTTCACACTTGAAGTAATCTGTAAGCCGGCTTCCTCAGCAGGAAATCAGGTCATGATGGGAAAAGGCGATACCCAGTTTGCCCTGAAGACTAATGGAGACGGTAAGCTGGAATTTTTCGCCTATGATTCCAAAAGCAGCAATAAGTGGAATTCCGTTGTGGCGGATATGCCTGCCGACTGGGAAGGCAATTGGCATCAGGTAGCCGTTACCTATAATGCCGGAGATATTATAATTTACTGTGATGGAAAACAGTTAAATACAGGCAAAGGGAATACTTCCATTGATGCGACTGGTATTGCGCTTGGCGTAGGCATTACTGCGGACAATAACAGGACCTTCGACGGTGAGATTTCTTTGGGGCGTGTCTACACACGGGCGCTGAGTGCAGAGGAGCTGAAAAGTCAGAACAGCGCGTCGCCAGCAATTGCAGCCGACGATGAAGACGTGCTGCTGTGGTCAGATTTTGGAAAGATAGAATCCGTAGACTATAATTATTTTGACTATTATGCAGAAGATTATGCACACAAGACGATGTACAAAGACCAGGCGTCTGGCCACTACTACTGCTATGGCGGCGACAACGGAGAAAAGCCAAACGACGGCTCTTTCTGTGTGAACGGACTGGTTTCCCCGGACCGTGATGTACAGCCGGAACTGTACGAGGTTAAGTATCAGTATCAGAGCTTTTGGTTTACCGCTACGGACGTACAGTTATTGAATGGAAATGTGAAAGTGTATAATGAAAATAACTTCCTGGGCTTAAAAGATTTTGATCTGGTATGGGAGCTGCTGGAAGATGGAAAATCTATCGGCGAAGGAACGGTCAATCTGACTTCTGATATTGCGGGCAGACAGACCGGCGTTATACAGGTTCCTTATCTTGCATCTATGCCAGAAACGCCAAAGGCAGGTGCGGAATATTATCTGAATCTGTCCGTACGTCTGAAAGAAAAGACTCTTTGGGCTGACGCAGGACATGAGGTTGCCTATGAGCAGTTTGCGGTACCGGCTGAAGTTAAGAAGGCTGAAAAGGCTGTTACTGCGAATGTGCAGGTAAATCAGGATGCGCCGGAGCATATCGTTGTTTCCGGAGATAACTTCAGTTTCCAGATTGATAAGGAGACAGGAGCGATCAGGAATTATGTATACAAAGATGAAACACTTCTGACCCAGGGGCCGGTTCCAAATTACTGGAGAGGTCTGATGAACAATGATAAAACGTATGATGGCAAATGGCAGAGTGTCAATTACGATGTAACTGCCGCGGACATTGATGTAAATGAAAACGAGGAGGGGCAGACTGTTATTTCAGTGTCCTTAAATTCCCCCTCTCAGCCGCTCATGATACAGACGATGGTCTATACGGTTGACGGAAGCGGTGCAGTAACCGTGGACGCCAGCGTAGACGCTACCGAAACTTCTCTCGGCAGATTTATCCGTATCGGAACAGTTATGGAACTGCCCGCAGGTTATGAAAATGTACAGTGGTATGGAAATGGTCCGGTTGAGGCTCTCTGGGACAGAGAAAGTTTTGCAAGAGTCGGTCTCTACAATTCAACGGTATCTGAACTGTTCTATCCATACCTTGACACACAGGATACGGGAACATTGACAGGCGTGAAATGGATAACAGTAACAGACCCGGCGAAAGCGGGAGCGCTGGCAATTGCGGCCGCAGATACCGTAGAAGCGTCCGCACTTCATTTTACCGTAGACGATTTGAATCAAGCGCGTCATCCATATGAGCTGACAAAGCTCGATGAAACAATTCTTACGGTAAATTATCGTTCGCAGGGAACGGGTAACGCAAGCTGTGGTCAGGATGTTCTGGGAGCATACCAGATTCCGAACAATAAGGCATATAATTATCAGTATACCATCGTGCCCTATACAACAAAGGGGGCAGATGTTACAGAACTTACCCGCGCCTACCGTACGGTCGCGTCCACTTCGATGGATGATATAATGAAAGAAACAGCGGAGAAAATGATAGAGAAAATTGATAGCATTTTTGTCAACGATAACGATGCAGAAGCGATGCAGGAATTGCTGGAAGAATATGAAGGACTTCCGGAAGAGGCAAAAGCGCTTATCACAGAAGCGCGTTATGAGAAACTGAAAGAGGCCATTGCATTAGCAAAACAGTTTAAGGGTCTTACAGTAAAAGATAAGAGCAAAAATAATTTCGATATGGATATCAGCGCGGAAGAACATGCCAGCCTTGCAGAGAAAGACGGAGTTACCGCATTTAAAGGATATGCGGACGTCAAAGGTGAAGGCGCAAACGAGGCATTCGGCGAGGTGATTTCAGGAACAAACAATTTTACGATTGAGGCGGAAGTGAATCCCAATGGCGATTCTCAAAGCTACAATATGATTGCATCGAAGGGTGACAATACAGCGGCTTTCCGTATTTCCGAAGACAGCGTTTATTTCTTTATTCACAACGAAGCTGGAGATTGGGTTACCGTGCAGTCTCCCCTGGAAGACGGAGAGGCAGATTCCTGGCTGCATGTAGCCGCTATCTATAATGGAAATGATATTTCTGTATATGTAGAAGGCAAGGAATTAGTAACGACGGAAAATGCAGGCGTTGTGACAGGTTCCGATTATCCGCTGGGAATTGGTTACTGTCCGGAGACGGGCCGTACCTCTTCCAATTATATCCGTAATATTCGTGTTTACAATACGGCGCTCACCAAGAGCGAACTGGATGAAGGGACGTACGGAGCTGACAGTGACAACGTAGCGTTGTGGTATGATTTTGACGATTATACTTATGAAGGCGTTGATATGGCGGCAAAAGGCGTTCGCGCTTACACATCGTCTCTTACATTAAAGACCGGTGAGAGCGGGCAGATTATGGCGGAGCTGGTTCCGTATTATGCAAAGGGCGCGCTTGCGTATACGTCCGCCAATGAAAAAGTGGCCGCAGTGGACAGCGAAGGTGTGGTAAAACCTGTAGGAAACGGCGAAACGGTAATCACCGTTACCGTAAAGGATAATGCAGCCCTGGGAGAGGTGAAGATTCCGGTTACGGTGGAAATGGCAGAAGAGGAGAAATGCAGCTGCGAGATTTCTGATATCGTTCTCGAAGACCAGAGCATAGAACTGGGGGCAGACGGCGCAGAGAAGACGATTTCCCTGAATCCAAGCGTGGCAATCGGCGGAGACTGTAAGTTAGAGGGTCATCCGAATCAGCCAGTTTACACATACAATGTAAAATCTGGAAGCGATGTGGCAGCGGTAGACGAGAAGGGAGTAGTGACGGCAAAGAAGGCCGGTGAGGCGGTAATTACGGTGACCGCCAGCCTTGCAATTGGCGAGGGAGCCGCTCCGCTTACAAAGGATAAGGATGTGAAAGTGACGGTTACCCAGGAGGGGCAAGAGACGTGTAATTGTGAGATTACAGGAATCATTCTGGAAGACCAGAGCGTAGAACTGGAGGCAGACGGCGCAGCGAAGACGATTACCCTCAATCCGAGCGCAGTAATCGGCGGAGACTGTAAGTTAGAGGGTCATCCGGATCAGCCAGTTTACACATATAATGTAAAGTCTGGAGATGATGTGGCAGCGGTAGATGATAAGGGAATTGTGACAGCAAAGAAAGCCGGCGAGGCGGTAATTACGGTGACCGCCAGCCTTGCAGTTGGCGAGGGAGCCGCTCCGCTTACGTTCACGAAAGAGATTAAGGTATTTGTAACCCAAAAGCCTGCCGGAGGCGGCACGCAGATACAGACAGATTTCAGCGAATTGAACAAAACCATCGAGAAAGCCAAAGGATATAAATCCGGCGATTATACCGCCGCAAGTTTTGCAAATCTTCAGGCCGAACTGGCAAAAGCGCAGCAAGTTGCAGGCAACAGCAGTGCAACCCAGCAGCAGGTAAATGACGCCAACAACAGTCTGAACCAGGCAATCAATGGCCTGTTGAAAAAAGTTATTTCCACACAAAAGGTAACGCTTGGCGTAAAGGAGAAATACTCTGTTACGGCAAAAGGATTTACCTATAAAACATCCAACAAAAAGGTAGCGGCAGTATCTTCCAAAGGCAAGATAACCGCTAAGAAGGTGGGAACGGCAACGGTAACGGCAACGAACAAAGCCGGACAGGTTAAAATATATAAAATTACCGTTAAGAAGGCGCCAAATAAGATTGTAAAAGTAACGCCGGCAAAGAAGACGCTGAAGAAGGGCAAAAAAGTTACGCTTAAAGTGAAACTTCCCAAAGGTACTGCCGGTAAGTGCAGCTTCAAGTCTTCGAACAAGAAAGTAGCGGCTGTAAACGCAAAAGGCGTCGTAACTGCAAAGAAGAAAGGTACTGCCAGGATTACGGTTACTACGTATAATAAAAAGAAAAAGACGGTAACGATTAAAGTTAAATAAGTTAACCTTCTCTTTAAAACGGAGTGACGGAGGGCGCTGCAGAATCATCAGGACGGATGAGGGCAGCGCCCTCGCACTGTCTGTACATCCGGGTGAAATTACATTTTCATTTATCTGGGAATGTGATACAATGGGACATAAAGAGAGGAATGGTGAGGATTTGACATGATTCTGTTGAAAGCAAACAGCGAACTGAAGAATATATTTGGACGCATGTTAAAGGCGATGAAGGTAAATGTGACCTGGACGGGGAATTTTGTAGTGTTGAATAATTTTCTTATACTGTCCGGCAGCGTACGTTCTCTGGTCTTTAATTTTGACAACCGCAAAGTGAATACGAATATTATTGAATTGCCGGAACGTGAGGATGACATGGAAGCGGTCGAGGATAATGAATTTCTCACCAATGTATTGAATATGTCCCTGTATGCATTTGGGAAATGGGGCGTAATCAAAGGTATCCGGGTGGAGCAGGATTATAGCCGGCTCAATAACCTGTTTCAGGAAATTTTGAAAGATATGAAGATTACGCCGGGGTTTCGTGACGATAATTTTCGTTTTTATAAAGAAAATGTCCAGATAACCTATGAAGAAGTGGTTCAGGCGGCGATAGAAGAAGGAAAACGCAAGGCTCAGGAAGTGAAGGAAGAAGAGAATCAGCCGCAAGAGCATTTGGGACTGTGGCATAAAATATGCTGGAAGATGGAGCGCTGCAGTTTTGCCAAGAGTGAGCTAACCGAATATGAAAGGAACGCGTCCCGTTTGGGAAATAACTTTTACCTCACAGGATTTCATTGTGCTGCATGCGGCAAGAAGCTGTTTATGGTAATTTATCCGGAGGGAGAGGAATACCCGGTGGACACCCAGGAGGGAAAAGTATATCTGGCAAGAGCCTATACTTGTCAGGAGTGCAGCAGTTTCTATACGCCGCGGCCGGGAAAGCTGCTGATAGAAGGGGATGTGTATTCTCTGAAATTTGGCGGCGACAAAGATGCGTACGATGATTATCAGGAGCTTTTGGGAACTGCCGGAGAGCGGACGGCCAACTATCATTTTAATGAATATGAATGGGAACGAGGGAAAAGTAAAGAGCCGCAAACCATCGAACGCGCCTGTGCGGAAATGGAAGATATGACGGAGGAAGAACTGCTTGCGCTGGACGGGAAGCTGGAAGCAGGTTTTTATCCCCGGACGAAAGCCGCGCCGTACCGGAGGAGAATCCAGGAACTGCTGCGAAGGAAGAAAGATGATAACGCACGAAATTCTCAGAAGGAACGGCAAAGTTTGAGTGAAAGCCGGGAAAATGGTTTGGGGAAGGAAGACAAAAGCGCCGGTCAAAAAAACACGCCCCGCGAAACGGCGCAGTGGACGAATGCAGGGACAGCCGTCAGCAATGCGGCAGCAGCCCGCAATATGGATGGAACGAATGGGCAAAGTAACATACGACACGCGTATGGGGAAAGCGCAGCAATATCCGGGGCGGCCGGAGAGAATGCAGAAGAAAAAATGCTTCCCGCAGATCGGCGCGGCAGCCGGAAAACGTCTGCAGGCACAGACGCGAAAAGCAGAACGGCCACAGATAAGTATGACGCACGTATGAAAGTGCTGAACCGTATGTCTCTGCGTCAAATCCAGGAACTGAGGCGTCAGATTCAAGCCGACGCCGAATTGGATCATGTTCAGAAATCAAACTACAGCAATCAGATACAGCAGGCGGCAGAAAAGAAAGAAACGGAAGAAGTAAAGCAGAAAGCGGAACATTGTAAGGAGAAGTCTTACAGCACCATTACAAAGGTTATGGGCGAGATAGAGAAATCGCGGGCGTCAGAACCGGAAAAAATGCAGGTTTTAACGCAATTAGAGGAACTGAGGAAGAAACGGGGGCAGACGGAAGCAAAGCAGCTTGTGGAATCAGCGCCAGTGAATATGAGCCATAACCAATATCAGAATTTCCGGGAAAAGCTGTCTTTGTATCAGGATGTGGATGTCTCCCAATATGAGGAAATGTTAAAGGAAAAGCGGAAACAGGCCGGGAAGCTGGAACTGGAACATATGCTGCGGCGGGTGAAAAAGGGCGACCGCAAGAGTTTGATGAATATGTTGAATCAGATAAAGGAGGGATTTTCAGAAGAGGATGCTGCGCCGGTGCGCAAAGAAATCGAAGACAGACTTTGGAAGCTCGACGAGGCGGCGATTGACAAGATTTGCCCGAATATCATGGGAATGAGCTTTGACGAGGCGGCAGAGGCTTATGAAAAAATTGAAGGCGGAGTGTTTCTTCCGGAATTAAAGACCAATACCCTGGAAATGATTGACAAACGTCTTACGAAGCTGAAAATGGATGAATGCGGACTGCTGGTGGAGAAGTTAAAAGAGGAGTTAAAAGGCAGAGTCAGGGACTTACAGCGTCTTCATTTCTATGAGGTGCGTAAAATCATGCGGGGAGACTGGGAACCGGAAGAGGCACAACTGGCGGCTGCGGCGCTTAATACTTACGCGGCGGACAGGAGCCGTTATGAATATCCAATTCTCATTTGCGACTCATCCGCAAGAAAGAATGGAAGAGAAGGGTTTCTGCTGACGCCCGATCATATTTTCTATAACAGTACTTTTAACAGCGAAAAGATTCCAGTGCGTACTGTAACAGAAATACGGGGAAATACCGGACTTTTGAATCGCGGCATTTATGTAAGCCGGAAAAACGGCGTAAAAACGAAAATTCCTGGAGGGATTCCAGCCAGAGAACTGGAAAACTTTGGAGAAGTGTTGGATCAGTTTGTATCATATCTTCAGGAAAAACCGGAGTCCAGGAGTATTTCTTATCTGGCAAAGGAAATGCATGAGGTGAAGTGCTGTTACCGCTGCGGATTTACATATCAGGAAGGAAATATATGTCCCAAATGTGGGAATCAGGCAAACCGCTGACGATCTGCCGGCAAATGGTTCAGGACAGCAGGCACAAAAGCGGACCGGAAGCGTTTAATCTTTGCCCATTAAATTGCGGAGCGGATTGACCTTTTTGGCCCGTTCCATAATATCATCTGCATTCTGCAGCAAATATTGGCTTAACTGTGATATTTCCTCTGGAGTAAATCCGGAGGATTTTTCAATTTTACCAGAGGGAAGAATGCCTTCTGCGTGATCTGTGCCGCGTTCAAAATAAATATGTACCAGCTTCTGTCCCTTCCGGTTGATAATGCCGGAATGAGTCATACGTAATTCTTCAGATTGTTTCATAGAAACGCCCCCTTATTGTGTAATAATTCTCTCATAGCTACCTTAAAACTGCTTTTATTCAGGGTAACATAAAAACTGCAGGTATTCAAGATAAATAGGAAAAAAACAATAAAGGGAATTAAATGGTCAGTAAATAAAAAAACAGTTGGCGGAATTTGAAACTTGCGCTAAAATAGAAAAGATGAGATTTTTTGAAAGGAATGAATGAAACATGAAACTTGGAATTACCATGGAAGGCGGAGCGAGCCGCACGGTATTTAGCTGTGGTGTAACAGATGCATTTTTGGAAGAAAATATCATGCCGGATTATTTTATCGGTGTGTCGGCGGGAATCGCCTATGGGGTATCCTACTTATCAAAACAGAAAGGAAGAAATCTGACGATTGTTCAGAAATATATGAAAGACAAGCGTTATATGGGCGTCCGGCATCTGCTGAAAAATAAAAATTTTTATAATATCCCTTTTGTGTTCGGAGAGGTTCCCAATAAGCTGGAGGCATTTGATTATCAGGCGTTTGCGGATTTTCCGGGAAAGGTGGAAGCCTGTGTGACCAATATCCATACGGGAAAGCCGGAGTATCTGGAGGTGCCAAGGAGGGATGATCAGTTTGAAGTACTGGTAGCCAGTTGCGCGCTGCCTATTTTATTTCAGCCAGTGAAGGTGGGGAAGCGTTATTATCTGGACGGGGGTCTGTCTGATTCGATTCCCTACCAACATGCGATAGAAGAAGGCTGCGACAAGAATATTGTCATTCTCACCAGAGAAAGAGGTTATGTGAAAAAACCGGAGCGCGCTGGCGACATTTCCAGCAGGCTTTATAAAAAGTATCCGAAAATCGTGGAGGATATCAAGACCAGGCCGGAGAAATACAATGCCTGTATGGAAGAATTGATGGAGAAAGAGAAGTCGGGAGAGATTTTTGTGATTGCCCCGGAGACTACTTACGGCATCGGCAGAACGGAATCAGATCCGGATAAACTGACAAAACTTTACGAGGAAGGTTATCAGCAGGCGCAAAAACAGATGGAAGATTTGAAACGCTATCTGGGTATGGAAACAGAGAGCAGCCGTTCCGAATAAGGAGGATGTTTGTGAAATGCTATCTGATCCGCCACGGCGCCACGCAGGGGAATCTGCAGGGGCGTTATGTAGGCGGCACTGACGAACCGGTACTGCCGGACAGGCTGGAAATACTAAATAATCTCAGACATACGATTTCTGCCGTGGACCATGCGTTTACAAGCCCGTATCTCCGCTGCCGCCAGAGCGCAGAAGCGTTGTTTTCAAATTCCGTGGTGGTTCCAGAAATTATCTGCGATTTCAGGGAGATGGATTTTGGAGAATTTGAGTATAAAAATTTTCAGGAATTAAATGGAAATAAAGAGTATCAAAAATATATTGACAGCGGGGGAGCCACCGCTTTTCCAGGCGGAGAAGAGCCGCAGCATTTTAAGGCGCGCTGCCGCCGCGCATTTTTGTCATGTGTCGGTAAAGCCCGGGCGCGGAGCTTTGAGACAGTGGGATTTGCGCTGCATGGCGGAACCATTATGGCTGTGATGGAAGCCTGGGGGGAACCTCGCAGAGATTATTTTGCATATCAGGTGAAGAATGGATGCGGCTATGAGGTGGAAGCCGTTTTTCAGCCGCAGTTACGGTTACAGGTAAAAAGGGAGATATCTGCTGACACCGGATTCACAAAGCAAGGAGGATGATTATAAAAAAGCGGCTGCAATGGGAACTATTATATTTATTTACCTGGCGGCCATAGTACCAGTATTTTTGTTTGTGAATGGAAAGGCAGTTTTGGATACATGGTATAAAAGCAGAACAAGTTTTTTGGATGGAAGGAGACAGAAATGTCAGAGACAATGTTTGCATCTGTTTATAAAGAAATCTTTCCCTTCTGGGAAAAAATATCAGAAACGGACAGAGAATATATTTGTCAAAATTCTTATGTGATTACATATCCCAAAGGGAAAAATATCCATGATGGCAGTGAGTGTTCGGGGGTAATCCTGGTACGTTCGGGCAGTCTCCGGCTTTCTATCATGTCAGATGAGGGCAAGGATATCACACTTTACCGCCTGCACAAAGGCGAACTGTGCATGTTGTCTGCTTCCTGCGTGCTGGATGCTATTACCTTTGATGTGTTTTTGGATGTGGAAGAGGAGAGTGAATGCTTTGTGATTAGCGGCCCTGCTTTTGCGGCGGTTTCAGAACGGAATCCGGATATCCGCATCTTTGCGCTGGAAACGGCGGTCAGCCGCTTTTCCGATGTGATGTGGGTGATGCAGCAAATTCTTTTTATGAGTATGGATAAGCGTCTGGCAATTTTCCTGTCCGATGAGGCGGCGCGCACCGGTTCGGACACCATTGCCTTAACGCACGGGCAGATAGCCCGGTATATGGGCTCCGCCCGCGAGGTTGTGTCCAGGATGCTGAAATATTTTGCCAGTGAAGGGATTGTGGAGGTAAGCAGAGGCGGTGTCACCATTCTTGATAAGAAGCGTCTCCGCAAATTGGCCCTTTAGCGCAATTTTAAACGCGCGCTAACATGGCAAGGATATCTGCTTTTGGTCTTGCGCCTGCTGACCTGCTGATCAGTTCTCCGTTTTTCATGACAGCCAGCGTGGGAATGCTTAAGACTTTGAACTGTTGCGCCAGTTCCGGTTCCTTATCTACATTGATTTTGCCTATCAGATATTGCGGATGTTCCTCCGCGATTTCTTCTACGATAGGAGACACCATGCGGCAGGGACCGCACCAATCAGCATAGAAATCTAAAAGCACTGGTTTGTCGCTGCTTTTGACAGAGTCAAAATTATTTTTGTTAATACTGAGTACAGACATAAGAACTACCTTCCTTTCTCTATTGCGTTGCGTGAAGCGTATCATTTTTGATTCTTGTTTCTTGCTTTGCATATAAGCTGCGTCATGGTCCCCATAGGGCAGTATACGCACCAGGAACGGGGTTTGAATAGAACCATGGTAAGGAACCCCAGCACAGTGGAGGTGAGCATTACGCTGTAGAAACCAAAGGCAAATTGTGCGGTGCCTTGCGAAAACAGTGTCCCGTGATAGGCCCAGTTCCACGGAAGCCTGAATGTCCACAACAATGTTACGGTTGTGCTGAGCGTTCTGGTTCCTTCGAATACCAGCCAGGTATTCCACAGCATGAGAAAAAACATCGTAAAAAAGAATATTAAGAATCCATAGCGGAAATACTTTGACTTCATCCACCTGGGAATATCTTTTTTCCGGGAGAGTCCGAACCTGCCGCCTATAAGGGAAAATAACTGTCCTCTGCCGCAATATTTATTGCAATAGGCTTTATTGCCTTTTGCGGCCGCGATAAAGAGCGGGATGAAAAAGCAGAGAAGACCCAGCCAGGCAAACAGGATATTGAAAAATCCCAGGATCAGATACGTAAGCGAGACAACCCACAGGTAATCATACCATTTCTTTTTTTCTTTCATATTTGCGCCACCTCCAGCGTAATGATGCTTGCAGGGCATTCTTTTGCACATTTTCCACATCCAATGCATAATTCTTTGTTAATATTGGCATAGACACCATGGGGAATGCTGATCGCGTTTCGCGGACAAACTTTTATGCAGCATCCGCAGGCAACGCATTCAGGAATACTGACAGCCGCTTTTCTTTTTGTCATGATAAAGCTCCTTTTGTTTTTATTCAGTATACAGGGGAAAAATGATTTATTCTGTGACGAAGTCACAGGACAAACCGTTTGTCAGCCGGCAGAGAAAAATATAAGCGGTATAATAAAACAAAAATGTATGGTATAATCTGCCTGGAGGGAAAATACGGAGAGAAAGGAAAGATAATACATTATGAAAATTGTATTTTTAGATGCAAAAACCATTGGCGAGGACATGGATTTATCCGGTTATGAAAATTTGGGGGAAGTGGTAAAGTATGATTTTTCTGCGCCCTGGGAGGTGGGAAAACGGGTCGCAGACGCAGACGTGATTGTGCTGAACAAGGTTCCCGTCAATGCGGAAACCATCGGCGCGGCAAAAAACCTGAAACTGGTATGCGTTACGGCAACAGGAACCAATAATCTGGATAAAGAATATTTAGACAGCAGAGGGATTGCATGGCGGAATGTGGCAGGCTATTCGACAGAATCGGTTGCACAGCATACCTTCGCCATGCTGTTTTACTTATTAGAACATCTGCCCTATTATGACGAATACGTAAAATCAGAAAAATACGTGGATGACCGTATGTTTACGCACTTTGACCGGAAATTTTCGGAAATTAACGGTATGACCTGGGGAATTATCGGCATGGGCGCCATCGGCAGGCGTGTGGCAGAGCTTGCCGGGCTGTTTGGATGCAGCGTGATTTATTATTCGACCACGGGCAAGAACCGTCAGCCCGGCTACCGGCAGGTGTCGCTGGAAGAATTGCTGGAAAACGCAGATATTGTATCTGTCCATGCGCCGCTGACGAGCGATACGGAAAATCTCATGGATGAGAAAGCATTTTCAAGAATGAAAAAATCAGCGATTTTTCTAAATTTGGGCAGAGGTCCTATCGTCTCAGAACAGGCGCTTGCAGCTGCGCTCAACCAGGGGCACATTCGTGCGGCGGGACTGGACGTACTCTCTGTGGAACCTATGAGCAGCGATAACCCGCTGCGTGTTATTAAGGACAGTGACAGGCTGCTGATTACCCCGCATATTGCCTGGGCCAGCGTGGAGGCGCGGACAAGGCTGATGGCAATTATTCTGGAGCAGATTAAGGAATTTTTTCAATTCTCAGATTAACTGGGAATCCGGCAGTCCAGTCCGCTGTGATATGAATTGTTTCCGAGTTTTTCCAGCAGAAACTGGGTTTGCTGTTTTGAGCGGACGCATGTGAATGCGGGCAGGGAGTTAAAAAGGTTCAGAATCTTCAGATAATCGTTCTGCGCCTGTTCCATCAGCTCTAAAAAAGAATCTGTGAAGATTCGGGACTGCTGCCACGGGTTGCGCCAGGGAGTCTTCAGGATATTCAGGGGGTCCATGTGCACAGTCTGCGTGTCGCCGGGTATCAGAGCGGATAACAGAGGATAGCCCAGAATGATTTGTTCCAGTTTGCAAAGATAGTTCTTTTTTTTGCCGGAAGGGTCATGCAGCCATCTGGTTCCAATCTGCATGGAACGTATGGAGGCATATATGACCGCATATAATACCCCGGATTTTGGATAAGTTTTACGGCAGGCGTAGTACAGCATGGAAGAGACGGTGCGAAGCTGCGTGCGAGTCAGCGGAATTGTGGAATTTTGCCGGAAAGCGGAAGGCGGACAGTGTTTATACAACTGCAGCAGTTTGGTATCGATAGCTGCTTCCAGTTCCATATGACAGCCGTGATAACGGCTGTTTTTTTGGGAAAAATTTGATTTCCAGTAGACGTACGGATGACAGCGCGTATCCAGAATATAGTGCCCCAGAAATCCGGCGGTATATGCGGCGGCAATTTGTTGTTCTTTTTTATTATGAAACAGTTTCTGACTCTCTAAAAGATGCTGTAAAAATCTGCCAGTACGTTCGGTATGCGCGATCGAGCCAATGTTGTTGGTATAAATGGCGGGAAGAAAATAAAAAAATATATCCGGTCCCTGCAGACCCAAACTGTAAGCTGCGCGTTGGCTGTGTATGGCTTGTTTTAAAGCGTTATGTTCAAGCTGCTGAAAGGCGTTTACGCCAAACAGGTAATGTGTGGTAAAACCAGGCATAATGAATCCTCTTTTCTAAAATATAGGGGCGTTCAGCCGCAAAAATCTTCATCTGGGCGGCACGTTATTAATATAGTATATCTGTTTTCCAGAAACATTCATAGAAAAAACAAAAACTTTCCGATCAACTTATTGCATCCATATGTACAAAAAGTTATACTGAATAAATAAATTGGGAAAGGATGCATCTATGACAGGGAATGGGCCAAATAGCAGAACAGGCGGGGAGAATGAGTATCCAAAAGAAGAGCCAAAGAAGATAAATCTGGATTCGTCAGCAAGCCGTGGGATAATGCCGCCGCGCAGCAGCAGTTTGGGCGTGTCTTTGCTGATGAAACAGTACAGGGAGAGAGAACGCCTGCATTTGCAGCAGATTCATATCAATGGGACAGTGGAGCTGGTTCCTCTTTTGCGGGTCTCTTACGGACAGATTCATGTGGAATTTACGATCGGAAACCGAAGAAAATATGTGCTCAAAAATACGCAGATTTTTGCGGATGCTTTAAGGCGCAGAGAGCTTGTGGCATATGGGAAAGAATTAGAATTTTATCATACGCTGGAAGCATTTTCAGAAAGAAGCAGACCCCTGGCAGAATTTCTTCTGCAGGAGGCAGAGATTCGAAAACTTACCGGTAAAAGCCTGGATTATTATGACAACAGAAAGGGACGTTACGTTGCTGTCCACAGTGGAAATATGGATAATTTTTTTCAGGCGCTGGGAACGATGGAATTTGCTGTAGAGATGAATTACGCGCCCAGGAGCGTATGGCGGGTATCCCGGGAGAATTGTTCCCTGGACATGGTTATCCGGGGGGCAGCGGGCGGCGTGGTGCTTGAGACGGAGGCATTTTTCTATACATGTGGAAGAGCGTATGTGTATTTGTGGAAAGAAGGAAACGTTTTTCCAATTCCCGTGGAAAATGCAAGGGAAATCGTGCCTTTCTGGGAGTATCTGGAGAAATATAAATACGATGAATTTTTTGTCGACAGTGCGGAATTGCCGGTGTTTTGCAAAGAACTGCTTCCCGTTTTAGAACGCCATTATCTTGTGGAGAAACAGCAGTTTCATGAAGAGGATTATCTGCCGCTCAAACCGCAGTTTGAATTCTATCTGGATCATCCTGATCCGCAGACGGTGACCTGTGAAATATTTTCCGTATATGAAGAGCGAAAATATAATGTCTGCGAGAAGCCGCGGATGTTGGAATATCGTGATGAGCTGGAGGAGTTAAAGGCGAGAGAGGAGGCGGGAGTCTGGTTTCAAAATATAGATCCTCAGAAGAAGCAAATGATTCTTACGGAAGATGAGGAGCGGTTGTATCAGTTTCTCACACAGGGCATTGCCGCGCTTTCTGAAATTGGCTCCGTGTATATCAGCGACGCTCTCAAATCTATGGAGGTCAGGGAAGCACCTCCGGTATCAGTGGGGGTGTCTCTGAAGGGAAATCTGTTGGAACTGACTTTAGAGAGCCAGGAGCTGCCGTTGCCGGAGCTGGTGAAAATCCTGTCTGCGTATAAGCGGAAACGCAAATTTTATCGTCTGCAGGACGGCAGTTTTCTTAATATGGAGGAGGGCGGGCTGGCGGCGCTTTCCCATATCCAGCAGGCATCAGGTATGAAAGCAGAACAGTGGGGGCGGGGCCGTGTGCCGCTGCCGAAATACCGGGCCTTATATCTGGACTGCGAGCTGCGGAACCAGAAAGGGTTTTCTATCGTAAAAGACAAAAGTTTCCGGGCGTTGATACGGAATATGAAAACAGTGGAAGATAATGATTTTGAGGCGCCCAGATCTCTGGATAAAATATTGCGCGCATACCAAAAGCAAGGATTTTTATGGCTGAAAACGTTGCGGGTAAACGGGTTTGCCGGTGTTCTTGCCGATGATATGGGGCTTGGCAAAACTTTAGAGGTGATAGCCTTCCTTCTGTCAGAATGGGAAGAAGGGCTTTGCAGTTCTCATTTTGCTCTGATTGTCTGTCCTTCCTCGTTGATCTATAACTGGGAAAAAGAGATTCAGCGGTTTGCACCCCAGCTTCGCACCGTGGCTGTGACAGGGACAGCTTCCGGGCGGGAAGCGCTGATTGGCAAAGCCGGTCCGCATGATATTCTTATTACTTCTTATGAATTGCTGCGCCGGGATATAGCATATTACGAAACATGCAGTTTTGGATATCAAATCATTGACGAAGCGCAGTACATTAAGAACCATTTTACCAAAGCGGCCAGGGCGGTCAAGCAAATTAAGGCGGATTTCCGGGCGGCGCTTACGGGAACGCCGATAGAAAACCGGCTGAGCGAGCTGTGGAGTATATTTGACTATCTGATGCCGGGATTTCTGTTTTCCTATCAGAGGTTTCGGGAAGAGCTGGAAATCCCGATTGTCTCGGAGGAGGACGGCAAAGTTCAGGAGCGTCTGCGCAATATGATACGTCCTTTCGTTTTGCGCAGGCTGAAACAGGACGTGCTTAAGGAACTTCCGGAGAAAATGGAGGAAGCTGTTTTTGCGAGGATGGAAGGAGAACAGGAGAAACTCTACCGCGCGCATGTGCAGCGGATTCAGATGATGCTTCAGGGGCAGTCAGAAAAAGAGCTGGCTTCACAGAAAATACAGATATTGTCAGAGCTGACCAGGTTAAGGCAGATCTGCTGTGATCCAGCGCTGGTGTATGAAGATTATGAGGAAGAATCAGCGAAAAGCGCCATGTGTATAGAACTGATTCATCATGCCTTGCAGAGCGGACACAGGGTGCTGTTGTTCTCACAATTTACTGCGATGCTGGACAGGCTGCAGCAAAGGCTTAAAACGGAGCATATTTCTTATTTAAGCCTTACCGGAGCTGTCAGCAAGGAAAAACGTCTGCAGCTTGTGGAGGAATTTCAAAACGGGCGGACGCCAGTGTTTTGTATTTCTTTGAAAGCTGGCGGTACCGGATTAAATCTGACGGCGGCGGACATTGTAATCCATTATGATCCCTGGTGGAACGTCGCCGTGCAGAATCAGGCCACAGACCGGGCATACCGCATTGGGCAGAAGAATCCGGTGACAGTTTATAAACTGATTGCCGAAAATACCATTGAAGAAAATATCTTGAAACTGCAGGAGAAAAAAAGCCGGCTGGCAGAACAACTGATAGGCAATGAAGGTTTTGAGGGCGTAAGGTTTACAAGAGAAGAATTACTGGAGCTGCTGGCATATTGACCTGCTGATACGCCGGGATGAGGTGAGATACACGAATACACTGGTTTGGGAGGAAGGTTATGGAGCTGTTATATGGAACTGCCAATGAAGGAAAACTGCTTGTTATGAGACGGGCGTTGGCCCCGATGGGAATTACCGTGACAGGGCTTAAAGAGCGCAAAATGGAAATTCCGCTTGTGCCAGAGACGGGAAGTTCTCTTATAGAGAATGCCAGAAAAAAAGCAAAAGCATATTTTGCAGCGTTTCAGTCGCCTGTATTTTCCTGCGACACGGGCTTATATTTTAAAAACGTGCCGGAGGAATTACAACCGGGGATCTATGTGCGCAGACCTCTGGGATATGAGATGACAGATGACGAGATGACGGCATATTACAGAGGACTGGCAGAAAAATATGGGGATTTGCAGGCGCAGTACCGGAATGCGGTCTGCTTAGTCAAAAGCGCGCAGGAGATTTATGAAAGTGATGATTTACGGTTGTCTGGGAAACCTTTTGTGATTACTTCCCGCCCCCATTCCAGAAGCCAGCCCGGTTTTCCCCTGGATCGGCTGTCCATTCAGATATCCAGCGGCAGGTACTATTATGAGCTGCCAGAGGATGCTCAGGATGAAGTGGCTCTGGGCGCGGGCATTTGCGAATTTTTTCTGAATACATTGGGCGGAATCAGAGAATAAAACAAGCTCTCTGATAGGAAAAGGAACAATGATTGGAACATCGTTAGTTTACGGTAAAACCGTTGGTTGATGCCTTTTTGTTCAGGTAAAATAAACTTTCATAAAAGTTTCTGCATAGGAAAAAACAAGCAATAGTTTTAAATATTTAATTAGCAGAAAAAATACGCTCATATACATCTGGAAGAGGGTGAAACTTCAAAGGATGGCAATTCTGCAGAGCAGTTGGTTCAAGGTTTTTGTATTGGGAAAAGAATTGATTAATCATCGACATAATAAGTCAAAGTTGGTGTCAGTGTTATTAGTTACATCATTACGGAAACAGCGAAAGCAAATAATCTGAAAGCAGATGATTTTTTAAATATTTTCCAAAACATTTGAATGAGACAGACTAAGAGTACTGTGAGTAATTGTTTTGAGGGGCGGATAAATTTTTGTCTGATCGCAGAAAGTAAGCCGCTCGTTAGAGGGCTAATTTGATGAGGTACTAATTATGTAGAGTTGACTTTTTTACTTATCTAATAAAAATTGGGTGAAAGAATTTTATCTTTCACCCAAGACCATAATAGTATTATATTGGTATAATGCTGTGTATTTCGTTACAAAATCTCTTAAATCCAAATATATTTCTTCACTTATTAATTCTAAAGCAGTAATTTATCTACATTTGCTTTTAATTCTGGATCTAATGACATATATTTTTTATATTTAAACTGCATTTTATTAATGTCTCTAATATTTGCTCCTGCATTTTTTCCAATTTCAGCTATATCTGCACTTTCAAGCCTTTCAAATACTGTATTTAAGCGAATATTTGAAAAATAAATTTGTGAGTAAAAATTATAGTTATAAAAATGCTGAAATTTAAATTTATTTGCTTCCATGTGTTCATTTAAATCTTGTCGTTTCTTGTTCTGTTTGAGAAATTGTTCTGCTTCCGGATATATTTTCAAAAATTCTCCAACACACTCAAAAATTGCAATATATTGATATTTATCAATAATCATATCTCTATATTTATTATTAGAACATATAACATTAATAATAAATCTCTGATTATGAATACTTTTGATGTGCTTCTTGCAAAATTCTACGTTATTAACTAAAAAATCAATAAATTGTTTTTTGTACACTTCATCATCTATAACCTGCATACATAAAACAAGCATATTCATAACATTGATTCTTTCGCCTATATTTTTAAATGATTTATTTAGTTTTTTAAAAAGAAATTCTACAATATCTTGATACTTATTCTCATTTTTCTGCTTGAACATGGCGAGCGTCAATTCAAATATTTCTGAATCCACATCAAATGTTTTCCATGCATTATATATATCTTCAACAATTGACATTCTTGTAAATATATATTGTGAATAAAAATATTCAAAGAACGAGCGGTGAAAAAACTTAAAACAATCTTCACCAGACGCTGGAACAAATAATTCCGTTCGATCTGAGCAAAATATTAAAAATTGATCAATGGCTAACTCTGTTTGGTTCTCTGAAACATATTTTGTTTTATAAATTTGAGTTAATTTTTCTTTTATTATATCCTTACTAACATCACTATTATTAGGTAGACAAAGATTAGCTAATTCCATAAACGTATTATCTTTCATCAGAGTAGAGATAAGATTCCAATCGTACTTTTTTTGTGATTTTTCTTTTTCACGCTTATTAGAAATATATTCAAAGCATTTTTGATATAATTCTAACTTATTTTCTGGCAATTCTCTTTCTGCCTTATATATATTTATCAAAAGCGATAATACCAAAAAACTGTTCAAAAATCCTTTTTGAACTAAGACCTGTGTTTGCTGCAAAAAGGATTCTCTATCACTTTTGTCAAATTTACCTAATTTAATGATATTATCAACATATGTTTCTATTTGCACTCCATCTAATGGTTCTATTTCAAGCACTTCAATATCCTTTTCTGGCAAAAAGCCTCTTGCTCTTGAGGTAATACACACTTTATTGTTAAGATTCTGATTTCTAAAATAATGAATCACATGACTATGTAATTCTTGCCGCTTTTCTTTATCTACCTCGTCTAATGCATCTAGTAATATGATGCATCGCCCTCTCTGTAGATAGTAATTTATTAACTCTGTAGACACCCTGGAATCTTCGATAAGCGTCTCTCTTTTCATACTACTCTGCAGAAAATCAATAACTGGCATTGCTGAATCTGTACTATTCATAAAGAAATTTTTTAATTCACCATAAATTACTATGTATTCATTTGAATCAACTATATTTAGTTTTTCGTGTTCTACAATCATTTTTTTCATAAATAAGGATTTTCCATAACCTGCTCCTCCAGTTACATATACTATGTTACTTCTTTCAAAAATATACTTCCAATCATCAAAGTCAACATCATTATTAATATTGTCTTTTAACTGCATTCTATATAAGGAGTTATTTCTTACATATCCGTATCTAAAGTTTAATCCATGAATCCGTTCTTCTCTTTGCATAAGAAATGGTGGGACATAAAATTCGTTTATATTAAATTTATCCAATAAATATATATGTGCCATTTTATGATTGTCCTTTAAAATGGCAGTATAATATTCTTTATCATTTAAAAATTTTTTATTTTCATGAATCACATCAGTTTGTATACTCTGTTTTAAAATGGAAACAATTTCATCCAATTTTGATGTAATTCCATTTCCAAATATATTCATTTTATTATTGACAAAAAATATCATTGCAGTTTCTTCCTGACTTAATTGCTCAAGAATATAATCACTACATAATATAAATGTATCCCTAAAAAAGGACATTAGAATCTGTTTTTCTGGTTTTACAAGGACATCAGCATCTACATATCTTTTATGAAGATTATCTGCCAAAAAGGTTATAATATCCTGTTCTTCCAAATTTTTATGTTTTCCATTCCTATCTAGAATTTCACTGGAAAAATTGTTCTTTAATTTTCCAGTAATAATATATGTAGTATAATTATTTATAGTATCAATAATTAATGGGCTTCTTATAAAATTCAAAAGTATTCCCGAATCGCATAATATTTCATATTTTTTATCTATTCTTTCAAGAACATATTTTTCTACATCTTTTTTCTCAAAATTTGCTTTCCTATATTTAAACTGCCCTAATCCATACTTTCCAATATCACAAATAACGGATGCTATAATACTACATAATATACTATCAATAGTTGGATTCATTTAATTATTCTCCCTCTTCTCTAATGTTAATTAATTCTCGATTAAAAGAAACTTATCTTTATCATAATATCATGTAAATTGAATAATTTCTCTGAAAACGAAAACATCTTCTTTATAATTATTATATCTAAAATTGCTATAATAATCAATAAATTTTCATATTGTCTAATTTATAAAGTGTGGAGTGAAAGCTAAGAACGGCATCCAACTATAAAATTTCTGACTGAATACAAGTCTAATCGGGCATAAGGTATAGAATTTTTAAATTTATGCAATATGATTTGTTATTTCTGTTTTGAGGGCAGAAAAATTTTTAATTATTTTTTGCTATCCATAACAATATCAAACGAATTATTATTATGAAAAATAGTAGTATTTTCAAAACTGCTATACAAATGTTTCATATTGCCTCTGCAATTGTTCTTATTTTCTTTTCAAGAATATTTACTAACTGTTTTGTATAAATAACAATTAATATATAATAGATGAATAATCTTCAAAGTCAAAGAACATTTTTAGTGTAAATATAAACCACAAGTTGTTTTCGTAGCTGTTGAAATACTTACTGCCGTTAATAATCTATTTATTTTTTGTATTGCGTTTCAGTTCTGTTTAGCAAAACCGTAAAATCCCAGAATAATTATGTCAAACATGGCCTCTGTTTATGGAATGTGTGTCAGGTATTAAGGGGAATAATTTTGCCGGATTAAAAAGGCGGATGAATTTCACATTAAGAAATGTTATAGTTAAAAAAGAGTAGCCGCCCACAAAGTGGTTGCCTCCAAAATAAAGTTTATGAAATAAACCTGCCTGGATCGACCAAGCACAAAGCAGGTTTATTTTTTATTTTTGCTTATTCCTGTCAATGTAGGAAAGCAATGCAATCAGGAAGTTACCGCCTAAAAATAACAGGCTTAAAATCTGGTATGTATCCATCCGCACCACCTCCCCTCTTTTTCAAGTTTAGGGAGACTTACCACCTTGTAACGCCCCTGCTCCATAGGCAGATGATAGTATACGGAAGGCTGGCTTGTAATCTGTGTGTCTACCCGGCAAAGACGGGGATCCTGTCAGCCTTTTCACCGGATGCTCTTGCAGGAAATGATTTTATGACAGCACAATCACAAAGGAGCTTCCTCCACCCGGAGTATTTTCCACCCATATATTTCCTTTGTGCAGATGGATAATTTCCTGAGCAATGCATAACCCCAAACCGAAATGTTCTTTATCCTTATGAGCCTTGTCACATCGGTAAAAACGGTCAAATACGGCCTGCTTTTCAGAATCGGGAATGCCGATGCCACTGTCTGATACCCGCAGGGTAAATTTATTAGAAACCGTCTCCAGGCTAAGCACAATCCTGCCGCCGGAAGGTGTATAGCAGAGAGCATTGTCTAATAAAATAGACAAGACCTGCTCTATGCGTTCTTTGTCGCAGTAATAGGGCGGCACCAGCTTGTCCGGAAGAATAACATGCAGGGAAAGGGATTTTTTCTGCGCCACCGGTTCAAATTTTTCATAAGCAGACAGCAGCAGGGTATCCAGTTCTACCGCCGTTTTCTGTATCGAGAACCGGGAACTGTCAGTGCTGGAGAGCGTTAACATATCGTCGATCAGCCGTCCCATCCGTTTTCCTTCCTGTTTTATAGTCTGGGAAAAATGTGCGGTTTCTTTGGGGGAAGCATGCTGCATGGCCGACAGGGCGGAAAGCATGACGGTCAAAGGCGAGCGCAGCTCATGGGAGGCGGAGGCGATAAATTCCGCCTGTTTCTGACGGTTTTTAATAAGCGGCTGCATCATACGCCAGGTGAATATCCAGAAAAACAATCCAAGAAGCAGGACGCCCAGAATATCGACTCCGGCAAAGAGCTGCCGGCGGGAAAGAATAGCTTTGTTCAGCCTGGTCAGGGGAAGCAGGACAGTTACATTCAATACGCCGCTCTGTTTGGGAATCAGGGCAACAGAAGCGTAATATTCTAATCCCTCCCATTGCAGGGAAAATTCAGCGTGTGTGGAGAGCACAGATTCTTTCGTGACGGCTTCTTCCAGGATGGCATGGTCTTGCCGTGCCTGCGTTCTTGCCTGGGTAAAAATATCTTCGTTTAAAGTGAAAGGCGACAGATGTTCAAAAGCTAATTTAGAGCCGTTGTCCTGAATATCCATTTCAAACCCGGTATCCGCCTGAAATTGTGCCAGCCAGTTGCGTGATAATATGGATTGACTGCCAAGATGATTGTACAGCAAATTGGCATTGATTTGAAAATCAGAAAAATAGCTTTTTTTAGATTCTGATTCTGAAAAAGACAGACAGATTAAGGACATAAAGACTAAAATTGTACTGCTGGCAAAGGTACACAGAAACGTAAGCTGAGTGTGGAGTTTTTTTAACATGTTATACCTCCAGTTGATAGCCGATTCCCCGAATGGTTTTTAACCACAGCGTACTCTGGACACTTTTTAGGCGGCGTCGCAGAAAATAGATATAATTGTCCAGATTTCCATCCTCCACTTCTGCGTCAGGCCCCCACACTTTGGCAAGGAGAGAGGCTCTTGGAATTGTCTGACTGGGATTGTGCAGGAAAAATTCCAGCAGATCTCCTTCTCTCGCAGAAAGGGAGCAGGAAAGATTCCGGCAGCGCAGTGTTTTCTGTTCTATATTATAAGAAATATCTCCTATGAGTAAAGGTTTTTTTCCCTCCCATTTGGGCGGGCGCCTTAGGATGCAGCGGATTCTGGCAAGAAGTTCTTCAAAATCGAAAGGTTTTACCAGATAATCGTCAGCTCCACAGTCAAGCCCCGTGATTTTATCATTGAGAGCGCCCAGCGCAGTTACAAAAATAATGGGCGTGGAAATGTTTTTCTCCCGGGTAATTTTTAATACAGAAATCCCATCCAGAACCGGAAGCATCCGGTCCAGTAATATTAAATCATGGGACTGCTGTTCTATAAAATGCAGTCCTTCTTCGCCATTGTGGCACACATCCGTCTCAAAATGCTGTTGTTCCAGTTGAAAACGAAGCGTTTCTGCAAGAGATTTGTCGTCTTCAATAATCAGTATTCGCATATTTTCCCTCCTCAGGTATATGAAAAACTAGAGACAGAAAGAGCATCGTGTCTCTTTCCAGGGAAGTCGATCCCTCCTTATGCTAAAGTATATCACAATAATCTCTAAATAATCTCTAAAAAATAGTTTCTGATTTAGAGGGAGATTAGAGATTTCTGTGATATTCTGTGTGCAGATTCAAGAAACAGAGCATGAAGGAGGCAACGTATGAAACATAAGGTATGGAAACGAACGGCAGCAATGATACTGATACTGCTTCTGGTTTGGGGGGGACTTACCGGATGCAGCGGCAGCAACCAGGAGGGAACAGGAAATGAAGCAGCAGTTAAAAGTGCAGAAGAACCGAATACAGAAGGAAACAGCGGGGAGCGCGCTATGGGGAGGTTTCTTGAGGAAGAAATAGAGACAGACATTGCATTTGGCAATATTTTTGATATAAAGAAATTAAGCGACGGGACCCTGCGGCTTATCGGATTTAACGCAGACGACGGAACAAGGGGAGCCTGGGATTCGAAGGACCAGGGGGCAAGCTGGGAGAAAGTTTATGATTTTCCTGAGGAAATTCAAGACAGCGACCAGGGATATACGGACCGCGGCGCATTGTCTGCGGACGGAAGGGCAGTATGTGTTTTTAATCAGATTGAGGAGGGTGTCGGTATAAAACCGAAGCTGTATCTTCTGGATCAGAACGGCGGCGGAACGCCTATTGCTTTTGAACTGGCGGGTTCGGGCGGAGAAAACGCTCAGGAGAAAATGATTATGGGAGTTAATTTTCTGGGTAATGACCAGTTATTGGTAAAGAGTGAGACGGACAAAGTTTATCAGATAAGCGTGGAGGACGGCAGCGTAAAGCATACTTATGAATTTGATGGAACTGCGGACACGCACCAGGTTTATACGGCTGGAAAGAAAATGATAGTTTTTACCAGTACCGAGGCTCTTGTATATGATACAGAGACAGGAGAACAGCTTTCCCCGGAGGAAACGCTGCAGCAGGGGCTTGCCGAGGCAGGTCTGTTCCATTCATTGGATAGTCTGGATGAGGGAGAAAGCGTCTATTGTCTTTCTGGCGGCGGGCTGTACCATTATAAATTTGGCGGAAGTGTGATGGAACAGTTGATTGACGGCAAAATGAATTCTATGGGAGCACCGGCTTTTTATCCGATTACACTGACGATGCTGGATGAAGAGAATCTTCTGGTGGCGGCAAATGATTCAAATTCCAATTCACCTACAGGAATTGCATTGCTAAAATATACCTATTCTGCAGATACGCCTGCCAAGCCGGATAAGGAATTGAAGGCGTACTCTTTGTATGATAACCGGGAAATGCGACAGTCCATCAGCCGTTTCCAGAAAGAGCACACAGATGTTTATGTAAATTACCAGTCTGCCATGTCTGAGGAGAACGGCATGAATGTTTCCGATGCGTTAAAGACACTGACAACAGAAATTATGGCAGGGAAAGGACCGGATCTGATGATTTTGGACGGAATGCCAGTTGAAGCATACATGGAAAAAGGAATTTTAAAAGATTTATCCTCCCTAATTGGGGAAGAGGGCAGTTATTTTGAAAATATCCTTCATGCTTACCAGGATGAACAGGGTCAGTTGTGTGCGGTTCCGGCCAGATTTATGATCCCGATGATCCAGGCTGGAAGCGCATTCTACACGCCGGGGGAAGATTTTGATGCTTTTACAGGGCGTAAAGATGCATTGGCAAAGATGGAACCTAAGCCCGTGGTGGAAAAATTCTGGTATACTTGCGGCGCGGCATGGAAGAAAAGCGACGGCACATTGGATGCGGCAAAGATTACAGAATTTCTTACAAAGCTGAAAAATGCTTATGGAGATTATGACTCCAGTCTGGATGAGGCAGAGACAGGAGTTGCCATGGCGATGGATGGAAATACAGAAGAAATAGGAAAGCTATCGTTTGGCTATGGAGATTTTGACCTGGCATTTGGAAGAACGAATGTAAATATTGGATTATGCGCAAAGTTGGATTATGGGATGATGACGGCGGTAAATAAAAGACTGGAGCAGGGAGATTACGGCCTGATGCCAGGGCAGGTAGAACATGTTTTTGTTCCGGCTATGATAATGGGAATTAACAGCAAGGGCAATCAGACAGAGCTGGCAGAAGCGTTCATAAAATATCTTTTTTCTCAGGATTCGCAGAAAATATCCCAGTCAGGCGGATTTCCGGTAGAGAAAGAAGCGTTTCGCAGCGTAATTGACGGGCATCAGTATGCGGGGCAGGATAATCTGGTCTGCGTGGGAGGCACCGATCTTGACGAGACGCTGGATTATGAAATGACGCCTACGCCGGAAGAAGAAATTAAGAAATTTACAGAACTTGTGGAATCACTCACTACCCCGGCCATACGGGATGACGTTATCAAAGAGGCTGTATCAGAACAGGGAGAAAAGGTGTTAAAGGGAGAAATCAGTCCCCAGGAAGCCACAGACGCCATTATGCAGAAGGTAAATATTTACCTGGCAGAGTAGTTCCAGCAGATGAAAATAGAAAGATATGGGTGGGACAATGAGAAAACCGTTTCAAAGACGTAGCGCCAGACATACAGAAACTGCCGGAAAACATAAAAGTTTCCGTGGATTTCTATGGATTGTTCCAAGTTTTCTGGGAGTGCTGGTATTTTATCTCCTGCCCTATGCAGACGTTGTCCGCCGTTCTTTTCTGGGGGCGGTAGACAACCATTTTGCAGGAATAGAAAATTACCGGGCAGTACTGGAGAACACGGCATTTTTGCTGGCGGTAAAAAATACGCTGCGTTTTACTGTGTTCTGTATACCGCTGCTAATACTTATAGCGCTGCTATGTGCCGTCGTCTTGTACCGCAGCAAATATGGGGGTATCATTAAAAGCGCTTTTCTGATGCCTATGGCGCTGCCCGCAGTTTCAGTGGCATTGATGTGGAGGCTGCTTTTTCACTCTCAGGGCATGGTGAACGGCTGGCTTATCAATCTTAATCTGCAGGGGAGTGACTGGATGAACAGCGGCAGCGCTTTCTGGATTCTGGTGGGGAGTTATATCTGGAAGAATCTGGGGTATGACATTGTATTGTGGATGGCAGGGCTGGCGGGAATTTCTGAAAATATTTATGAGGCGGCAAGAGTGGATGGAGCCGGAGAATGGCAGTGTTTTTGGAAAATCACCCTGCCCAACTTAAAGACTTCTTTTTATACGATTACGGTGCTGTCTTTTCTCAATTCCTTTAAAGTGTTCCGTGAAGCGTATCTGGTTGCGGGAGATTATCCTCATGAAAGCATCTATATGATGCAGCATCTTTTTAACAATTGGTTCCGGAACTTTTCCTTTGACAAAATGGCGGCTGCAGCCGTACTGGAAAGTCTAGTATTGTTGGCATTAATCCTGCTTTTTCAGAGAACGTTAGACAAGGAATGAATCAAAAATCAGGCATACGGCGCCATGGGAAAGATGTAGTCATAACTTTAAGAAAGGAACGTTGAAAAAATGATACATGGAAGAAAGATTTCTAAAATAATCCTCTTAAGTATCCTGGGACTGTTTGCTGTTTTGGCGCTCTATCCGGTGTTTTTTCTGATAGCAGGTTCTCTAATGGGAAACGACGAACTGGCAGGATATCTTGGAGCAGTGGTTGCCGGCCGGGAGGGGTATGTGGATTTTCCCCTGCTGCCCGGTTATCCAACATTAAAGCATTATGTAGAAATTTTCCTGGATTCTCCTGAATTTTTTGTAATGTTTTGGAATTCCATGAAGATTACCTTCGGGGTTCTTGCAGGACAATTGGTGGTGGGGACCATGGCGGCATGGGGATTTGCAAAATATCATTTTCCTGGAAAAAAAGCATGTTTCCTGATATACATGATATTGATGCTGCTGCCTTTTCAGGTATTGATGTTATCTGATTATCTGGTTCTGGATCAATTGAAATTGACAGATAACCTGTGGGGAATTATACTTCCGGGAGCATTTTCTACCTTTCCGGTATTTATTATGTATCGTTTTTTTACCGAGCTTCCCGACAGTCTTGTAGAATCGGCGAGATTGGATGGCGCCAGGGAGTGGCAATTGTTTTGGTATATTGCCCTGCCCATTGGTTCTTCCGGAGTGATTGCCTCCATGGTGCTGGGATTTTTGGAATACTGGAGTCTTATAGAACAGCCGATGACATTTTTAAAAAACAAAAGTTTACTTCCCCTGTCGGTTTTTCTGCCGGATATTACAAATATCGGGAGAGCCGGCATGGCGTTTGCCGCCTCGGTCGTGACATTTATTCCGGCCGTGCTGGTCTTTCTGGGTGGGCAGGATTATCTGGAACAAGGAATTATGGCGGGCGCCGTAAAAGAATAGATAACTGATTGGAAGGGGACAGATCTATGGACAGAAAAAAAATATTTAAAATATCCGGCGGCTTTCTGGCGGTGATGCTGACGTTTACCATATTGTCGAGAGCGGTCAGCGGAGCGGCTATGGCGAAAGTGGAGACGGTTAAAATTTCTACAGGGACAATTGACCATAAGATAACGGCGAGCGGCAGGGCAGAAGCCGGAAAGGAAGTTGCGGTATATACGGAAAACGGACAGCGGGTCAGGGAGATCTGCGTTCAGGAAGGGCAGACGGTTGAAGCTGGAGAGATATTGTTTACTGTGGATTTAGAAGAGCTGGAAGAACAGATTGTGACGGCAAGGCAGGAACTGCAGAAGTTGAAACTGCAGGGGCAGGACGCGCAGAGCGCCAGGAATGCGGAGCAGCAGAACCGGCAAAACGCCAGGAACCGGGCGGCAGAAGATTACAATGCCGCTGTCGCGCAGGGTAATTCTGCGGTGGCGGAAGCGAAAACAGCCTGGGATCATGCGGAGCAGGAATTACAGCAATTTTTACAGAACCGGCCGAATCCGGAAACCTCGCCGGGGGTCGTAGTGCCACAGACGGATGAAGATCATGCGGAAAAGGAAAATGAGGAACCAGGAAGCGGTAAAAACCAGGATTTGGAATCAGATGAAGATCAGAATTCACAGGCCAAAGACAATGAAAAGACGGGAAACGAAAATAGCAGTCAGGAAAATGGTCTGCCGGACCAGACGCAAGCAGAAGCGGCCGAATGGGAAGCCAAAAAGGCGGAGCTGGAAGAGGCGGCGGCGCAGGCAAAAGCCGTATATCAGACGGCGCTTTCTTCCCGGGCAGATAATGTGAAGAATGCGGCGAGAGCATTGGAGGATGCCTCTGCGCAGAACGCTTCAGACAGTACCGGAGAACAGAATGAGATTACCAGACAGCAGCAGGAGCTGACACTGAATAAACTGTTAAGGCTGAAAGAAGCAGAAGGAAAGGTGCCGGCTCCAGTGCGGGGCATGGTAACGAATATCGCGATAACGACCGGTGAGTTTACCAGCGAAGGTACGGCGATCCTTCTGGCCGATACCTCTAAAGGCTGCCGGATTACAGCGTCTGTCAGCAAGACGGATGAGAAATATGTGAGTAAAGGAAATCCGGTTACGCTTACGGTTTCCGGGAGCAGAGATAAAATCAGCGACTACACAGTTTCTGGCATTGCAGAAAATAAGGAGGACAAGACGATACTGGATGTGACGATTGATCTGCCGGAAGGTGTGGTGGAAGCGGGAACCTCCGTAGAAATTGAAATTGTGCAAAAATCGCCAAATTACAATACCGTTATACCAATTGAGGCGCTTTATGAGGAACAGGCGGGATATTATGTATTAATTTTGCAGGAGGAACAGGGCGTTATAGGCTCGGAGCTGGTGGCAAAACGGTTTGAAGTTGAAGTTGTGGATAAAAACAGCTCTCAGGCAGCGCTGGCGGAAGGAATGCTCACTGGAGAACAGGAGATCATCTGCAGTTCCAGCCGTTTTATTGAGAATGGAAGCAGAGTGAGAAGGAAGGTCGAATAGAATGAAGAAATATGGAAGATATCTGTTGCCGGCAGGCATGGCGGGGCTTGGATGTTTGCTTTTTTATATTTCCGCCGCGTTTTGGGGAAATCTCGGATGGAGTAAAGAATATATACTTTCCTGTATCAGCGAGCCGCTCAGTGAAAACCAGGCGGCGGTTATCATGGAACAGCATGTCGAGCAGCTGGAAAAAGAAATCAGCGGTAATAATAAGCAAAGACAAGAAGAAATCCCGGATTTTTGTATTTGGGGGCAGAAGGAACAGGTTTTATTGACCAATGAAAATCTGGCACGGGGCATTCAGGCGGACGTAATCCTTTTTTGCGGCAATCCCAATCTGGTGTTTGAAAACTGCCGGACGCCTGCACGGGATGATAGACAGGGCTGTCTGATTGACGAGGAGGCGGCGTGGAAATTATTTGGCAGTATAAAGGTGGCAGGTAAAACGATTACTTACGAGGAAAATCAGTATGTTATAAGAAAAGTGATTCCGGGAATGAATGGTTTAGCGGCGTTTCCGGCAGCCAGCAGTTCCGCCAGTGGAACTGACATATCTGCAAAGGAGGATGAGCCGCAGACTGTACAGCCGGAAGCGAAGGTGTTAAACAGGGTTACCATAAAAAAGCCGGAGGGCCAGTCTGTCAATGAACTGCAGACGGGCTGGATCAGCCGTTACGGCATGGATATACAGGTTTTGGATCTGGAATTGTTGCGGGGCTTGAGCGGCTTGTGCGTGCTGCTGGTTCCAATAACTGTGAGCGTATTTTTTTTGAGGTATCTGTACAACCAGTATCGAAACCAGAAAAGGTGGAAGGGCAAAGCCGTGATGCTTTGTCTGATTTTTTCCCTTGTGGTGTTGACGCTGGTTTTGTTCGGAAAGTGGGTGGAGATTCCAGACAGTTATATCCCGGCAAAATGGTCAGATTTTAATTTCTGGGCACAGTTAATAAAGCAGAAACGGGAATCCCTGCAGTTGTTGTTTACAATTCCGAAATCAGTACCTGATTACGGATGGAGCAAGAGTTTTGCAGCGGGGGCTGGTTTCGGAATTACGGCAGAGGCTATTGCTGTTATCTTGCTTTTCTTCTGGAAGTGTTCTAAAATAGAATCCACGTTTAGAAAACCGACAGGAGGATAGGGTATTGAAGGTAAGAAATTCTTGGATTATTGTAGTTGTTATGCTGATTGGTCTGATTATTGGGACGGTCATTGGCAGTTATTGCAATGGGATTGGTGCGCTGAGCTGGCTTAATTACGGTCAGGTGTTCGGGCTTACCAGTCCCTTTGTGCTGGATTTGGGTGTGTTTGTGTTGACGCTGGGCTTGACGATTAAGATAAATATCGCAAGTATTCTGGGGATTTTCATTGCATTTTTGTGTTATAAGCTTCTGGTCCGCTAAAAAGAGAAAACAGTGGGTGTAATAAATTGAAATCTATCGGGGGATATGTTAAAATATCAGAAAGACAATCAGGTTCAGGAGGGAAGAAGATGAAGGCGTTGTTTGTGGAATATCCAAAGTGTTCCACCTGTCAGAAAGCTAAAAAATGGCTGGTGGAACATCAGGTAGAATTTACGGACCGAAATATCAAAGAAGAACGGCCTGCCAAAGAGGAATTGCGAGAATGGCATGAAAAAAGCGGTCTGGATATCAAGCGTTTTTTCAATACCAGCGGGATGCTGTATAAGCAAATGAAATTAAAAGACCAGCTTCCGGAAATGACGCTCGAGGAAAAATATGAGCTGCTTGCCACGGACGGAATGCTGGTAAAACGTCCTGTTCTTGTGACAGAACAGGGAGTTGTCACAGGATTTAAGCCGGAAGAATGGGAGAAGCTTATAGGATAATGGAACTGAAGAGGGAACATGTGGTATTTACCGGAAGAGTACAGGGGGTAGGTTTCCGGTATAAGGCAGGCAGGCTGGCGCGCCACTACGGAGTGAGCGGATGGATTAAAAATTTGGCGGATGGTTCTGTGGAGGCACAGCTTCAAGGAAGAGAGGAAGCATTGGATCTGGTAATTCAGGGGCTTAATCAGGACGGCTACATCCGAATAGACTGGATTACAAGGAATCCTATGGAACCGGAAGCGGGAGAACAGGGATTTTCCGTGCGGTATTGAGGCGGAAGGAGGAGAAGGTATGCTGAAAAATTGGAACAAACCGGAGAAACCGGAGGCAGCCGAGTTGGAGGAACGGCTGGAGGCAGCCAGGAGAAAGCTGCAGGTGCAGCAAATGCTGATTAAGGAGCGGGGACTTCCGGTACTGGTATTATTTGAAGGATGGGGAACAGCAGGAAAAGGGAGCGTTCTTGGGAAATTGATTCTCAACATTGATCCCAGGTTTTTTAAAGTATTTACCATGGATATCCCAACGGAAGAGGAGAAGCGGAAACCTTTCTTATACCGCTATTTCGTAAAGATACCTCAGGCGGGCAAATTTTGTTTTCTGGATTCTGCCTGGATGGATGAAGTCACCAGGGGATGCCTGCACGGGGCGATCAAAGACAAGGAATATAAGAAGCGGATTGACAGTGTGAAACGTTTTGAGCGTCAGCTTACAGACAATGGTTATCTGGTGATGAAGTTCTTTTTCCATATCAGCCAGAAGGAACAGAAAAGCAGGATTAAATCTTTGGAAAAGGAAGAGAGCACAAGTTGGCGGGTCAACAATGATGATATCTGGCAGAATGAGCATTATGACAAATGCCTGAAGGTATACGACCAATACTTGAATGATACCAACGCTTCCACATCTCCCTGGTATGTGATCGATGCGCAGAGCCGTAAGTGGGCGCTGCTGCAGGTGGCTGAGACTTTGGTGAGCGGCATAGACACGGCCCTGCAAAACAGCGCTATGGCAGTTCCGCTTCTGCAGAATGTATTTCCGCTGGAAAAGGTGTCTAAGCTGTCCGAGATACCGCTTGATAAAACCGTTGAGGAAGATGTATACAAGAAGGAATTAAGCCAGCTTCAGGATAGACTGAGAGGACTTCACAATGAACTTTATCTTAAAAAAGTTCCGGTCATTATTGCTTATGAGGGTTGGGACGCAGCCGGCAAAGGAGGAAATATCAAGCGTATCACCGGAGCGTTAGATCCGCGGGGGTATGAGGTACATCCTATTGCAAGCCCGGAGCCTCATGAGAAGGCAAGACATTATCTGTGGCGGTTCTGGAACAGGCTTCCCAAGACCGGGCATGTGGCAATTTTTGACCGCACCTGGTATGGGAGAGTCATGGTGGAGCGTTTGGAAGGATTTTGCAGTGAAAATGACTGGAAACGCGCGTATAACGAAATCAATGAATTTGAGAAAGAATTGTCTGACTGGGGAGCTGTAATTATTAAATTCTGGGTGCAGATTGACAAGGAGGTTCAATTGCAGCGGTTTACCGATCGTCAGAACACTCCGGAAAAGCGCTGGAAAATTACAGAAGAAGACTGGCGGAACCGGGAGAAATGGGATGCGTATGAAGAGGCGGTTAACGAGATGATGAAAAAGACGAGCACTTCCTATGCGCCATGGCATGTACTGGAGTCTAACGACAAGAAATTTGCAAGGATAAAGGCATTGAGGATTGTAATTGAAGAGATTGAGAAGGCATTATAGAACAGAAGGTCAGGAAGGGTGCGGAGAAATCAGGAGGAGATGCCTGGACTGGAATTTGCGAAAGGAAAAGGTAATATGACATGGAATTAAAGGAATTTATGGATTTATCGAAACTGCAGAAGATTCAGGATGATTTCTCTGACGCCACCGGACTGGCGGCGATTGCAGTAGGAATGGATGGCAAATATCTTACAGAGGGAAGCAACTTTACGGACTTTTGCATGAAGTATACAAGAGGTTCCCAGGAGGGTATGCGCAGATGCGTGAAATGTGATAACGAGTGTACAGGTACCTATTTCTGTCATGCGGGGTTAATGGATTTTTCTGTAGATATTATGGTAAACGGAGAACAGGTAGGTTCTATTATTGGCGGTCAGGTGCTGCCTGGTCCTCCAGACGAAGATAAATTCCGCCAGACGGCGCAGGAGCTTGGAGTTGACCCGGAGCAGTACATTCAGGCTCTGCGGAAGGTTCCGGTAAGCACGGAGGCGAAGATACGCGCGTCGGCAGATCTGCTGGGAGTGATTGTAAACCAGCTTGTGAACCTGGAATACTTTAAGTACAGCAATGCCGACAGGCTGAACGGGGTACAAAAAGGAGTGGAAGAATCCAATGAGCTGATCCAGACGATTAACGATAATACCAGCTATTTAAAAGCAATTGCCAAGAAGCAGAATATTTTGTCATTGAACGCCAGTATTGAAGCAGCGCGCAGCGGAGAAGCGGGAGCAGGATTTGCGGTCGTTGCCAAAAATATGCAGGAACTTTCTTCACAGTCCGGGGTTATTTATAATGAAATTGAAAAATCAGTGGAAAAGATTACAGAACGGATTTCTTCTCTGGTTTCCCTGTTTGATTAACCATATAGATTTGCGGGAAGAAGGACCGTTTGTATCCTGCGTGAATATATCAAAGACTTAATTTTCGTTGTACTAGGTATAAAATGCCTCCATTTACAGATAATAGTACCGTAATCAATTGATACGCGATGATGATAAGGAAGCCAGCGTGCAAGATTGATAAGAGATTTGTAAATGGAGGATTTTTTTATGAAGGCAACAGGAATTGTTCGAAGAATAGATGATCTGGGAAGAGTGGTGGTACCGAAGGAGATTCGCCGTACGCTGCGGATCCGGGAGGGAGATCCGCTGGAGATTTTTACCGATCGTGAAGGTGAAATTATATTAAAAAAATATTCTCCTATAGGAGAATTGGGACAGTTTGCAGGACTATATGCGGAAAGCCTTGCGCAAACCAGCGGCTGTTTAGTGTGCATCACAGACAGGGACCATGTGATTGCCGCGGCAGGTACGGGGAAAAAGGAATTTGACGGGAAGCCAATCAGTAAGCAGTTAGAAAATGTCATTACAGATAGAGAAACCTTTTGTGCCCGCAAAGATGAAAAAGGTTTTGTAAAGATAACACTGGATGATTCCGGAGAGTTCCAATCCCAGGTAGTATCCACCATTATCTGTGAGGGAGACGCCATTGGTTCTGTTGTAATGTATAACCGTGAAGAAAATGGCGGTGTAGGCGAGACAGAGAGTAAGCTTGCCAGAGTTGCGGCAGGATTTTTAGGCAGACAGATGGAGCAATAGTCCATCTGCTTACCGATAATGTACGGAAGGCACATTTTTGTCCAGCGAACGGAATTCATATCCTTTGTCGGACAGTCGCTTCAGTACGGTTGGTAGAGCGGCGAGTGTGGCGTCCTTCCCGCTGCCGTCGTGCATAAGCACAACCGGATGTTTTACGTTTCCAATGTTATTGCAGATATTGTCAATGATATTTTCTGTGGTTGTAAGGTTGCTGCCGTCTCCGGAACTGACATTCCAGTCAAAGTATTGGAATCCGCGGCGTTCCAGTTCGTCGATGATTTCATTGACTACATAGGAAGAGCCGTTGTTGCTGCCTCCGGGAAAGCGGAACAGGGAGGGTATATATCCTGTATTTTCCATCACCCAGTCATAAACCTTTTCGTAGTCAGAAAGAAATGCGTCCATGGAAGCATAGATTTGATTATAGTTATGGCTGTAGGAATGGAGGGCAAGGGTATGCCCTCTTTTTACTATTTCGGAAAGATATTCAGCGTATTCTTCATTATTTTTACATACGACAAAAAAAGTTGCTTTGGCATCATATTCGTCCAAAAGATCCAATACTTTTGGCGTCAGGCTGGAGGGACCGTCGTCAAAAGTAAGGTATGCGATTTTTTCAGGTTCGTTTTCTGTTTCCTGAGAACCAAAACCTTCTGCGTAGAGATTCGGATAGGGGTCGTTGTCGTTCTCCTCTTCTTTGGAGCTGCTGTCTTCCTCTGAGTCTGAGGAGGCGGATTCCTCCTCTTCCGCAAGGGAGTCAATCTGCCGGGATAATTCAGAGATATATTCGTTCTGGCTTTCCAGGTAAGCTTCTTTGTCCTCTAATTTTTCATTGCTGTCCGATAATTTTGTCTTAAGTTCAGAGTTGTTGTTCTTGAGCTGAGACGCCTGTGTTTCCAGTGTCTGGAAGCGTCCGTTCAGCGTCTGATACTGAAATCCCAGAAAACCGCTGATGCACAAGAGCAAAAAGGTGCATACCAGAGCTGCGATAAACGTTAATTTCTTCATGTCATTTCTCCTTTTATGTTGCGCGATAATTCATTTGTTACTATATTAATACAAAAAGGAATATTTTTCAACAAGACTGATAGAATAAAGTTAATTTACAGACAAAAAGGAAACGACTTGTATATTTTATATATTTGAAATATAATAATATTGTTTTAAGAAGCTATATTATTCCGGCTGCGGGATGACGCGATAGCTTGCGGTCCGCAATTGCCGCGGTAGTTTCCCCCGGAGTAATCATACAGTAAATAAGCGAAAAAGTGAATTAATTCAGAAAACACAAAGGAGAAACTTTCATGAAGTTTATTCATATAGCCGATATACATTTAGGAGCAGAGCCAGGCAGGGGGCGGACAATAGGAGAAGAAAACAGGAGTTATAGCTGGCAGGCATTTAAGGAAGTAATCAACAGAGCCAGGCAGGAGCAGGTTCAAATTCTTCTGATTGCCGGGGATTTGTTTCACAGACAGCCGCTGGTACGGGAATTAAAGGAAGTAAATGCTCAATTTTCCATGCTCCCTCAGACGCAGGTTGTATTAATCGCAGGAAATCGTGATTATCTCGCGCCAGAGTCCTGTTATCAGACGTTTTCATGGGCGGAGAATGTTCATTTTCTGAAACAGGAGCGGATGGAATATGTGGAGCTTGAGGGATTGGACACCAGGGTATATGGATTCAGTTATTGGCGCAGGGAAATTTCAGAACCGCTTTACCAGGAGGTGAATATTAAGGAGGGCGACTACTGTAATATTCTGCTGGGCCATGGAGGGGACGAGAAGCATATTCCGTTCCAGACTAATGATTTTGTAAAAAGCGCCTTTGATTATGTGGCGTTTGGACATATCCATAAACCAGTGGAAATTGTAAAGAATAAAGTGGTAATGGCGGGTGCCTTACAGCCGGTCGACTGCAGTGATACAGGAGAACATGGGTATTTTCAGGGTGAGATCAAAGACCACGTGTGCGAAGTAAAGTTTATACCCTTGCATTTCTGCGAATATGTATCGCTGAACTTAAAGGTAAGCCCGGAGATTACACAAAGCGCGCTGCGTGAATATGTAACAACGCGTATCTGTATGGCTCCCAAATACCAGAAATTCAGGCTTACGTTAAAAGGATTTTGCGATGAGGAACACCCGGTAGATGCAGAGCAGCTCAGGAACATAGAACAGGTGGAACAGGTGATTGATAAATGCCGCGCCGATTATGATTTTGAGAAGCTGAAACTGCAGTATGGACAACAGATATTGGGAAGATACATCAGAACGTTAGAGGAAATGCCTCAAAATGAAGTTACGAAAAAAGCACTATACTATGGCGTGGAGGCGTTAATGGCAGAATGAAGATAACAGAAATTCAGATTAAAAATTTTGGGAAGCTCCATAATATCAATGTGCGTCCCCTTCCAGGGCTGAATGTGATTTATGGAGAAAATGAAACTGGTAAATCCACCATGCAGCAGTTCATTACCGGGATGCTGTTTGGCATGGATAAACAGGGCGGCAGCTTAGCGAAAAATGACAGATACCAGCAGTATGAACCCTGGGACAGCAGCTCTTCTTTTTCGGGGGGGATGAAATTTACGGTGGGCGGCAAGCCTTTTTTTCTGGAACGCAATTTTTACCACAAGCAGAAATCGGCAAGCCTGGTCAATGAGATGGACGGAGAGAAACTGTCCGTGGAACAGGGAGATCTGGAAATGCTGCTGGGCGGGATGAAGAAAACTGCCTATGAAAATACATACTGTATCCGCCAGGCGGAGGTGGAAACAAAAGAAGAATTTGCAGAAGTTTTGCAGAATTATTTCATAAACGCTTCTGCCGGCAGCGACGGAGACATAGACTTAACCGGTGCGAGCAGGCGTTTGCAGGAAAAAAAGAAAGCGGCGCAACAGCGGTACAGGCAGGAGGAAGAAATGCGCAATGAAACCGTGGAAAAACTGCGTTTAGAAGAAAGTATCCTCGAAAAAGATATTGAGCAGCTTCAAAGTCAGCAGAAAGAGGACTTTGTGGATTTTCCAGGGCAGGATCCCAATATGATCATACCGGAACGCGATACGAACCAGATGGCGGAATATCTGCGCGATTTACGTTTGAAAAAAAAGCAGCAGGGATACCTCTGGCGGTGCGCAGTCTCTGTTTTGACGGCGTCTGTCGGATTCATTTTTGGGATTTTAAATGCACAGCATCATTCTTTACAGGAAAATCCGGGATGGATGGCGTTGGAATTGTTCCTGCTATTTCTGTTTCTGGGAGGGCTTGGCGGTGTGTGCCATTGGTTTCAGAAGGAAAGAAGACTGAGAAAGCTGCGCAGGCAGCAGCAGGAAGAGGCGAAGGAGCTTACCATCACCGCCTCCAGAGATATGGAATGGAAACGTGTTCATGTGGAATCTGAAAAGCAGGCAAAGCATCAGGCAGTAGAAGCGCTGCTGCAGGAGCAGCTTGCGGAAAAGCGTGCGATGCTGATAAACCTCAGAGAAGAGATGGAGGAGGTTCAGGAAGCGACAGAACAGGAGAGAGAATTAGAGCAGCAGATTCAGGCGTACGACTTGGCATATCAAACGCTGCAGACACTTTCCCAGGACATTTATCATGACACCAGAAATCAACTGGAGCAGGTGATGTCCCAGATTTTGGCAGAGATGACGCATGGAAAATATGATACAATAGGCTTGGATGACCAGATGAACCTTATGGTACAAAAGGAAGACCGCAGCCTGCGCCCGTGGCAGGTGAGCCAGGGAGTTATGGAACAGATGTATGTGGCGCTTCGCTTTGGAGCGGGCGGGATGTTTACCCAGGAGGAATCTATGCCAATTATTTTAGATGAGGTCTTTGCTGCTTTTGACGAGAAGCGCTTAGAGGCAGTCCTGCAGTGGCTTGGCAGGCAGAAAGGGCAGATATTCCTCTTTACCTGCCAGAGGCGGGAGATGGAAATCCTGGAACGAAATCACATTCCGTATGGAAAAATCATGTTGAGCAGATAGGAAAGACTTATGAGTGAAGAAAAGCAGAAAAAAAATCAGAAAAAAAGTCAGAAGAAAAAAAAGCATAAAAAAAAATACCGCCTGTTTTGGTTTTTTGTGAGGCTTCAGGTTTTATTTCTGATTCTTGTGGCGGCTGGGCTGGGCTGGTATTATTTCGGCGGATATGCCCAGAAAGTGAGCGCACTGCAGCAAGAGGCGAAGAAATTGGTGCGCGAATCCAATGAGGATACGTTCCGCTCGGTGCAGACCAGCCTGGTGTATGATGCCAATGGAACGCTGGTTTCCACCCTCAAAGGGGAAAAAGACGTGTATTATCTGGACTACGAAGATATCCCCCCTTATGCCGCCGCTGCTATGGTGAGTATCGAGGACAAGAAATTCTACAGTCACAACGGAATTGACATTAAAGCGATTATGCGCGCCGCTAAGGCGATGATCCAAAACGGCAAGGTGACGCAGGGAGGCAGCACGATAACGCAGCAGCTTTCCAGAAATATTTTCCTGAACCATGATGTGAAATGGGAGCGGAAAATTGAAGAGATGTTTATTGCCGTAGAGCTGGAAAAAGTGTACAGTAAGAACAAAATCATGGAATTTTACCTCAATAATGTATATTTTGGCAACGGCTATTATGGTATACAGGCTGCAAGCAAGGGATATTTTAACACGGAGGTGAAGAACCTGAGTTTGTCGCAGATTGCTTTTCTCTGTGCAATACCCAATAACCCCAGCCTTTATGATCCGGTGGTGCGTTTGGAAAATACCTTAAAACGTCGCAATCGTATCTTAAACCAGATGCAGGAAGACGGTAAGATCAGTGAGGAAACCTGCGATCAGGCAAAGGCGGAGCAGATTGTTTTGAATCCTTCTCAGAAGACGAAAAACGATTATGTGGAAACATATACTTATAATTGTGCCATCCGCGCATTGATGGCGGAAGAAGGATTTATTTTTCGCCAGGAATTTGATTCTGAGGAAGAACGCAGTTCCTATGAAGAGGAATATGATCTGCTATACAGCGAATGTCAGAAGAATTTATACAGCAAAGGATACCGGATCTATACTTCCATTGACTTGAACGTGCAGCAAATGCTCCAGGATACGCTGGATCAGGGACTGGCTGAATTTACAGAGCAGACGGAAGATGGAATTTATACGCTGCAAGGTTCGGCAGTTTGTATAGATAACCATACCGGTTATGTGAAAGCGATCGTAGGAGGACGGAATCAGAATCTCTCAGGCTATACCTTAAACCGCGCATACCAGAGCTACCGACAGCCGGGAAGCTCTATTAAGCCTTTGATTGTCTACGCTCCGGTGTTAGAGAGAAATTACACGCCGGATACGGTAGTTGCGGATGTGAAAACGGAGGAAGGCCCGTCCAATTCCAGTGGTTCTTATGAGGGGAATATCAGTCTTCGTTATGCGGTTCAAAAATCCAAAAATACCGTTGCATGGAACCTGTTAGAGGAATTGACGCCGCAGGTAGGTTTGTCTTATTTGAAGGCCATGAATTTTGCAAGACTGGACGAGCGGGACGAGAGGCCCACCAGTGCATTGGGCGGCTTTACAAATGGCGTGTCGGCGGTGGAAATGGCGTCTGCCTATGCGGCGCTGGAAAATGATGGAAAATTCCGGGAACCGACTTGTATTATGAAGATAACGGATGCTCAGGATAATGTGATTATTGAGACGGAGAACCAGGAAAAGGAGGTTTATAAGACGAATGCCTCCAGAATGATGACCGATATGCTGGTTTCGGTTATGAAAGAAGGGACCGGCCGGGGGCTTGCCTTAAGCAATATGCCCTGCGCCGGCAAAACAGGAACGACCAATGATAATAAAGACGGATGGTTTGTAGGCTACACCAGCTATTATACCACCAGCGTGTGGGTGGGATATGATATGCCAAGAGAATTGCCGGGACTGTCGGGCGCCAGTTACCCGGGCAGTATCTGGAAAAATTTTATGGAGCTGCTGCACCAGAATTTGGAACCAGTGGAGTTCCTGCCCTATATTGATGAGCAGAAAGCGCCTTTGGACAACAATGAGTATCAGCAAGGCCAGGAGGTTTCCCCTGAGGAGGGAATCCCTCAGGGGGATATTCCCTGGCCCTAAAGGTTCTCATTTTTCAAAGCGTCGATGGTGTTCTCTCTGCGGATTCTTCTCATAGAGTAAACCATGGTAGCGAACACCACCAGAAATACGCTTCCTACGGCAATGGCAATGCTGTACCAGGGGATGAAAAATGCCATTTCCAAACCTTCGCAGATGGAACGGTAGATCAATAGGGTTACGATGAAAGACACGGGAAGCCCGTATAGCAGCCCTTTAAATCCGTACAGCAGACATTCATAATTCATCATTTTGCGAAAGGATTCCGGCGTCATGCCGATAGACTTCAACATGGCAAATTCCCGCCGCCGCAGATTAATGTTGGTAGAGATTGTGTTGAAGACGTTTGCAGCGGCAATCAGTGAAATTAATGTGATAAAGCCGTAAGAAAAGATGTTAATCACATTGACCATGGCGCGGTTGCTCTCTTCAGAAGCAGCGTAATCATAGAGAGAAGAGGCTGAGAGGCTATTCTCTGTCAGTATGTTTGTCATTTCAGCATAGGCGGCATTATGGTCTTCACCTTGAAAAAGCAGTTCGACGCTGTGGTTTTTTGCGACGGGCGGGTCTGAAATATCATAATAGGAAGTATTTTCATCCATTTCTGCGAATACATATTCCATCATACTATAAGGATAAAACAGGCGCACATATTGCGAATTATCGGAAAATAGCGCCGGCGGTTCATCAATGGCGGCTCCAATCGCAAAAGGTATTTCAAGGCAGTCTTCTAAGGGCATATGAACCTCTTTATCCGAGTTTTCATCGAAAAGGCGGCAAAAGGGGCGTCCGTTTTCTTCGATGTCGAAGCCGGCATAACTGTAATCGTCTCGTTCTTCCATGAGATACGCGCTCAGTTTTGCCTTTGACGTGTCGGTAAAGGCCGGGAAATGATAAAATTTATGTTCCTTTTCCTGGTACAGACGCAGTGAATCCATAATGACGGCTTTTGGCTGTGCCGTATCAAAGTAGTCTTCTGGTGCGATATTTTGCTTTTCCAGGCAGGCGCAAAAATCATCGTCTGCAAGGAAAATAACAAAGATATCCAGCAGGCTTTGCTCATATTCCCGATATTCTTCTCCCATTTGTTCTTTTATATTCTTCCGGTAATCTTGCATATTCTGGCTTAGTTCATGTGTATTGACGGCAGTGGTGAAATAAAATCTTGCAGCATAGGTAGCGTCTGTTATGCCTTGTGCCCCGGACAGGGCGGAGTACAGCTCATCCAGAGGCTTTTCCGTTTCGTGCAGGTAGTAGACAAGGTCGTAGCCGTTGTCATTTGTTACGTTTCTGGCAGAATATGTCAGGTAAGCACAAAAGCTGCTGGCAGAAATAAACAGCACGATACTTAAGAACAGGGAAATTACCGTGGCCCGGTATTTTTTACGGCTGCGTTTGTAGTTTTTAGCGGCAATCATTCCTTCAAATCCAAAGAGTTTGCGGGTAAGGCGCGAAGTCTTTACCCGGCGGGAGCGAATGGAGATATCGCCGTTTTGCCGGATTGCGTCTATGGCGGATTTTCTCATAGCGCGCCTTGCAGGGAGGTAAGCGGAAATAATGACGGTTACCAGTGATACCAAAATGGCGGTGGCGATAGCGGCAAAGGAGGGATGAAGACGAATGGATACCTCTTTGGCGGGACCAAAGATCGCGGAGAGCCGCATCATGGTATATCCGCTTCCGCCTCCCAGAACATTTCCAAGCAGATCGCTGGTCAGGAACAAGGTAGTGCCAATACCTGCAAGTCCTGCCAAAATACCTGCCGGAATGCCGATAAGACTGAGAAACAGAGCCTCAAAAAGTACGCTTCCGGTAAGCTGGCGTTTGGTGGCTCCAATGGAGGCAAGCAGTCCGAACTGCCGGGTGCGCTCGCTGACAGAAATGGAAAACGCATTGTAAATCAACGAGATGGAGCCAAACATGATAATGACAATAAGAATGATGCCTAAATTGTGTATCACCCGGTTAAAACTGCTCTCCCCGGAGTAGCCGTAATATCTGAGCAGAGTGGTATTCGCCTTATAGCTGGGGGCGTCTGCCTGTTCAAATAGATCTTCCAGCACAGATATCGTATTTCGTCCGGTGTTGGTAAGTATATACAGATTGTAAGTATGCTGGGCGCTGTTATCGCCGATTGTCAGGGCCGTATAGCCCGGAGAATCATAGTCTTCATAGGAGGGACGCTCATAAAATCCCACTACTTTATATGTGCGGGTTTCTGCGGGGATAAACGTCTCCGTATATTCGTTGTTTTCGTCAGAAGTATCGGAGTTATTCAAATATGGAACCTGGTTAGTGAGGGCCGTTCCTGTGTTGTCCACACGTTTTCCCAGTGCAAGAGTCAGGGCTTCATCCACACTGCAGGAAATGCCGCCATTGATTTTTAAGTGCTCTGGAAGCAGGATTTCGCGGTTGTTTTCTGGCATACGCCCCTGGGTAAGATGAATGGGCATCATATTCGTAAAATCAGACTGGATTCCGTACACACAGATATAAGGCTTTGATTCATTCGCAGTTTTTTCTTTGATGCTGGCAAAACCGATAAGTTCCATGGAGACGGAATCTTCGATATGTGAATCCGTGACAATCTGCTCTTTGCTTTTGGCGGACAGTCCATACCCGACGCCATACCAGTTGCCATCACTGTAGATGGTGGACTGAATCAGGTAATGGCTGAGCGTGGAAACCATAGTGGTTACGGCGGTAAACATAGAGGCGGAGAGGATAATCCCCACGATAGTTACCAGTGTGCGCGTGCGGTTTTTCTGTAAGGTTTTTAAGGTAACTTTATGAAAAATATTCATGAGCGGATCACCTCGTCTCTTGTAATTTTGCCGTCCTCAATGGTCAGAATCCGGTTTGCCTGAAGCGCGATATTTTCATCGTGGGTAATGACAATTAATGTCTGCTTGTATTTTTCATTTGAGTATTTCAGAAGTTCTACAATTTCCTGGCTGTTTTTGGAATCCAGATTTCCCGTAGGTTCGTCGGCCAGGACTACGGCCGGGGCATTCATAAGCGCGCGGCCAATAGACACGCGCTGCTGCTGGCCGCCGGAGAGCTGATTGGGCAGATGCCCTTCTCTTCCGTTTAAAGATAAAAGGCCCAGCAGGTCTTCAAGGCGTTTCTCGTTAATAGGACGTCCGTCCATTAGTACGGGAAGCGTAATGTTTTCCGTTACATTCAGTACTGGGATCAGGTTATAAAACTGGTAAATAAGTCCGACCTGTCTCCTGCGGAAAATGGCGAGCTGGCTTTCATTCTGCGCATAGACGTCTGTGCCTTCCATATAGACTTTGCCGGAGGTTGGAATATCTACGCCGCCCAGGACATGCAGCAGAGTGGATTTCCCGGAACCGGAGGGGCCGATAATGGCGAGAAATTCACCTTTATCCACGGAAAAGGATATATCGTCCAAAGCCTTTACCTGATTCTCGCCAGTGCCATAGATTTTTGTCACATGTTCTGCTTTTAATATTTCCATAATGATAACTCCTTTTCTTTGATAATCTAAGTATACGCAGCTTTGGTGACAGGGCGGTGACTGGAATGTGACAAAATTGTCAGGTTCACGTCAGGAGTAGAATTTTATTAGAAACCTTGCGCCTCCCTGTGCACGGTTTTCGGCTTTCAGCGTACCGTTTTGGCGCGTCACAATCATCCGTGAAAGAGCAAGCCCGATTCCCACGCTGTGCTCAGCAGCATTTTTTCCCTTATAGAAACGTTCGAAAAGATGGGGAAGGTCTTCTGTTTCAAAGCCGGGTCCGTTATCTTCGATCATAATTTCCGTATAAATTGCATTTTGCGAGAAAGAAACCCGGATCTCTCCGCCCATAGGCGTGTGTTCCATGCAATTTTTAAGGATATTGAGGACAGCCTCCGTAGACCAGGAAAAATCACCTGTAAAATACGGCGGGGAACTAGTACCGCCGTTTCCGATAGAGAGCGTCTGATTGCGCAGATCCATAGGGATTAAGAGCGGTTCGGCGGCATGTTTGATTAAGTCGGGAACCAGTACCGGGTCGTGTTTAAACGGAATTGTCCCGGCGTCCAGCTTGGATATTTTAAGCAGAGCTTCCACCAGCCAGTCTATGCGTGACAGGAGCTGCGTCTGTTCCTGTATCAATTGCTGTCTGCGGGGGAGGGGCAGATCCTGTTCTCTCAGAAGTGATAGAATCAGATTGGAAGCAGTGAGCGGCGAGCGGATTTGGTGGGAGATATCGGCCATGGAATCGGCCAGCAGTTTTTTATCGTTGGAGAGGGCCAGGGCCTGTTCTCTTAAGCGCAGGGTCATTTTGGATAATTCGCTTTCCAGAATGGACAGTTCTCCTTCCCGGTATTTTTCAAATTCTATAGGCGTATTGCTGTGAAGCATAGAGTCCAGCTCCAGGCTTAACTGCCTTAGTTTGCGGTAGCGCAGCCCGGTAATGGCATAATGGGCGGCAAGATATAAAACAGAGAAAAGAAGCATGAGTTGTCCGCTGTAAGAGTCATGTGAATATCCCAGATATACAGACAAGGCGGCTAAGAGCAAGTGGCAGAACAGGCTTCTTTGTATTTCCGGATTACGCAGTATTTTCATATTTAATCTCCCATCTTATAACCCAGTCCCCGTACGGTTTTAATTAGTTGGGGATTTTGAGGATCCTTTTCAATTTTTTCCCGCAGACGTTTGATATATACCGTCAGTGTGTTATCATTGACAAATTCCCCGGCAATGTCCCAAAGCGCTTCTAACAGCCGGGCGCGGGACAGCACGATGCCCTGATTATTGAGAAAGTATAATAACAGACGGTATTCCAGCGCTGACAGTATAATTTCCTGCCCGTCTTTTTTTACGGTGCCCCGGACAATGTCCGCGCTGAGGTTCTTGTATTCCAATACGGAATTTGCCTTTCCGTAACGGCGCAGAATATTGTGGATGCGCGAGACTAGCTCACGGGGACGGAAGGGCTTGGAAATGTAATCGTCGGCACCCAGATCCAGGCCGGTTACTACGCTGTATTCGTCTCCAGACGCAGTCAGGAAAATCACCGGAAGGTCTGTGGAAGATTTTGCCGCGCGGCAAATAGCGAAGCCGTTTCCGTCAGCCAGAGAGACATCCAGTAAAATCAGGTCAAACTCTGCCGCCGATTCTTCTAATGTCTGTAATGCTTTGCGCTGTCCATCCACAGCAGTAATGGAAAAGTCTTCTTTTTGCAAAAATTCTGTTAAGTTCGTCACAATGCTGCGGTCGTCTTCTACCAGTAAAATATGTGCCATAATGTGCTCCTTTTGCTGAATGATATGGAATCTGATAAAAATTATCTTATCATTTACAGGAGATGCTTTCAAGGGTGGCGGAGGAAATTATAAACGGCGGCGCGGAGAAGTTACCTCTTATCTCTAGTGAATCACGCCGCTGATTTGCTAAAGGCAATACCTTAACGGAGTCAAGGCATTGCCTTCCAGTGTACCATCTGGTTGATATTTAGTCTGGCAATATCGCTTTGAAAGCTTTTACTTTAGCGATTTACAGGAATCTTATTTAGTTTAAATATCAATCAGACAATACAGTGGCCGCGGGTGTTTTTAGATGAGCATATGCAGTTGTGTTTACAGGGGGCTGGAAACGCAACATCAAGATCAGCGGGCGTCCGTATACTGCCGGCAGAATATTTCAAAATGGTTTTGAAAATCCATAATTTATATGATAAAATAGATGGTGTATTGAAGAAATCATATCCTGTTTGAGAATTTAGACGGTGATTCATATACATAGATTTCAATTTTATAAAGAAAAGGAGAGCAGCTATGAAAAAATATGGTTATGGCGTGGATATTGGCGGGACAACCTGTAAAATCGGTCTGTTTGAGACCACAGGGAAACTTTTGGAAAAGTGGGAAATACCCACGAATACCCAGGAGGCGGGCAGGAGTATTCTCTTTGATGTTTCGGAATCTTTGAAAAAAAATATGAAAGAGCGTGGAATTTCCAAAGAGGATCTGGAAGGGATCGGCGTAGGGCTTCCCGGTCCAGTCCGAATTGACGGCATTGTTCCGGTGTGCGTCAATCTGGGATGGAAAAATGTCCATGTGTCCAGGGAAATGGAAACATTGATGGACGGCGTCCCGGTGAAGGCCGCAAACGACGCTAATGTGGCGGCTCTGGGCGAAATGTGGCAGGGCGGCGGCAAAGGCTGCTCCAATGTAGTCCTGGTGACGCTTGGAACCGGAGTCGGCGGTGGTATCATTGTCAATGGCGAGATTGTATCTGGCAGTAATGGCGCCGGAGGAGAGATCGGGCATATTACAGTGAATCCACATGAAGAGATTTTCTGCAACTGCGGCAGGAAAGGCTGTCTGGAGCAATATGCTTCGGCGACCGGAATCAAACGCCTGGCAAAGGAACGCCTTGCCGGAGAACATGAAAAATCCCTTCTGGATGAGGAAGCCGATATTTCGGCAAAAGCCGTGTTTGACGCCTATAAGGAAGGCGATAAAACGGCGGATGAGATTGTCGATAAATTTGCCCGTATTCTTGGAAATGCTCTGAGCAATATCGCCTGTGTGGTAGATCCGGAGGTTTTTGTAATTGGCGGCGGAGTGTCCAAAGCGGGAGAGTCTTTGCTGGATATTGTAAAAAGATATTATGCTCAGGCAGCCTTTTCCTCCTGCACAGATACCCGGTTTGCCCTTGCTTTACTGGGAAATGACGCCGGGATGTACGGCTGCGTGAAGCTCATTTTAGAATAAGTTTGTTGTTTCTATATTTAAGGCGGTTCCATTTTGGGGAACCGCCTTAAAATATACTTTCCAGAGCCTGTAATTTATGATATAATATATGCCGATATTGTACGGTTTGGAGAATTGCTCGCGGTGCAATCCAGCCGTTTGAAACTATACGCAGATTGTAAAGGAGAAAATTAATTATGAGTACAGCATCGATTTGTATTTTAATTACGATCGTGATTTATCTTGTAGGAATGTTAGCGGTCGGCTTCTACTTTGCCAGGAGAAATGAATCGACATCCGATTTCTACCTGGGCGGGCGGAAGTTAGGACCGCTGGTTACGGCAATGAGCGCAGAAGCTTCCGATATGTCGGGGTATCTGCTGATGGGACTTCCGGGGCTTGCATATTTGTCCGGCGTTGCAGACGTGGGCTGGACGGTAGTGGGCCTGGCAGTTGGTACATATTTGAACTGGTTATTTACAGCCAGACGGCTGCGCCGTTATACACAGATTACCAATTCTTTTACCCTGCCTCAGTTTTTTTCCAATCGTTTCCGTGATAAGAAAAATATTTTGACGCTGATTTCAGCTCTCATTATTATTATATTTTTTATACCCTATACTGCGTCCGGATTTGCAGCGTGTGGAAAGCTCTTTTCTTCCCTGTTTGGCGTAAATTATATGACGGCAATGATTATTTCAGCGATTGTGATTGTTGGTTACACGGCGGCGGGCGGTTTTCTGGCGGCGTCAACAACAGATTTTATCCAGAGTATCATTATGACCTTTGCGATATTGTTTGTCCTGGTTTTTGCAACGGTGTCTGCAGGCGGCGTCGGTGAGGTTCTTGAAAATGCAAAAGCGCTGCCGGGTTATCTTTCCTTTTCCCATACTTATGTGGCCGCAGAGGGGGTGGCGGCCCCGTATGGATTTTTAAAGATTGTTTCCACCTGCGCATGGGGGCTTGGGTATTTCGGAATGCCTCATATCCTGCTGCGGTTTATGGCAATAGAGGATGAGAATAAATTAAAGCTCTCCCGCCGTGTGGCTTCTGTGTGGGTTGTAATTGCTATGGCGGTTGCCGTTATGATCGGAGTAATCGGAAATGCACTGAGTAAAAATGGCGTGATTTCCACTCTTTCCGGAGCAGATACAGAGACGGTAATTGTGCGTATTGCTGATTTTCTGTCCAGTTATGGTGTGGTTGCGGCGCTGATTGCAGGATTAATTCTTGCAGGTATCCTTGCAAGTACCATGTCGACGGCGGATTCACAGCTTTTGGCTGCTTCTTCCAGTGTATCGCAGAATATTCTGCAAGAGACATTCCATATGAAGTTATCCCAGAGAACCAGTATGTTGGCGGCAAGGCTTACCGTTATTGTGATTGCTGTTTTGGGGATTGTGATAGCACAGGATCCCAACAGCTCAGTCTTTGGTATCGTATCTTTTGCATGGGCTGGGTTTGGAGCAAGCTTTGGACCGCTGATTATCTGTGCCCTCTTTTGGAAGCGCACTACTCTGCAGGGAGGCATTGCAGGAATGCTGGCAGGAGGCGTCGCTGTTTTTGTGTGGAAATATGTGGTTGCGCCTATGGGAGGCGTGTTTGCGATATATGAACTGTTGCCGGCGTTTATCGTGGGAATTGCAGTTATTGTTGTAGTAAGTTTGCTTACGAAAGCGCCAGAACAGGATATTTTGGATGAATTTGAAGCTGCAAAGGCTGTCGGCGCAATGAAATAGATACAAGACAATATGATAAGAACAGAGAGCGGCTGCATAGCAGCCGCTCTCTGTCGTGAGATAAAGATTATTTCACAATTTTTACAGAAGATTTCTGCCCTTTTTTCTTAAAGAGCTTCTTATATGCCTTTAATTTCTTCTTCGGCACTTTTATCTTACAGTTTTTATTAATTCCCTTTAAGGCATTTTTGCCAACCTTTTTGAGAACGCTGGATTTTACAACGATGTTCTTAAGTTTTGCGGAGTTGTTAAATGCAGTGGCGCCAATGGAAGTTACGTTCTTTCCAATGGTTACTTTCTGCAGTTTTTTATTTCCTTTGAAGGCATTCTTTTCAATGGCTGTTACTTTAAAGGTTATGCCGTCTTTCTTTACCGTGTCCGGTACTGTAAATGTCTTATTTGTCTTCTTCGACGGTTTTACAAAGGATACCGTACCGCCTTTTTCGGCTGATTTTGTTATTTTGTAAACAGCGTTTTTATATTTAAAGGTACTGTTTACTTTTGGAAGCTTCTTAAGCGCATTGATTGCTTTCTGTAAGTCAGCCATAGCCGTCTGGATGGCGGACGCATTTTCGGCCGCCTGGATTTGGGCGTTGTCCCGTACAGATTTTGCATTATTGTAAGCGGTTTGCAAAGCCTTGAGGGAAGCTGAGGTGTAAATCTTAGTCTGCGTTAACAGTTTTTGAGCTTCTCCAAGTTTCAGGTCCATAGCCGCATTAGCGTCTAAGAGCGCCTGCCTGGTCTGCGTTACCAGCCCGGCGAATGCCGCCTGCAATTCATTCAGGGCTTGTGTGAGCTCTGCTTCCGTGGCATTTGCGTTCTTTGCTACAGCGTCAGCTTTGTCGATAGCCGCTTTTAAAACGTCTAAGCTTGCTTTTGTATAGACGGTTTCTTTTGCCAGTTCTGCTCTGGCGCTTGTAAGCTGTGTGCTGATTTGTTCCTTTAACTGCTCTGCCGGAGTAGGAGGCGTTGGGTCTTTCTTTTCCGTCAGTTGTTCGATTGCGCTTTCCAATGCGGCGATAGCGTCAGAAATTTCTTTCTCGGTAGCGTCTTCCTTTTCAAGAATTTCTTCGGCGTCTGCAATAGCTGCTTTTAAGATATCTAAAGATTCTTTCGTATAAACAGAATCTTTTGCGGCTTCCTCTTTTGCAGCCGTAAGTTTTTCTCTCAGTTCTGCTTTTGGATCAGAAGGATCTACCGGCTTTTCTGTCAGATTGTCAATTGCCTCTTGTAATGCTTTGATGGCGTCCGTAATTTCTTTTTCGGTGGCGTCTTCCTTGTTAAGAATTTCCTCGGCGTCTGCAATAGCTGCTTTTAAAGCGTCTAAGGATTCTTTCGTATAAATAGAATCTTTTGCTGCTTCCTCTTTTGCGTCTGCAATCTTAGCGGTAAGTGCAGCCTTGGGATCTTTGTATTCCAGTTCATCGAGCGCTTTCTTAAGTTCCGCTATGGCGTCCGTAATCTCTTTGTCCGTCGCATTTTCTTTATTTGCTATCGTTTCTGCGGCTGTGATGGCAGCATTCAAAGCGTCTATAGATTCTTTCGTATAAATGGAATCTTTTGCGGCTTCTGCCTTTGCAGCTTCGATCGCGTCGGCAAGTTCCGCTTTCAGATTTCTTTCCGCCGCAAAGCCCAGTTTGGACGCTTCCATCTTATCTGTCTGAGACGTAATGGGCAGGAGACGGACAGTCTTTTCATAAACCTGGTAATTTCCGTCTGCATCTTGTCTGGTGTGCGGATAAAATCCTTCTAATGGAATGTGGTTAAAGAAACCAGTATTGCTTACGCCTCTCTGCATGGTGTCCAGACACAGGTAAGTCTGCTCATCCATGGGCACTTCTGTGGAGTGGCGGATGCGCTCGGATCCATTATACGGAACAGAGCTTGTAGAAGGATTGAGGTTTTCCGCTTTGACATGCAGCGCAGAGCTTTCCATAACGCCATCTGCTGCAACCATAAGGCCGTTGCCTTCTGCGTCAGTCAGAGCAATCCAGCGTACGTCGGTATGGTTTCCATTCTCCTGTGCGGTAAGCTGTTTGCGGTCAAATTGTTCGGTTACAGTACTTTCATAAACGCCGATATCTGTCGCTGTCTTTCTGTCAAGATAGTTATCTTCCGGTCCGCGTCCAAAATACTGCAGATTTTCATATGCTTTGTCTACCGTCATACGAAGACCTACTTTTGGCAGTGCAAATTGTCCGGCGGTTCCCGGTGCAAAATTGCTCTTTGGCGTAAAGCTGCTGCTTATGACGATTTCGCCGTTGCCGTAAATATCGTATACCAGGGTTTGCTCTGCATCTACGGGAAGCTTCACGTTTAATTCCACGCGGATATGCTTGTTATTGTCGTCTTTTGTAATCTTAGGACTTTCTACAAGTTCCATAGTATCCTCGGCGTTTCTTAACTTGTTGTCATATTTTACCGGGGTGTCGTTGTAGTTCTGTGCCCTCCAGAAGCTGGGAACAGGTCCTTTTTCCAATACTACTTTGTTGTCAACTTTATAATTTTTGATAATACCGCTTGTTTTATCTACTTCCAGAGAATATGCCTTGCCTTCTGCCGTGGTTCCGGCAATGGTAAGCGCTGCGTTAGTATCTTCGGCGGAAGTAAATGTTTTCATCTCATTGTAATTTAATGGTGTTCTGGCTTGTTCTTCCGGTGTAAGGTCGATCTGTTCATGCGCAACCACATTGTCGTAAGGTACAAGTTCCGTATCCCAGTCTGGTTTCGTCTTATTGGTTACGGAGAACTCAAGCATATATACGTCGCCAGCTTCAGGTTTTACTTCTGGAAGCTCAATCGTAATCGTCTCTTCCGAGAATTTTGTATTCTCGCCAAATACAGAGGCAGGCATTGCCGGTGTAGAAAGTGCAACGGTTCCCTTGTCGATTTCTTTGTCGTCTTTCTTTAAGCTCCATTGAACGGTATAGGCGTCAAGACTTGTATTTTCCATTTCATTGACTACCTTAACCTGGATAGATCCGTCTGTTACCTTTGCATTTTCGTCTATAAGATAGAAATTCACCTGCTGGTGGTCGTAGCGCATCTGTACAGCCTTTGCACTTGGCGTCCGGTCTGCGTAGAACAGTCCGTTTCCGCAGAAGGCATCTGCATTGCTGCCTTCATCAATCCAGTCTCCGCCATAGCCCCAGAATGCCTCTTTGCCTTCTCTCTTGGTGAGCAGCGACTGGTCAATCCAATCCCAGATAAATCCGCCCTGCAGATTTGCATAGGTGCGGTTCAACTTCCAAAATTCATTAAAGCTGCCAAAAGACTGTCCCATGGCATGTGCGTATTCCTGCTCGAAATACGGCATTTTGCGCTTTTTATTTTTGGCGTAATTTTCAACAGCCGACGCTTCGGGGTACTGGGTGCTGTGCACGTCTACAATATTTTTACTTCTTGTTTCATTGCCCCAGGGATCTGCGCCTTCCTCTTTCGTATAGGAATGATAGTAATTGTCCGATTCACGCTCGTACATACGCAGTCTGCTGGGATCACGGTTTAAAATGGCCATGGAAGCTGCCCAGAAACAATAATCATTATCCCAGTTAATCTTTGTATAGGTTGCTTCATTTCCGAAAGACCAGCCGATAACGGAGGTATGGTTTTTCAAAAGTTCCACCATGTTCATATTTCTGTCGACCACGGGGGTTACCCAGCGTTTGTCAGCGCCCGGGATAGGTACGGAATGATCGCCATATGCGCCGTAATGAGATTCCACGTTCGCCTCTGCGTAAACATAGATTCCCAGCTCATCCGCCAGATCATACAGCAGTTTATCATTGGGATAGTGAGATGTACGCACTGCATTTACGTTGAACTGTTTCATCAGTTTCAAATCGTCGATGATATCCTGGCTGGTTACGGCGCTTCCTGTTTCAAGACTCATATCGTGTCTGTTCACGCCGCGGAAAATAAGCTTCCGCCCGGTAATCTGCATCTGCTCCTGCTCGTCGTCATTGATATTTACTTTATAAATTTCCCGGAAACCTACATGTTCAGCCACTGCCTCTACTACGTTTCCGGCGCTGTCTTTCAATTCAATGGTCAGCATATACAGATTTGGCGTATCCGGGAACCATTTTTTGGGGTTTGTCACCTTCATGGTCGCGGTCTTGCGGTCGCCAAGATTTAATTTCTTTTCGCCGTCGGAGGCGCTTACGATTGGGTTTGCCGCTCCGCTGCTGCCGTCGAGCGCAGTAAGCGCGTCATAGGTGACGGTATTTGTTGCCACGGTAGCGCCTTCTGCGTCCAGAAGTTTTACTTCTGCTGTGTAAGCGTCTTTTCCCGCCGTATTCTGCAGGCTTCTTACATCGATATCGACGTTCAGGGTCACGTCGCTGTCTTTATCCGTTCTGTCATCGAATTCTGTCTGTACAAAGAAATCACGGATTTCTGCTTTTTTATCTTTGGAATAAAGATAAACGTCGCGCATAATGCCGCTCTGCTGGATGTAGTCCTGGTTCTCCAGATAACTGCCGATGGAAAAACGGTATACTTTAAGCGCCAGCGTATTTTTTGCGCCTTTGGCATTCAGGTAAGGCGTAATATTGAAGTCGTGTGCAGAATGGCTGTCTGTGGAATATCCTACCTGTTTTCCATTAATGTACAGGTAGTAAGCTGATTTGACAGCCTGCAGGGAAATAAATATTTCACGGCCGTCCCAATTATCCGGTGTCTCAAATTCTGTTCTGTAATAACCAACCGGGTTATAAGTTACAGGAGCCTGGGGATCGTCGTAATCAATGTAATTGCCGGCAACGCTTCCCCAGGGATAAATACTGTTCGTATAGATAGCTTCGTCAAAGTATTTGAACGTGCCGTCTTCTTTGCGGTAAGTCTGCCAGGTCTGCGGTACAAATTCTTTTGCAAAATCATTTTGAGCCGCTGCCGGAAGTGTTTCCTGCAGATAGCCTTTTTGATCTGCCTGATCGGCTTCCTGTGGATTATGCACCAGGGCAAAATCCCATGTTGTCTGTGTGAGAAGTTTATAATAGGAACTCTTTTCCGGTCCAACATTATCTAACGCGCTTTTCTCACTTTTAACAGCCGTCGCTGCATCCTGATAAGGAATGGCGTCTGCATGGGAAGGCTCCCGGTTTACTTCTGCCACGGTAATGTCTTTATACCACTCATTTCCGGTAAAGACAGGATCCTCCTCGGTGACGGTAAGGCCGACAGGAACCGAGGTATAGGTGTCTCCGTCTACTTCTGCAGACGCCGTAATTTCAACGGAACCTGCTTTCAGGCCGGTAATGGTATTTCCGTTTATACGGGCAATGCTTGGATCGCTGCTGGTATATGTAATTTCATTTGCAAGAGCCTCTCCCATAGCGTTCTTTAATACGGATGCGGCCTCTGTCTCTGTTCCAACTTTTAAGTATTTGGTCTTTAAATCCAGTGAGATGGTGGCTTTCAACTCATTCATTACCCATAAGGATGAAGAAGCGTCTTCCTCACACATTTTTATGAGTTTCCAGTTTTCATTATTTTCTGTACCGATATATTTTCCGGATGCTTTGTTCTGCAGACGGTAATGATCGGAAGAACCATCTTTTACGATTTTCCATTTCTGTGCGTCGCTGGTTTCATCAAATTCCTTAATTTGAACGGTTTCACCTACGGCTCCTTCATCTGCGGCTGCAAGCGCAAGTTCTACCTTGCTTGCGGGATGCCAGTATACATATCCGTCTCCTGCGTCAGAAAACACCCACATTCGCGTTTTTGCAAGACCCGTGTTCCACAGGTATAATTCGCTGCCTGCACTTACATTGTCTGCGCCCGGCTCGATCAGGTATCCTTCAAAAAGAACATTGTCGATACGGTATACGCCTTTCCATTGTTCGGAACGTTTAAATTCGATGATTTCCAAATCTGCCGTTGCTGTTTGGTCTTCCAGCGTTGCTGTGATTGTCACCTTTCCCGGAGCCTTTGCAAGGATATTTGTGCCGTTCACACTTGCGATGGTGCCGTCTGAGCTGGAAACGACTGCTTTGGAGGTATCTAATTTATTACCGTTAGCGTCGAACCCATTGACGGAAGCGGATACGGTATCTCCCACTTTAGCTCTGGAGGTACTCAGATTTAAGGTGAAAGAGCTTTCTACCAGGGCAAGCGTCCATGGTGTAGCTGTTTCCGACAGCGTAATCTGCACATGGCGGTTCGCACTGCAGCTTGCATAATTGCTGCCATTTTTCAGATAAAACTGATTTTCCTTGTCAGCGACTTTTTCCAGTATCCATTTTTGTTTGGCGTTGCTGGCGTCTTTATTATGCATGGTAATGTTCTTATTGGCGTCGTCTGCTTCCATAACAAGCGTTTTATCCTGATTGCTGACCCAATATACGGAACCGTCATTGTCTCCCGTTGCTTCAAAGTGGAACATTTCACAATCATGCGAAGCGTTGGCCCCCTGTTCCCAAAGCCAGAGCGTATTGCCGTCCGTAGCGTTGTCAGCTCCCGGAGCCATTCTCTGCGTAGGGTCTTCGGTATTATAAATTCTGTATACTCCCTCTGTAACAGATATTTCTTTTGTTTCGTTTTGTGTGGTATTGTCTGTCCCGGCTGCCATTACAGAAACTGCAGGCACGTCTAAAACCAGGGAAGCTGCAATACACAGTGAAATTACAGAACGTAATATAGTTCTTAATTCTTTCTTCAACTTCTCATGCTCCTTTCAATATTTACTATTGCCGGTAAGTCATAAACATTGTTTATCCTGACATCGTTGCCGTCCTCCTTTCCTGTATTTTTGGAATCTGTCTTCCTCAGAGAAAGTGTTCAGATCCTTTATTCCCGCGAGTAATAAGCCAGGCGCCCATGGCTGCATGGACATCTGGCAGTAGCGCAGGGTCGAATACACTACAGCTTTGCCGCAGTGTATTTGACTTCCCAAAACCAATTGCTGATAGAAAAAATAGTTAAGTTGTTTTTGGTATCAATTTCTAAATTTGGCAACAAATTGCATTTGTGGTTGTGCACATAGTACATATTTAGTAAAAGCGCATAGTTAATTGTGAATTAATTATAACACGTCTTTAGTGAATTTCAAGCATAATAAACATAAATTAGATTCATAAGATATCATTTTGTACAAAGAATTGCCAAACCCCGAAATGTTAATATAACCATTGGACAGAAGAAAAGAAGATGAATAAAAATGAAATGACAATGAAAATATAGATATACAAAGAATCTGCAACTTAAAAGAAAGGTTAAAGGGATAAAGAGGGGAAGCTGGCAGATGTCATAATGCCAGCTTCCCGCATGGAATCGCAGTAGTATTTATGTATGTTATGGCACTGGTCTTGCAACCATGACCAGGTTACGCTCCGGATAGTAATACCGCAGAGGTTTTTCCAGACGGTAGCCCCCGCCATAGTACATAGAAACATGATAAATGTTTTTGTAGCGTCCATTCGAATAGGGAGCTCTGAAAAACAGCAGGTCGCCGGGCCGCAGACTGGAAGCGCTGATTCCCCGGTAGGCGATGACCTTTCCGGTTTTTTCCATATAAGACGCCATTGAGGCGGCGGTAGGCGCCCAGGAGGGAATACCGCCTAAAAGACCGGTGTCGCAGCCGTAGGAACGGAACACCAGCGAGCTGCAGTCATAATAGCCGCTGCTCATTCTTCTCGCCTGGCTGTACCGGGAGCTGTACATGATATTATAACCGGTTTTGCAGGCGTTGATGGCACGCTGGGAAGCGACGCTTACCTGGAAGGTAAAGACGTTTCCATCAACCGTTACGATGATATCGGCATTGCCGCCGCTATGAGCCGTTACCACACCGGTTTTGCTGACTGTGGCGACCGATTTTTTCTTTGAACGGTAACGGATCTGACTTTGAGAAGAAACGCCGGACAGTTTAATTTTTGTAGTCTTTCCAGGGGCAATAGTTGCATAGCTGGTAGTCAGTTTGGGGTTGGTTACATAAACGGTGTGCTTAATGGTTTTGCCGTCCACATGGATGGCGACTGTAGATTTTCCGGTTGTATAACCGGCGGTGACAGTGCCGTCCTGACTTACAGTAACCAGAGAGCTTTTACCCGGTTTCCATGTAACGGTACTATTGGAGGTAAGTCCGGTCAGGGCAATTTTCTGCGTATGTCCCAAAGATACCACAGTCCGGGAATATTTTGTCCTGGGATTGGAGACTTTCACATTAGTCTTATATTCCTGGGAAGTTTCGTCTGCGTAGCTGACAATGGCGGTTATGGTTGCCGATCCTGTTCTCTTGCCAGTAACCGTTCCGGTGGTGGGATGAACAGAAACCGTATTGGGGTCGGAAGACTGCCAGACCGTGTTCACAATTGTGGTATCTGGCTTGTCCACGTGTTTTAAGGATAATTTTTGCCGGGTCTTGACCGCTATGGCCGCTTGCTGCTGAACAACTCCCGAACCGACAACTTTAATGGTGCAGCTTTGTTCGCCGCTTATCCACTGATTATTCTGATAGACGCTGTAACGCGCCGTCAGAGTAGCGCTTCCGCTCTTGCGTGCTGTGATCTTGCAGCTATTTCCAGAGACGGATAAGTCGGCGAGGGAGTCGTCTGACAACTCAAAGGATACGGAGGTATCTGCAGAGGCGTTAGACAAATAAATGTCTGAGCTGCATCCTTTCATCAGTGTCTGGGAACTGCGGTTCAGCTTATAATTATTTCGGATAACCGTTACTTTGCAGGATTTTTTTGCGCCGGGAACGGAGGCGGTAATCGTGGCAGTTCCAGAATGCAAGCCAAGAATCTTTCCTTTTTTGCTGACAGATACCACTTTCTTATCGGAAGAGCGGTAGGAGAGATTGCTGGCAGGATGCGCTTCTGCTCTTAACGCGTAATCATTGTCGGCAAAGATCGTGATTTCTTGCGCTTTCATTTTGACGGAAGGTTTTTTCACTGTGACCTTGCAGGATTTTTTCAGTCCGTTGCAGGTGGCAGTAATGGTAACTTTTCCCGTTTTCTTGGGCGTAACTTTGCCGGAGGCGTTTACCACGGCGATTTTTTTATTAGAAGATTTCCATTTGACGGCGCCTCCTGGCTTAGCGTCGGCTTTTAGGGTAATGGGATTGTTTAAATATACGGTCTTCGTCTGTTTTAAAGTCAGGGAGGCTTTTTCTATCGTGACCGTACAGGAAGCCGATACGCCGTTTGCAACGGCAGTAATGGTCACTGTGCCGTTTTTTTTGGGCGTAATGTTACCCTCAGAGTCGACTTCTGCAAGTTCAGAATCGGAGGAACTCCAGAGTATGGGAGCTGCCGGCTTAGCGTCGGCCGTTATCTGCCGGGTCTGCCCGGTATAAAGAGTAAGATTTGTATCGCTTAAGGTAAGCGTGTTTGCCACCGTAATGGTGCAGGAGGCGGAGCCGGAAAGGACGCCGTTTTCCGTTTCCGCCAACGCCGTTGCGGTAATCACGGCTGTCCCCGCTTTGTGTGCAGTGACCACTCCCTGTTCTGATACGGAAGCAATATCGTTCTGGCTGGAGCTCCAGGTGAGCTTGACGGGAACGGAAAGAGGGCTTTCGTCGGTATTCAGAATGGAAGCAGTTAACTGCAGGGAAGATTGGGCATTGAGATTATATGTATTGTGTGTTAAATTTAATGTAAGGCTATTTTGAACGATTTGTTCCTGGGAAGACCCATCCGAAGAAATTTCAGAATCAGACGAAAAGTCGGCTGCCTGGGCGTTTATCGGAATCTCCAATAACATCAGGCAGCTAAGCAAAAGGGGAATCAGTTTTTTGCATTTCATGGTATATTTGCCTCCTGTGTAAAAATGTAGATTTATATTTATCATAATATTTTTTTTACATAGATGCAAGGATTATATTAAGCTATACGACAGAAAAATGTTTTTTTCGTCTTGCTTTTTTGAAAGGATAATAATATAATAGTTGAGCACATTTAGTGTAGAAATGTTGAAGCGGCACAAGATTTAGTTATTTCGGAGGAGATATCATGAAAATTATCAAAAGAAGCGGTAAGGAAGCCGGATTCGACGGGAGTAAAATTGTGGATGCAGTTGCTAAGGCAAATCAGGAAGTGGCAGAGAGCGACAGACTGTCAAAGGAGCAGGTAGAGGCAATTGCACAGCGTATTTCAGAAATCTGCGGAACTATGGACCGAATCTATAATGTAGAAGAGATTCAGGACATGGTGGAAAATGAAATTATGGGGTACAAAGCCTTTGAAGTGGCAAGAAAATATATTACCTACCGCTATAAGCGCGCCCTGGTGCGTAAATCTAATTCAACGGACCAGCAGATTTTGAGTCTGATTGAATGTAATAATGAAGAAATTAAACAGGAAAATTCCAATAAAAATCCCATTGTGAACAGTGTGCAGCGAGATTATATGGCTGGTGAGGTCAGCAAGGATATTACGAAACGGTTCTTACTGCCGGAAAAGATTGTCCGCGCCCATGAGGAGGGAATCATTCATTTTCATGACGCAGATTATTTTGCGCAGCATATGCATAACTGCTGTCTGGTAAATCTTGAGGACATGCTTCAGAATGGAACGGTAATCAGTGAAACCATGATTGAACGTCCCAAGAGTTTTTCTACGGCATGTAATGTGGCAACCCAGGCGATTGCGCAGATTGCAAGCTCCCAGTACGGGGGACAGAGCATTACCCTGTCTCATCTTGCGCCGTTTGTAGATGTGAGCCGTCAGAAGCTCAGGAAAGTTGTGCGGCGGGAATTTATGGCGGCAGGACTGCCGTTGGTGGAGGAAAAAGTCAATGAAGTTGCGGAAATGCGCGTGAAGGAGGAGATCCGCCGGGGCGTCCAGATGATTCAGTATCAGGTAATTACTTTAATGACGACCAATGGGCAGGCGCCTTTTGTGACCGTCTTTATGTATTTGAATGAGGTGGAGGAAGGCAGGCTTCGCGATGACCTTGCCATGGTAATTAAAGAGATGCTGCTGCAGAGGATGCAGGGTGTCAAGAACGAGAAAGGCGTTTATATCACGCCGGCATTTCCAAAACTAATTTATGTTTTGGAGGAAAATAATGTACGTCGGAACAGCCGTTATTGGGAGCTGACCAGACTGGCGGCCAAATGTACGGCAAAACGCATGGTGCCGGATTATATTTCTGAGAAAATCATGAAAGAAAATAAAGAAGGAAATTGTTATCCCTGCATGGGCTGCCGCTCTTTTCTCACTGTATACCGGGATGAAAATCAGAATCCTAAATTTTACGGCCGCTTTAATCAGGGAGTGGTGACTTTGAATCTGGTTGACGTTGCCTGCTCCTCCGGGAAAGATATTGATAAATTCTGGGAAATATTTGATGAGCGTCTGAATTTGTGCAGAGAGGCGTTAATGCTCAGGCATGAACGCCTGAAAGGAACACTGTCGGATGTTGCGCCTATTTTATGGCAATATGGGGCTTTGGCGCGCCTGAAAAAAGGAGAGGTGATAGACGAGCTTTTGTATCATGGGTATTCTACCATTTCTCTGGGGTATGCCGGGCTTTGTGAATGCGTGCGTTATATGACGGGAGTATCGCATACAGATCCGGCGGCTACGCCATTTGCGCTGGAAATCATGGAATATATGAATCAGGCATGTAAAAAGTGGGCGGATGAGACAGATATTGCCTTCAGCCTGTACGGCACTCCGCTGGAGTCTACCACTTATAAATTTGCCCAGTGCCTGCAGCGGCGTTTTGGGGTAATTGCGGGAGTGACAGACCGGAATTATATTACGAACAGTTATCATATTCATGTGACGGAAGAGATTGACGCTTTCCGCAAGCTGACCTTTGAAGCGCAGTTCCAGAAATTATCCCCGGGCGGCGCAGTCAGCTATGTGGAAGTACCGAATATGCAGGGGAATATTGATGCGGTGCTTACGGTGATGCAGCATATTTATGAGAATATCATGTATGGTGAATTAAATACCAAGAGCGATTATTGTCAGGTATGCGGTTATGAAGGAGAAATTAAGATTGTTTCTGACCGGCATGGCAAGCTGGTGTGGGAATGTCCCAATTGCCGGAACCAGGATGAAGATAAGATGAACGTTGCCCGCCGGACCTGCGGATATATTGGAACGCAGTTCTGGAATCAGGGAAGGACGCAGGAAATACAGGAAAGGGTATTGCATCTGTAATGAATTATGGAGAAATAAAAAAGACGGACGTTGCCAATGGGCCGGGGGTGAGGGTTTCTCTGTTTGTGTCAGGCTGCAGTCATCATTGCAGAGGATGTTTCAACTCAGAAACATGGGATTTTTCATACGGACAGGAATTTACACCTGAAACAGAAGAGGCATTGCTAAAGTTGCTGCGTCCCGGCCACATCGCCGGACTGACTTTACTGGGTGGAGAACCCTTTGAACCTTCTAATCAGCGGGCGCTGCTGCCCTTTCTCAAGAAAGTCAGGGAAAGCTATCCGCAAAAGACCATTTGGTGTTATACGGGTTATCTGTTGGATCAGGAGTTGTGGAAGGAGAGCCGCGCCAGATGCGAGGTTACGGACGAGTTGCTGTCTGTGATTGACGTGCTGGTGGACGGTGAATTTAAACAGGAACAGAGAAATATTTCTCTTCGTTTCCGGGGTTCTGAGAATCAAAGGCTGATCGATGTGCAAAAGAGTATAAAACATGGTAAAATATGTTTCGCGGATATCAGCGGAGAAGCTTAAGAAAAGAATAAGAAAATATTTGCAAAATATCATATCTTTTGCAGGCAGCAGGAGATAAAATAGAAAAGGAAAACAAAATATGAAATTAGAGGATAAGTATTGGGGAAAAGAATACTATAAGATAATGTTAGTGAGCCTTGCGCCGGATAAATGCAATATTTTAAAGGGAGCAGATGAGGAGAAGAGGCTGGCTGAGATTCTTCAGGATGATTATAGTATCAGCAGATATGAAAAAATGATCCGGCTTGTAGTAAAAGAAAAAGTAGCGCAGGAAGATCAGGATTTTTGCTTTCATCTGTTTTCCCTGGATTTTCTAAAAGAAGCATTTGAAAACGGACAGGACAAAGTGACGGGTTCTTACCTCAGGAGCATACAGGGAAAGATGCAGAAAGTCTTTGTGTCTATTTATCCTCGAAAGATGACCAGACAAAGGAAGCTGGAGGAATTTATGATTTATGTGACCAGCCAGGGATAGAATTTATGTAATTATGAGAGATTGAGGGATGGATATGCGAAGAAGAAAACAGAGAAGAAAACAGAAGATTATCATGGTAAGCGTTTCAGGAGCGTTTTTACTATTGGCAGCGCTATATCTCTTTATGGGATATTATTTCAGCAGCCATTTTTTCTTCGGAACCAAAATCAACGGCTGGAAGGTAGGCGGTATGGATTTATCCAGCGCTGAGCAAAAAGTGGGAGATGGCGTAGAAGATTATCTTCTGACTGTTTTCGACCGGGAAGGAGAGAAGCATCATGTGTACGGAGCGGATATCGGCTGCAGTTACGTGCCGGACGGTTCTGTCGAGAAGCTGCTCAAGCAGCAGGAACCTTTCCAGTGGCCGGCCAGGCTGTTTCATCCTCAGAAAGCGGATGTGCCCATCACTATGGAGTACGAGGAAGAATTGATTTCCAAGGCAGTGTCCGCCCTCGACTGTTTTCGTAAAGAAAATATAACAGAACCGGAAAATGCCCGCATAGAATTGGGGGAAGATGGTTATTACATAGAGCCGGAGATTCCCGGAAACCATATGATTTATGAGAATGTGCTTGCTAAGGTGCAGCAGGCGGTGTCTGCGGGAGACACTTCCGTGCAGCTTACAGATGAAGACTATATAAAACCGGAGTATACCCGTGAGAGCAAAGAAATCATTCAGGTGATGGACCGGATAACCGCTTATGAGAACGCTGAGATTAATTATCAGATCAAAGATTATGAAGAGAAACTGGATAAAAAGCAGATTCGTGAATTTTTGCAGGTGGAGGGCTTTTCTGTCGCATTAATAGAAGAAAAGATCGAGGCATATGTTCAGGGGCTTGCCAGTAAATACAATACTTATGCAGACGTACGTTCCTTTCAGACTTCCTCCGGCGATACGATAGAGATTGGCGGCGGTGATTACGGCTGGATTGTTGACAAACCCAAAGAGTTTGAGCAGATAAAGGCTGATTTGGAGGCGGGGAAGCCGGTAAACAGAGAGCCGCTTTATTCTCAACGGCCTTTCGTGGAAGGGAAGGACGATATTGGAAATACATATGTGGAGATTGATTATACCAAACAGCACCTTTGGTATTATGAGAATGGTGAGCTGGTGGTAGAGAGTGATATTGTGACAGGAAACATCAGCAGGAATAACGGTTCTCCGGACGGAGTATTCAAGATTGTATACAAAGACAGCCCGGCAGTCCTGAAAGGGGAAGATTATGAATCGGATGTGACATATTTTATGCCTTTCGCTTATAATGTGGGGATTCATGACGCTTCCTGGAGAAATGGAAAATTTGGCGGTGAAATTTATAAGAGCAGCGGTTCGCACGGCTGTATCAACGCTCCGCTTGAGGTAGCGCAGAAAATATATGAAACTATTAAAGTAGGTACGCCGGTCATTGCTTTTTACCGGGAGCCGGTGGAGCTGTCGGCGGAAAACGCGAAGATTTCCAATGCGTTTTCTTATGTAGATCCGGAGAAGAAGGCTTCCGAGGGACAGCCGCCTGCAGAATAGGCAGAGCCTTATGGATGCCACCAGGAAAAGGGAGAGCGGGAAATGGATATTTATGGAACGATTGGCCCGGCGTGTGCTGATATTAGAAGCCTGACAGAGATGTTTCGCCAGGGTATGACGGGAATGCGGTTAAACCTGTCCCATACGGGACTGTCAGCCTGTGGTTCCTGGACAGGTAAAATAAGAAAAGCAGCTGAAGCTGTGGGTATTTGCCCGCAGCTTCTCGTTGATTTGCAGGGACCGGAACTGCGTATTGGAAGTTTAAAATATCCCCGGAAACTGCAGGAAAAATCGAAAATTATGTTAAAATCTCAAAAAGGGAATGAAATGTTGGAAGAAGAATCTGTGCCCGTGCCGAAACAGGTTTTTTCTGTGTCAGAGCCAGGGCAGCAAATATTGGTGGATGATGGAAAAATCCTTTTGACGGTGGAAGAGACTGGCACAGAACGGATGATTTGTGCGGTGAACCGGGGAGGCATCCTCACCTCCAGAAAAAGTATTGCAATTCCCGGTGTGGAGCTGCAGCTTCCCACTTTGACGGAAAGTGACCGGGAGAATATCCGGGCGGCGAAAGCATATGGCGTTACAGGGGTTATGCTGCCCTTTGTACGTTCTGCCAGGGATTTGCAGATTTTAAAACAGGAACTAGAGGATGCCAGGACGGGAGAAATGAACATATTTGCGAAAATTGAGAATATGGATGGAGTGAGAAATCTGAAAACTTTTTTACCCTATGCGGATCAGATTGTGATTGCAAGAGGGGATCTTGGCAATTCCATGGCTTTGTGGGAGCTTCCGGCAGTTCAGGCGGAAATTGCAAAAGTCTGCAGAGAGGAAGGCAAACCTTTTATGGTGGTAACACAGATGCTCGCTTCCATGGAGAACAGCAGAGTACCCACCCGCGCAGAAGTTTCAGATATTTTCCAGGCGGTTTCCCAGGGAGCCTCCAGCGTGATGGTGACAGGAGAAACAGCGTCCGGAAAATATCCAGTGGAAGCCGTAAAGTATCTTTGCCGGACGGTGGAGAGCGCGCAGAGATATCTCACAGGTAAATAAAACCACTTTATGTTTCAGAGGTTTCCCATCTTCCGCTGGCGCCGCAGGGGAGCGCCAGTCCATTTGAGGATACGGGAAGACCGATTTCCTGCGCGTTTATAATGCCTTTAAATTTCCGAAGTTCTGTCCCCAGCATATAGGCGAGGACGGCAGGCTGAAGGCCGGTAGTATAAGAATTGATCAGGAAAAACAACGGTTTGTCCGAAAGAAGTCGGGTGCAGAGCTTCACCAGCGGATAGACGGCGTCTTCGATTTTCCAGATTTCTCCTTTTGGCCCTCTGCCATAAGAAGGGGGATCCATGATAATGGCGTCATAGTGATTGCCGCGACGGATTTCCCGCTCTACAAATTTCACACAGTCGTCCACAATCCAGCGGATGGGAGCCTTTTCAAGGTGAGAAGCAATCGCGTTTTCTTTTGCCCAGGTTACCATGCCTTTGGAGGCGTCTACATGCGTGACGTTTGCACCTGCCGCCGCCGCTGCGAGGGTAGCGCCTCCGGTATAGGCGAAGAGATTTAATACTTTAACCGGACGTTTTGCCTGACGTATCTTTTTGCCGAACCAATCCCAGTTTACTGCTTGTTCTGGAAATAATCCGGTATGTTTGAAGCTGAAAGGCTTCAGGTGGAAAGTGAGAGCGTCGTAATGAAGATCCCATTGCTGCGGCAGGTCAAAAAATTCCCATTCGCCGCCGCCCTTTTTACTGCGGTGATAATGCCCGTTCTTTTTTCTCCATCCCGGATGCTTTTGGGGAGTATTCCAAATTACCTGGGGGTCCGGTCTTACTAATAGATAATCTGCCCAGCGTTCCAGTTTTTCTCCGTTTGAGCAGTCAATGACTTCATATTCTTTCCAGTTGTCTGCAATCCACATTGGTTATTCCTTTCTTCTAAGTAAGCAATCATAATCTTTTGGTTTTTCGTATATCAGCAAATATTATATCCCAGGTAAAAAATACCGTCAACTGAATTGACGGCTGCTCTTGCAATAAAAACAGGAATTGCGTATAATCGAACCGTACAGAAAATTATAAAGAGGAAGGAAAAGAAAATGATTAATGATATAAAGCTGGGATCTCTGACAATTCATATGTATGGCATTATGGTTGCCCTGGGATATTTAAGCGCGCTGATAATCTGTGAAAGGCGGGCAAAGAAAAGGGGAATGGATACAGATATTTTGTTTGGCATCTTCTGGTGCGCAATTTTTGGCGGAGCGGCGGGCAGTAAGCTGCTTTATTATACAGTGAATCTTCCGGATATTCTCAAAGACCCTTCTATTTTGTGGAATTTCCAGAACGGCTGGGTGGTATATGGCGGTATTCTGGGAGGCGTCTTTGCCGGTTTTGTTTATTGCAGATATAAGAAAGCAGATTTTGTAAAGTACCTTGATTTGGTTCTTCCGGCGGTGGCGTTTGCCCAGGGATGCGGACGCATCGGCTGTTTTTTTGCCGGCTGTTGTTATGGAAGGGAGACGGAATCTGCATTGAGTATACAGTATTGGCAGTCGCAGTATGCTCCGAACGGCGTAAAACTGATTCCGACGCAGATTTATTCCAGCGTCGGTGACTTTGCACTGGCATTTCTGTTGCTGGCGTATGCAAGAAGGGAGCCGAAGAAAGGAAAAGTGGCGGCTGTATATTGTATTTTTTACAGTATTGGAAGATTTATTATTGAGATGTTGAGAAACGACTATCGTGGAACCTGGGGATTTTTGTCTACTTCCCAGATTATCTCCATCTTTATATTTATGTTGGGAATTGGCATATTTGTGGCTGCGGAGAAATTTTCAAAGAATTAATAAATATCCCTTTCGTGCCGATATAAACGTTATCATGAAGAGTGTGCGAAAGGAAAGGATATAATTATGAATATCATGTTGCCTACTAATATAGAAGAAACAAAACGCCGCAATCGTGTAGAATCTGTAGATATAGCCCGGGTAATCCGCAATGTAACAGGCTTGGAGAAGGAACAGGAGAATAAATCTGTACTGCAGCGTCTTATGGAGCCGATGGAAGTGGACGAGGGGCAAAATGATGCGAAAAAGGCGGTGGAGATTGCACGCCGGATTGCCAGAGGAGCGCATGTGTCCCCGGAAGAAAAGCGTTTTTTGATGGAGACGGATCCCAGGCTTGCACAGATGGCGGAGTTGGCAAGAAAAGAAGGGGAACGGATTAAACATGCACTGTCGCAGGCGTCCAGTAAACAAGAACAGCAGACCATCGTGCAGCAGGCATACCAGATGGTACAGCAGGTGAGTAAGAACAATGAACAATTGGGGATGCTTCTGGGTGAGGCGGTAAAGGCGGCAGTTCAGGAAAGCCGGGAAAAGGGAAATCTGCAGGAAGAAATCCCAGGAAAGGATAAACCATTAGCAGAAAAGACGGAATTTGGGGAAACTGTGCCCGCCGAAAGAAACAGTATTTCACAAAAAGATGGACAGGATAGATTGATGGAACAGTTTTTTCCGGATGAATGGATGTCCATGTTAGACTGCAGAGGGTGAAAAGAGGGCCGATGGAAGCAAATCATGAACGGGAGTCTGGAATCGCCAGGTTTTCTCCAGTGTTTTCCAACCTGCAAGACAATAAAAAGGGGATAGGGCCTGGCAGAGCAAATCTGTTAATTTGTAAAATTTCACAAAAAAAGTACTTGCAATTTATGCAATTATGCTTTATACTAATATCTGCTGTGACATGATAGCGATGAAGCGTGAGGTTGCTGCTTAGTAAATAGCAGGTTTTCCGCGGAGCGAATGTCAAGTTAGGAAACTGGCGACAAGTCACTGTATCACAATAAGAGGTCTGCATAAAGCAGAAACGGCGTGTGTAAAGCATATGACACACACGGAGAAGTGTACAGTCACCGCTTGTCGTACTGAGGTAAAGTGCGAAAAGGAGGCGACTTTTTTTATGGCAAGTCAAGTAATGAGGATCACACTGAAGGCGTACGACCATCAGTTAGTGGATGCATCTGCTAAGAAAATTATTGAAACTGTAAAGAAAAATGGATCACAGGTGAGCGGACCGGTACCGCTTCCGACAAAGAAGGAAGTTGTTACAATTCTGAGAGCGGTTCACAAATATAAGGATTCCAGGGAGCAGTTTGAGCAGAGAACTCATAAGAGACTGATTGATATCATCACACCTACCCAGAAGACGATAGACGCATTGTCCAGACTGGAAATGCCCGCTGGCGTGTATATTGATATCAAGATGAAAACCAAATAATTATTATCAGTAAGAATCCTGAAGGGTAATAGATAGATGCAACAATAAGAAGTTTCATCATTTTACTGTTCTAGGATGAACGGTTCCGCTTCCCGCATACGGGTATGAAGCGTTCCGCTGTAGAGAAACAGGAGGTAAAAAATGAAGAAAGCGATCTTAGCTACAAAAGTCGGAATGACTCAAATCTTCAATACAGACGGCGTTTTGGTGCCGGTTACTGTATTACAGGCTGGTCCATGCGTGGTAACGCAGATTAAAACGGTAGAAAACGACGGATACAGCGCGGTTCAGGTTGGTTTTGTTGACAAGAAAGACAAGATTGTGAACAAAGACGCCAACGGTAAGAAAGAAATCAGAAACAGACATGGTGTGACGAAGGCAGAAAAAGGACATTTTGAGAAAGCCGGCGTATCCAGTAAGAGATTTGTCAGAGAGTTTAAGTTTGAGAATGCTGCCGATTTCAAATTGGCAGACGAGATCAAAGCTGATATTTTTGCAGAAGGCGATAAGATTGATGCTACTGCAATTTCCAAAGGGAAAGGATTCCAGGGTGCTATTAAGAGATACGGACAGCACAGAGGACCGATGGCTCACGGTTCCAAGTTCCACCGCCATCAGGGTTCCAACGGCGCATGTTCCAGTCCCAGCAAGGTGTTCAAAGGTAAAGGAATGCCGGGGCATATGGGTTCCGTGAAGGTGACGGTCCAGAATCTTGAAGTTGTCAGAGTAGACGCTGAGAACAACCTGCTTTTAGTAAAGGGTGCGGTTCCAGGACCTAAGAAATCTTTAGTAACAATTAAAGAGACTGTAAAAGCAGCGAAATAGTACCAAGTGAAAGGAGGAACTTAACGATGGCTAACGTAGCTATTTATAATATGAACGGCAGCGAAGTAGGCAGCCTTGAGCTGAGCGACGCAGTGTTCGGTGTGGAAGTTAATGAACATCTGGTACACATGGCAGTCGTACAACAGCTCGCAAATAAGCGTCAGGGAACGCAGAAAGCAAAAACGCGTTCTGAAGTTCGCGGCGGCGGAAGAAAACCATGGAGACAAAAAGGGACGGGACATGCAAGACAGGGTTCCATCAGAGCTCCCCAATGGACAGGCGGCGGCGTAGTGTTCGCTCCCGTACCAAGAGACTATTCTTTCAAGTTAAATAAGAAAGAAAAGAGAGCGGCTCTTAAGTCAGCATTGACCTCTAAGGTAAATGACAGTAAGTTTATTGTACTTGATGAACTGAAACTGGATGAAATTAAGACCAGGAAGTTTCAGGAAGTATTAAATAATCTGAAGGTGAACAAAGCACTTGTAATTATCAATGAGAATGATAAGAACGTGGTAATGTCGGCAAAGAATATTCCGGCGGTAAAGACGGCGCTGACAAACACCATTAACGTATATGATATTTTGAAATACGACACCGTTGTAGCAACCAAGGATGCCGTAGCAACAATCGAGGAGGTGTATGCATAATGGCAAACGTACAATATTATGACGTAATCCTCAAGCCGGTTATTACAGAGAAAAGTATGAACGCAATGAGCGAGAAGAAATATACTTTCCTGGTTCATCCGGAAGCGAACAAGACTATGATTAAGGAAGCTGTTGAGAAAATGTTCGAAGGGACCAAGGTGAAGAAGGTAAACACTTTGAATATCGGCGGCAAGAAGAAAAGAAGAGGAATGGTAGTGGGAAAAACTGCCAAGACGAAGAAAGCAATTGTTCAGTTAACAGAAGACAGCAAGGATATTGAGATTTTTGCTGGCTTATAGAAAGGAGAAGAACCATGGGAATCAAGACATATAACCCATATACACCTTCCAGAAGAAATATGACTGGTTCTGATTTCTCTGAGATTACCAAGAATACTCCGGAAAAATCACTGTTGGTTTCCCTGCAGAAACAGTCCGGTCGTAATAATCAGGGTAAAATTACAGTGAGACACCGTGGAGGCGGTTCCAGAAGAAAATACAGAATCATTGATTTTAAGAGAAATAAAAAGGACGGTATTCCGGCCACTGTGATTGGAATTGAGTACGATCCGAACAGAACGGCGAATATCGCATTGCTCTGCTATGCAGACGGTGAAAAGACATATATTATCGCGCCGGAAGGACTGAAGGACGGCATGAAAATTATGAACGGGCCGGAAGCCGAGGTAAGAGTCGGCAATTGCCTGCCTCTTGAGAATATCCCGGTTGGTACGCAGGTACACAACATCGAGCTGTATCCCGGTAAAGGCGGACAGTTGGTTCGTTCCGCAGGCAACAGCGCGCAGCTTATGGCAAAAGAAGGCAAATACGCAACCCTTCGTCTTCCCTCCGGGGAAATGAGAATGGTTCCAATTATCTGCCGTGCAACCGTTGGCGTGGTGGGAAATACGGATCACAACCTGGTTAAAATCGGTAAGGCAGGACGGAAACGCCATATGGGTATCCGCCCGACAGTACGCGGTTCTGTTATGAACCCCAACGACCATCCGCACGGCGGTGGAGAAGGCAAGACCGGAATCGGCCGTCCGGGCCCATGTACGCCTTGGGGCAAGCCTGCTCTTGGCTTAAAGACCAGAAAGAAGAACAAAGCATCTAACAAGCTTATCGTAAGAAGAAGAGACGGTAGAGCAATCAAATAATATGAGGTACCCGCGGGCAAGGTTTCTGCCCGGTATACGGGGCCGGTTCAAGGAGGTTAAATAATGGCTCGTTCACTGAAAAAAGGACCATTTGCTGATGCAAGTTTATTAAAAAAAGTAGACGCTATGAACGCTGCTGGCGAAAAGAGCGTGATCAAGACATGGTCTCGCCGTTCTACTATCTTCCCGCAGTTCGTAGGTCATACATTTGCCGTACACGACGGCAGAAAACATGTTCCGGTATATGTAACAGAAGATATGGTTGGACATAAATTAGGAGAGTTTGTCGCTACAAGAACTTATCGTGGACATGGAAAAGACGAAAAGAAATCAAAAGTCCGTTAATCAAAAGAATCTGAAAGGAGGTTTCATCCATGGCTAAAGGACATAGAAGTCAAATTAAGAGAGAGAGAAATGCTCAGAAAGACACCAGACCTTCCGCAAAATTATCTTATGCCAGAGTGTCTGTTCAGAAGGCTTGTTTCGTACTGGATGCAATTCGTGGAAAAGATGTGCAGACTGCACTTGCGATCCTGGCTTACAATCCCAGATATGCATCAAGCGTGATAGAGAAATTACTGAAATCTGCGATTGCTAACGCAGAGAACAACAATGGATTGGATGCAGAAAACCTTTATGTTGCAGAGTGCTATGCAAACAAAGGACCAACAATGAAGAGAGTTAGACCAAGGGCACAGGGCAGGGCTTACAGAATTGAGAAGAGAATGAGCCACATTACAATCGTGCTTGATGAAAGATAGGAGGCAGACATGGGACAGAAGGTTAATCCTCATGGTTTAAGAGTCGGTATTATCAAAGATTGGGATTCTAAATGGTACGCAGAATCAGATTTTGCAGACTTTTTAGTAGAAGACTATAACATCAGAACATTTTTGAAAAAGAAATTATACGCATCAGGCGTTTCTAAAATCGAAATTGAAAGAGCTTCTGACCGCGTAAAGGTAATTCTCTATACGGCAAAGCCGGGCGTAGTAATCGGCAAAGGCGGAGCAGAGATTGAGAAGGTAAAAGCAGAACTCCAGAAATATACAGACAAGAAGTTAGTAGTGGATATCAAAGAAGTAAAAAGACCGGATAAAGATGCGCAGCTTGTAGCAGAAAATATTGCTTTGCAGCTTGAGAACCGTATTTCTTTCCGCAGGGCAATGAAATCCTGCATGGGCAGAAGTATGAAAGCGGGAGCGTTAGGAATTAAGAGTTCCGTTTCCGGACGTCTGGGCGGCGCTGATATGGCGCGTACCGAATTCTACAGTGAAGGAACGATTCCACTTCAGACATTAAGAGCAGATATCGATTATGGATTCGCCGAGGCAGATACCACTTACGGAAAAGTAGGCGTAAAAGTATGGATCTACAAAGGCGAGATACTTCCAACAAAAGAAACAAAGGAAGGGAGCGATAAATAATGTTAATGCCAAAAAGAGTAAAACGTCGTAAACAGTTCCGTGGTTCCATGGCAGGCAAGGCGTTAAGAGGTAATAAGATTACAAATGGTGAATACGGTATTGTAGCTTTAGAGCCTTGCTGGATCAAATCTAACCAGATTGAAGCAGCCCGTATTGCAATGACGCGTTATATCAAGCGTGGTGGTAAAGTTTGGATTAAAATTTTCCCTGATAAACCAGTAACAGCAAAACCAGCAGAAACACGTATGGGTTCCGGAAAAGGAACATTGGAATACTGGGTGGCCGTAGTAAAACCAGGACGCGTGATGTTCGAGATTTCCGGCGTACCGGAAGAAACAGCTCGTGAGGCGTTACGTCTTGCTACACACAAATTACCTTGTAAATGTAAAGTGGTTTCGCGTGCAGACTTAGAAGGCGGTGAATCAAATGAAAACTAGTAATTATGTAAAAGATTTAAGAGAAGAATCCGTAGCGGCATTACAGGAGCAATTAGTAGCTGCTAAGAAGGAACTGTTTAATTTAAGATTCCAGAATGCAACCAATCAGTTGGATAATACCGGAAGAATCAAAGAAGTTCGCAAGAATATCGCTAGAATTCAGACGATTATTACTGAGAAAGCAAAACAGGCTTAAGCATCCTAGAAAGGAGATTCTAATATCGTGGAAGAAAGAAATCTTAGAAAAACACGTACCGGTGTTGTTGTAAGCGACAAGATGAATAAGACCATTGTAGTTGCAGTAAGGGACAATGTAAGACATCCTCTGTACAACAAGATCGTTAAGAAAACCTATAAATTAAAGGCTCATGATGAGAACAACGATTGCAAGATCGGCGATACCGTCAGAGTAATGGAGACAAGGCCTTTATCCAAAGATAAGAGATGGAGACTTGTAGAAATCATTGAGAGAGCGAAGTAAAGGAGGAGGCTACCAGCATGATTCAACAGGAAAGCAGACTGAAAGTAGCTGATAATACAGGAGCAAAAGAATTACTGTGTATCCGTGTTATGGGCGGTTCTACCAGAAGATATGCAAATATCGGAGATATCATTACTGCTACGGTTAAAGATGCAACACCAGGCGGCGTTGTAAAAAAAGGCGATGTGGTAAAAGCTGTAGTAGTTCGTACCAGGAAAGGCGCTCGTCGGAAAGACGGTTCCTATATCAAGTTTGATGAAAATGCGGCTGTCATCATTAAAGATGATAAGACTCCGAGAGGAACCCGTATCTTTGGGCCGGTTGCAAGAGAGCTTCGTGAGAAACAGTTTATGAAGATTGTTTCCCTGGCTCCGGAAGTATTATAGGAGGTGCAAAGATGGCAACAATGAAGATTAAAAAGGGCGATACCGTAAAAGTAATCGCTGGAAAAGATAAAGACAAAGAAGGCAAGGTAATTGCTGTAAATAAGAAGAAAAATACCGTACTGGTAGAAGGTATCAACATGGTTACCAAGCATACAAAACCCAGCATGGCTAATCAGCAGGGGGGTATCGTTCATCAGGAAGGACCCATTCATATTTCTAACGTAATGTATGTCCACAAGGGAAAGGCTACCAGAGTAGGCTTCAAAATGGATGGAGACAAAAAAGTACGTTTTGCCAAATCCACTGGCGATGTCATTGATTAATTCAGGAGAGGAGGTCCATTCAGTTGAGTAGTAGATTAAAAGAAATTTATCAGAACGAGATGGTTGACGCTCTGATGAAGAAATTCGGATATAAGAACGTGATGCAGGTACCGAAGCTGGAAAAAGTGGTTGTCAATATGGGTGTTGGCGAAGCAAAAGAAAATGCCAAGCTTCTGGACGCTGCTGTCAGCGATATGGAGACCATTACCGGGCAGAAAGCGATCGTCACAAGAGCGAAGCATTCTGTGGCTAACTTTAAAATCAGAGAGGGAATGCCGATCGGATGCAAAGTAACTTTAAGAGGCGACAAGATGTATGAGTTCGTTGACCGTCTTATCAATCTGGCGCTGCCCCGCGTGCGTGACTTCAGAGGCGTGAATCCAAATGCATTTGACGGCAGAGGAAATTACGCGCTTGGCATTAAGGAACAGTTGATTTTCCCGGAAATCGAATACGATAAAGTTGACAAGGTCCGTGGTATGGATGTCATTTTCGTTACCACAGCCAAAACAGACGAAGAGGCACGTGAGTTATTGACACAGTTCAATATGCCATTTGCAAAACAGTAAGGAGGGAATTTCAATGGCAAAAACATCTATGAAAGTAAAACAGCAGCGTAAACAGAAATTCTCTACCAGAGAATACAGCCGCTGCAGAATCTGCGGACGTCCACATGCATATTTAAGAAAATATGGAATTTGCAGGATCTGTTTCCGTGAGCTGGCATATAAAGGGCAGATTCCAGGTGTAAAAAAGGCAAGTTGGTGACCGAAAGCAACTTAGCGAAGCCAGGCTTTGCCGCAGGCTGAGCTTAGTGCGAGGCCGTTCCAGGAGATTAGTGAGACCGAGCCGCAGGCGAAGGTTGAGCTTAGCGAGTGGAACTTCCTTGTGAAATAATAGTTAGGAGGAAAATACATCATGACAATGAGTGATCCAATCGCAGATATGCTTACAAGAATCCGTAATGCAAATACTGCCAAACATGATACAGTAGATGTTCCAGCTTCCAAGATGAAAGTTGCAATTGCCGACATTCTTGTAAATGAAGGATACATTGTGAAATATGACATCGTGGAGGATGGCAGCTTCAATACAATTCGCATTACTTTAAAATATGGAAAAGACAAGAATGAGAAAATCATTACAGGTCTTAAGAGAATATCCAAGCCAGGACTTCGCGTTTACGCTGGCAAAAATGAGATCCCGAAGGTTTTAGGCGGACTAGGAATTGCAATTCTTTCCACCAACCAGGGCGTTGTAACTGATAAAGATGCAAGAAAATTAGCAGTAGGCGGAGAAGTTCTCGCCTATGTATGGTAGGAGGTACGGGCATGTCACGAATCGGAAGAATGCCAATCGCGGTACCAGCAGGCGTTACTGTTGATATTGCAGAAAATAATCATGTGACTGTAAAAGGTCCGAAGGGTACTTTAGAGAGGACCCTTCCAGCAGAAATGGAAATAAAATTAGAAGGTTCCGAGATAACGGTAACAAGACCGAACGAATTAAAGAGAATGAAATCTCTGCATGGTCTTACCAGAACGCTGATTAACAACATGGTGGTTGGTGTGACAAACGGTTATACCAAGGAACTGGAAGTAAACGGCGTCGGTTACAGGGCTTCCAAATCAGGAAAAGAGCTGACGCTGAACCTGGGGTATTCGCATCCTGTTGTTATGACGGACCCGGAAGGTCTTGAGTCCAAGGTTGACGGCAACAAGATTACCGTATCCGGAATAGATAAAGAAAAGGTTGGCCAATACGCAGCGGAAATCAGAGATAAGAGAAGACCTGAGCCGTATAAAGGAAAAGGTATCAAGTATGCTGATGAAGTTATCAGACGTAAAGTTGGTAAGACTGGTAAGAAATAAAATAGGAGGAACAAAAAATGGTTAATAAAAAATCAAGATCAGAAGTTCGTATGAAAAAACACAGAAGAATGCGTAATCGTTTCTCCGGTACAGCAGAAAGACCACGTTTGGCTGTGTTTAGAAGCAATAATCATATGTACGCACAGATTATTGACGATACAGTTGGAAATACACTTGTTTCCGCGTCTACACTTCAAAAGGATGTTAAAGCAGAGCTGGAAAAAACCAATAACGTGGACGCAGCGGCACATTTAGGAACTGTGATTGCCAAAAGAGCGTTAGAGAAGGGTATCACTACGGTTGTCTTTGACAGAGGCGGTTTTATCTATCAGGGAAAAATCAAAGCTTTAGCTGATGCAGCCAGAGAAGCTGGATTAGACTTTTAATAGGAGGAGACAAATACATGAAACGTACAATCATTGATGCTAGTCAATTGGAATTAACAGAAAAAGTGGTATCAATTAAACGTGTAACAAAAGTTGTTAAGGGCGGACGTAATATGCGTTTTACAGCTTTGGTTGTTGTTGGCGACGGCAACGGTCATGTAGGTGCAGGTTTAGGTAAAGCGACGGAAATTCCTGAGGCAATCCGTAAAGGAAAAGAAGACGCGATGAAGAAGCTCATTACTGTAAAACTGGATGATAATAGCAGTATTACGCATGACATTACCGGAAAGCATACCGGGGCATCCGTATTATTGAAGAGAGCTCCCGAAGGTACTGGTGTTATCGCAGGCGGTCCCGCACGTAATGTGTGCGAGCTTGCAGGCATTAAGAACATCCGTACAAAATCTTTAGGTTCCAACAATAAGCAGAATGTAGTGCTCGCTACCATTGATGCTTTAAGTCAGTTGAAATCTCCGGAAGAGGTAGCAAAACTCCGCGGTAAATCTGTGGAAGAGATACTCGGTTAAGGAGGACAAGAAAGATGGCAGAAAAATTAAAAATTACACTTGTGAAGTCTACGATCGGCGCTGTTCCCAAGAACCGTAAGACGGTAGAAGCATTAGGTTTGAGAAAATTGAACCATACTGTGGAAATGCCGGACAACGCAGCAGTCAGGGGCATGATTCAGAAGGTCAGACATTTAGTGAAAGTAGAAGAAATTTAAAAGGAAGTAAGGAGGTGTCAGAATGGACTTATCAAATTTAAGACCGGCAGAGGGTTCTAAGCACAGCAATAATTTCAGAAGAGGACGCGGACACGGTTCAGGAAATGGTAAGACGGCAGGTAAGGGACATAAAGGTCAGAAGGCTCGTTCCGGGGCTCCAAGACCTGGTTTCGAAGGCGGCCAGATGCCATTATACAGAAGGATTCCCAAGCGTGGATTTACGAACCGCAATTCCAAAGAAATCGTCGGAATCAATGTAGACAGGCTGGAAGCATTCGATAATGATACAGTAGTTACCGTAGAAGCTTTAATGGAAAAGGGAATTGTGAAACATCCGCGCGATGGCGTGAAGATTCTTGGAAACGGTGAACTAACGAAGAAGCTTACCGTGCAGGTAAATGCCTTCAGTGCAGGCGCAAAGGAAAAGATTGAAGCCCTTGGCGGAAAAGCAGAGGTGATTTAATGCTGGAGACACTTCGGAAAGCATTTAAAATTAAAGATATTAGAAGCCGTATATTTTATACATTTTTAATGTTGATTGTTATCAGGATTGGCTCTCAACTGCCTCTGCCTGGTGTTAACGGTGAAGTGATCGCAAACTGGTTTGCAAGCCAGGGGGCGGACGGTCTGAATTTCTTCAATGCGATTACAGGCGGTTCCTTTGAGCAGATGTCGGTATTCGCCCTGAATATCACACCGTATATCACATCTTCCATCATTATGCAGCTTCTTACCATTGCAATCCCTAAATTGGAAGAGATGCAGAAAGACGGAGAAGATGGACGTAAGAAAATTGCAGAAATTACACGTTATGTAACAGTAGTGCTGGCTCTGATTCAGGCTACAGCCATGGCGATTGGGTTTGGACGCAGCAACTATCTGGATAAGTTTGACGCGCTGCATGTGATTATGATGGTTACCAGTTTGACGGCAGGTTCTGCAGTTCTGATGTGGATTGGTGAACGGATTACAGAAAAAGGCGTGGGAAACGGTATTTCCATCGTCCTGACCATCAATATTATTTCACGTATTCCGGAAGACTTGATGACGCTCTATACACAGTTTATCAAGAATGCGCCCAATGTAGGAAATGCAATTATTGCAGCGCTTGTGATTCTTGCAGTTATTTTAGTAACCGTAGTATTTGTCATTATTCTTCAGGATGGACAGCGCAAAATTCCGGTGCAGTACAGTAAAAAAATTCAGGGAAGAAAGCAGGTGGGCGGCCAGTCCAGCCACATTCCACTGAAAGTCAACACAGCGGGCGTAATTCCAATTATCTTTGCACAGTCCATTATGCAGTTCCCAGTGGTAATTGCAACGATTATGGGAAAAGGAAACGGAACAGGCATTGGAAGTAAGATACTTCATGGCTTGTCCCAGTCCTACTGGTGTAATCCGGAACAGCCCATTTACAGCATAGGTTTGGTGGTATATATTATTTTGGTAGTTGCGTTTGCGTACTTCTATACTTCCATTACCTTTAATCCGTTAGAGATTGCCAATAATATGAAACGTCAGGGTGGTTTTATTCCGGGAATCCGGCCGGGGAAACCGACCAGTGATTATCTGACAAAGATTTTAAATTATATTGTATTTGTCGGAGCTGTCGGTTTAACGATTGTAGCAGTTATTCCTATATTCTTTAATGGAATATTTAATGCAAACGTATCCTTTGGCGGAACGTCTATTATCATTATTGTTGGCGTTATAATTGAGACCTTAAAGCAGATTGAATCCCAGATGCTGGTACGCTACTATAAGGGATTTTTAAATGACTAGTTGTAATAAAGGTGTACCTGAGAGGTGTCTTGCGGCATCTCTCATGGTGCACTATAGTCATTTTTGCGGCAATGAACAAAATGCCGTGTTTCGCACGGGCGTTTGCTGCATGCCGTGAGAGCCAGATAAGACATGTTTTTCTAAGGATATCTGGTCAGGGGAACAAAAATAATTGTCTCATGTTTATGAAACAGTAGAATGGAGGAACAGCTTATGAAAATTATTATGTTAGGCGCGCCTGGAGCAGGAAAAGGAACACAGGCAAAACAGATTGCGGATAAATATGCTATCCCGCACATTTCCACCGGGGATATTTTCCGTGCTAATTTAAAAGCAGGAACGGAGTTGGGCAAAAAGGCAAAGGAATATATGGATCAGGGACTTTTAGTGCCGGATGAACTGACATGCGATCTGGTTATGGACCGTATTGGCCAGGACGACTGCAAAAACGGATTTGTACTGGATGGTTTTCCGAGAACCATTCCCCAGGCGGAAGCACTGGATGCAGCTCTTTCGAAGATTGGACAGAAAATGGACTATGCGGTTGACGTGGACGTTCCGGACGATAATATTATTAACAGAATGTCAGGCAGACGCGCATGCCTGAATTGTGGGGCAACCTATCATATTGTGTCCATACCGACCAAGGTAGAAGGTGTATGCGACCGCTGCGGAAACCCGGTTGTGCTCAGAGACGATGACCAGCCGGAAACAGTAAAGAAACGTTTGGAAGTATATCATGCGCAGACACAGCCGTTGATTGATTATTATAAAAAACAGAATATTTTAAAGAGCGTAGATGGAACACAGCCAATGGAAGAGGTATTTCGTGCCATTGTGGAAATTTTAGGAGCGTAAAATATGTCAGTATCAATTAAATCTGCCAGAGAGATTGAGTTAATGAGGGCAGCAGGAAAAATCCTGGCAAAGGTTCATGAAAATCTGGGAAAGGAGCTGAAAGAGGGAATGTCCACATTGGATATTGACCGTTTGGGTGACGAGATTATCCACAGTTATGGATGTATCCCTTCCTTTAAGAATTACAATGGATATCCGGCGTCGGTGTGCGTGTCGGTGAACGACGAAGTGGTTCACGGTATTCCCACAAAAAAGCGCCTGATTCGGGAAGGCGATATTGTAAGCCTGGATATTGGCGTAATTTATAAAGGCTACCACTCGGATGCGGCCCGTACCCATGGGATCGGTGAGATTTCTCAGGAAGCTGCACTATTAATAGAAAGAACCCGGCAGTGTTTTTTTGAAGGCATAAGATATGCGAAAGAAGGAAATCATCTGCATGAGATTTCCAATGCAATCAGTGCGTATGCGGAGAGTTTTGGTTATGGAGTGGTGCGTGATCTGGTGGGGCATGGCATCGGCACCCATTTGCACGAAGATCCCCATATTCCCAACTTTGCCCAGAAAAGCAGAGGAGTGCGTCTGAAAGCCGGAATGACATTGGCGATTGAACCTATGATCAATGCAGGGCGTTTTGATGTGGAGTGGCAGAATGACGACTGGACGGTAGTAACCCAGGATCATTCTTTATCTGCTCATTACGAAAATACCGTTTTGATTACATCCGGAGAGCCAGAAATATTAAGCCTTTAGGAGGGAGAACCGGATGGACATAAAATTAGCGATTTCCAGGTCTGGACATGACAAAGACAATATTTATGTAATTATAAAAGAAGAAGCCAATTTGGTTTATCTGGCAGACGGCAAATTAAAGCCTGTGGAAAAGCCGAAAAGAAAAAACAGGAAACATATTCAAATAATAAAAAAGCTTCCGAAAGAGATTACAGAAGTCTTTACGCAGGAGAATTTTCGGAATGAAGAAGTAAAAAGAGCCATTAAGCTTTATCGGAAAAGCGTGGAATATCAGGAGGGAAAAAATGTCAAAAGCAGATGTAATTGAAGTAGAAGGAACCGTAGTGGAGAAATTACCGAATGCCATGTTTCAGGTAGAACTTGAGAATGGACATCAGATTCTGGCACATATCAGTGGAAAACTGAGAATGAATTTTATTCGTATATTGCCCGGAGATAAAGTAACCATTGAGATGTCTCCTTATGACTTGACCAAAGGCAGGATCATCTGGAGAGACAAGTAAAACTAAATAAGATACTATTTTACGAAAGATAAGTAAAGGGTATAAAAGATTTGAAGTTTTACTTGAATTTTTTATACCCTGTTTTATTGGAGGGATTATAAAGTGTATCAATATCTGCTATTGCTGGATACTGAGCAGGAAAGGGAATTTTTTAAGAAGCTGTATAAAGAACATAAGAATGAAATGTATTGTACTGCTTTAAAGATATTGCATAATGAGTCTGATGCGGAAGATATGGTGCATGAGACATTTTTAACATTAACAGAACATTTATCGAAGATGATGGATAATCCGCCGCAGAAGAGCTGGAATTTTATACTTACCATTCTGAAACATAAATGCTACAACCTTTATAAAAAGAAGAAATGGGAAATTGATGACGACACGGAGTTAGAGAACGTAAAAGATGTTTTTCATGAAAAGCCGGACGACAGAATGGAAAGACTGGAAAAGAAGGATATGGTGCTCAAATTAATAAAAGAAATGAAACCATCTTATCAGGAAGTACTGCTTTTACAATATTATCATGAGTTGGAGATAGCAGAAATTGCTGAGGTTTTAGGAGAGACGCCTGATAATGTCAGACATATTTCTATGAGAGCTAAGAAGAAAATGTTTAAAATATTAGAAAAATATGGAGTTGTGGATTCGCATGGGATTTAGCGTTCTTCAATATGACTGCATATGTTGCCGGGGAGCCGGGTTGAGAAATAACGATTATATCATTTCAGGGCATAGAGGTATGGTTGAATTTGGACAGGATTGTTTCGTAAAAAATGATAAGAGGGAAAAACGTTATTAGTATAATTTGTCGAAATATATAATTATAGTGTACAATAGTAGAGGGTTATTGCAAAAACAATAGATATCGCGCAATCTCCGGTTTATTGCTGAAATAAATGTGTTTATAAGGAGTGGCTATGAGAACCAATGATTTAGAAAAACTAATATATGATGAACCCTGCAAATGCAGCAAGTGCGGAGGTAAATTGGAGTATTTGGGACTTGGAGAATATCAATGTTTGGAATGTGGGAATGAGGTTCTGGATGATTATGCAAAAATAAGAAAATATTTTTCGGTGCATGGCCCGGCTCCGGCAGTTTTAGTCGCAAAGGAGACAGGCATTTCCAGAAACAGAATAGAGGACCTTCTCAGAAAAGGTATTTCTGAAACGCCTTTAAAAGATGATTTGGGAACTGTCTGTAAAAAGTGTGGGGCGGGAATAAGTTCCGGTAGATATTGTGCAGGATGTTCTGGCAGTCCTTTTCAGGAAAGGAAGGGAAGGAAAACCTTGTCAGCATCAAAAGAAATGAATCTGTCAAAACAGAATGGGTTTGGACATTATTTAAAAAAGAGTAAATAGATGTATGATCAGAAATTTAAAGGGGATCATGTAAGCAGGAAAGCAAGCCGCCGTTATCATTACGGCGGTTTTGTGTTACGGAAGGAAAGCCCTTGCCACACTAAAATGTGTTAAGACATTTCCTGTAAAAGTACCCCAATGTTTTGTCAGGCGTTTGGCATATGTCATCTTACCGTAGAAACGGAGGACTTTCCCACATTTGAATATGCGTGCTTGTTTTAATCAATCATATATAGAAACAATTGTTTGCAATTACGCACAAAACCCTTGATTTTTCAGAAGTTGGGTGATATAATGTTAGCTGAACGCTTTTGGAGCATGGCTTTTTTACGCCAAAAAATGCGTAAAATACATCTAAGGAAGGCAGAAAGGAGGAAACGCTGTGAAGGTTAGATCATCCGTAAAACCTATTTGCGAAAAGTGCAAGATTATTAAGAGAAAAGGAAGCATCAGAGTGATCTGTGAAAATCCAAAGCATAAACAGAGGCAAGGCTAGCGTACGCAGTGAATGCAGGCTGGAAAGCACGGCATGAGTAAGCGTCAGCTTGTTCTGTGAGCCTGGCGAAAGCGGGACCGCATTGGTCTGCATGAGATTGGCAAACAGGACGTTCTTTGTTTAAAATTTAATTATGTGCGGCTGTAGTAAGACATGCGTAAGCATGTTTACTATTCATAATAATCAGCGTGTACGGCTGAATCTCTGCTTTTTGATACCGAGGAAGCAGGAATAAGACAGTGCAGGACAGGCCCAAATGACAGTATACACACATTTCAGGACGAGCAACCGTAGCTGTATATGGTCATCTGACGTCTGCAGATTCTGTTGCGGATTCTGCGAAATGTTTTGGCAAATTTTGCTATAAAAAATTGGAGATAATTACCAGTTAACAAAAAATATGGAGGTGTACGACACACATGGCTCGTATTGCAGGTGTAGATTTACCAAGAGAAAAACGTGTTGAGATAGGATTGACTTATATTTATGGCATCGGAAGAGTAAGTTCTAACCGTATCCTTTCAGAAGCGAAAGTGAATCCCGATACTCGTGTCAGAGATTTAACTGACGAAGAAGTAAAGAGAATTAGTGAAGTAATAGACAAGACACAGATGGTAGAAGGTGATTTGAGAAGAGAGATTGCCCTGAACATCAAGAGACTGCAGGAAATCGGATGCTATCGCGGAATCCGTCATAGAAAGGGACTTCCTGTCCGTGGTCAGAAGACAAAGACCAATGCAAGAACCAGAAAAGGCCCGAAGAGAACGGTTGCCAATAAGAAAAAATAAGCATTGAGCGCTATTGAAAGCAGATGGCAGACGTGCTTTGAAGTTCGTCTGAAACCGTATTGCGAGATTAGCCAGGCAGGTTGCTTTACGGCTAGCTTGGGTTTGGCGAACGATTCCCGGCTTATGTAGCGGAACTGTCTGCAGGAAAGGCAGCGCAGCAGCCGGGTGTAATGGTCTTAAATAGGAAAACGTATCAGAATATATTAAATAAGAAGAAAGTAGGTTAGTTTAGAAATGGCGAAAAACACTGCAAAAAAAGTGACAAAAAAGCGCGTAAAGAAAAACGTTGAACGGGGACAGGCGCACATTCAGTCATCTTTTAACAATACAATCGTAACTATTACAGATGCTGAAGGAAATGCTTTATCATGGGCAAGTGCAGGCGGTCTTGGCTTTAGAGGTTCAAGGAAATCTACTCCCTATGCTGCTCAGATGGCGGCAGAAACTGCTACAAAGGCAGCTCTGATTCATGGTTTGAAAACAGTAGACGTAATGGTAAAAGGACCTGGTTCCGGTCGTGAAGCAGCGATCCGTGCCCTTCAGGCATGTGGGCTGGAAGTAACCAGTATCAAAGATGTTACTCCGGTACCTCACAATGGATGCCGCCCACCAAAACGCAGAAGAGTCTAATTAGGAGGTATAGGTTAAGATGGCAGTAAATAGAGTTCCAGTTCTTAAGAGATGCAGATCTCTTGGTTTAGATCCCATTTATCTGGGAATAGATAAGAAGTCCAACAGACAGTTGAAAAGAGCCAACAGAAAAGTTTCTGAATATGGTCTTCAGTTGAGAGAGAAACAGAAAGCAAAGTTTATTTACGGGGTATTGGAAAAGCCTTTCCATAATTATTATCTGAAGGCGGACAGAATGAAAGGCATGACAGGTGAAAATCTGATGATCATTCTGGAAAGCAGACTGGATAATGTTGTATTCCGTTTAGGTCTGGCAAGAACCAGAAAAGAAGCGAGACAGATTGTCGACCATAAGCATGTACTGGTGAATGGCAAGCAGGTGAATATTCCCTCTTACCTGGTTAAGGCCGGAGATACAATTGAAATCAAAGAAAAATGCAAAGGTTCCCAGAGATACAAGGATATTCTTGAGGTGACTGGCGGAAGATTGATACCAGAATGGCTGGATGTCGATCAGGAAAACCTGAAAGGTGCAGTAAAGGAATTACCGAACAGAGAAGCTATTGATGTTCCTGTTGATGAGATGCTTATCGTCGAGTTGTATTCTAAATAATAAGTAACAAGCAACGATGCCCGAAAAGGAGGGACTTTGTAGTGTTCGATTTTGAAAAACCGAAAATTGAAATTGCACAAATTTCAGAAGACAAAAAGTACGGCCGATTTGTCGTAGAACCACTTGAAAGAGGCTATGGTACTACACTTGGTAATTCCTTGAGAAGAATTATGCTTTCTTCTTTACCAGGCGCAGCAGTCAGCCAGGTAAAAATCGAAGGTGTTTTGCATGAATTCAGTTCCATACCAGGCGTAAAAGAAGATGTAGCTGAAATTATTATGAACATCAAGAATCTGGCGTTAAAAAACACCAGCCCAACAAACGAGTCTAAAGTTGCTTACATTGAATTTGAAGGTGAAGGCGTAGTTACAGCATCAGATATCCAGGTTGACCCGGATATCCAGATATTGAATCCGGATTTGATTATCGCCCATTTAAACGGCGGCACAGATTCCAGATTATATATGGAATTAACAATTACCAAAGGCAGAGGCTATGTCAGCGCTGACAAGAATAAGAGTGAAGATGTACCCATTGGCGTGATTGCAATTGATTCTATTTACACGCCTATTGAGCGTGTGAATCTTACGATTGAGAATACCCGTGTGGGACAGATTACAGATTATGACAAGCTTACGCTGGATGTATTTACCAACGGTACCTTAGAGCCGGACGAGGCAGTAAGCCTGGCGGCAAAGGTTTTGAGTGAACACCTAAATCTGTTCATCGATTTGTCTGAAAATGCAAGAACGGCAGAAGTCATGATTGAAAAAGAAGACAATGCAAAAGAAAAAGTTCTGGAGATGAATATTGACGAACTGGAGTTGTCTGTTCGTTCTTATAACTGCCTGAAACGTGCAGGTATTAATACCGTTGAGGAGTTGACCAACAGAACGCCGGAAGACATGATGAAAGTTCGAAATCTTGGACGTAAGTCTCTGGAGGAAGTTCTGGCAAAATTAAAAGAATTAGGTTTACAGTTAAATCCTGGTGAGGAGTAAACCGAACCAGGATGTGTTCCAGCTCATAGACGGCAGGGTTTATAAGACCAAAAGGCGAAGCCCTGTATATCCCAGGCGGGATATTGCCTCAATGAGTGGCATGAAACAAGAAATAGTATTTGCTGGGTAAGACCAAAGGGCGTCGGCAGATATTCCACAAATGGAGGGTTTTAGAATGGCAAAATATAGAAAATTAGGCAGAACCTCTGACCAGAGAAAAGCGCTGATCAGAAATCAGGTTACTGCACTGTTATACAATGGCAAGATTGTTACGACAGAAGCGAAGGCAAAGGAGATCCGTAAAGTAGCAGAAGGATTGATTGCCATGGCTGTAAGAGAACGAGATAATTTTGAAGAAGTGACGGTAACTGCAAAAGTTCCACGCAAGGATGCGAACGGCAAGAGAGTAAAAGAGGTTGTGGACGGCAAAAAGGTTACTGTTTATGACGAGGTAGAAAAGAAGATCAAAAAAGACCTTCCTTCCCGTTTACATGCCAGACGTCAGATGAACAAAGTATTATATTCTGTGACATCTGTTCCGGCTGAAAACGCAGGAAAGAAGAAAAACACCAAGAAAGTTGACGTTGCAACCAAAGTATTTGACGAAATTGCTCCAAAATATGCAGATCGTAATGGTGGTTATACCAGAATCGTTAAAATTGGTCAGCGTAAAGGTGACGGCGCTTTAGAGGTTCTTCTTGAATTAGTATAAGAGTCGGGAATTTTATAAAAATATAAACCATCGGAGAGAATATTTGAAATGTATTCTTTCCGGTGGTTATTTTTTGCCAAAGGTTCAAAGGAAAAGCTGATAAACAATGGCTTTATGACTTAGCCATTGCTTATCAGTCTGTGCGTGTAAACGATTGAAACCGTCGTCTACCGAACGGTACGCACAGTGACATGAGAGGACGGCGGTCAGTTACCGTCTCCTACTCGATTAAGATCTGACGTCCATCTGAATGGAAGGAAAATATTTCGGAAACAGCACGCCGGTATTGTCATATAAGCCGTTTTCTTTGGTATTGCCAGAAAAGCGGTTTCCTGTAGCGGAAGTAGATTCTGCCGCTTTGTTGTTTTGGTTGCCAAATATAAATTTCTGTACCGTTTCCATACGCTGCGTTTCTTTTTGAACAGATTCCCGTGTTTCTTTTTTCAGATTGTTTGTATCGGCAGTTCTGGCAGCGTCCTGATGTAATTCTGTTTCCTGTATCCTGGATGCAGAATCATTCTGGGCAATGACGTTTTTCACGATACGAAACTGCTGTATAGATGAATGAGTGGAGATAATTTTGTGCATCCCGCCAGGCAGGATTTCCCGTACTTCCCCATCCGTCCCTGCGTTTTCTGCCGGTTTACCGTTATCTGCAACAGATATGCCCTGTTGTTGTTCCTTCTCTTCTTGTGCAGGCTGAACTTTCTGCTGCTGTTTCCTGGCAGTTTCCTGGGCGGCTTTTTCCTGTTGTTCTTCTTTTCTTGCGATGGCTTTCTCGGTTTCCTGCTGCTTTTTCTTCTCTTCGGCTTCACGCTGTCTCAGCTCACGCTTTAAATCGCTGATTTCCTGTTGAATTTTCTGCCGTATATTTTCTTTTTCTTCAGCGGTCATTTCCATATTAAAAGAAAGTCCCTGCCGTTGTTTCTGGGCGTCCAAAATCTTACTTTGAAGCTCTTTACTGACAGAATCCTGCACGTTATCTGGCTGTCCGGCTGTCGGGTTTATCTGTGCTTTTGCCGGCTGTGCGGTTCTTTCCGTTGATTTAACATTATCGACCTGCATATCTTGACCTCCTTTCGTCTGCGTATTTTGAGATTTGACCGTAGTTCCAAATCTTTATAAATTATGCATGCTGATATGAGAAAATTATCTTTTATATCAGTATATGAAATAAGAAAAAACTTGTCAAGTAAAGTCAGCAACTTGACAAAGATTTGGCATTTAAAATATTGCAATTAGAAGACCGTCAGCACATTATATCAGAAATTGGCGTTAAAGAGGGTTTTCCTGTCTTGTCAGCGGCAGAGTGAAAATAAACTCGGTTCCCACATCCTCGGTACTGATTACATTGATATTCTCATTATGTGCAGAAATGATTTCCCGGACGATAGCAAGGCCCAGTCCTGTGCCGCGCTTATCCTTGCCGCGGGATAAATCCGTCTTATAGAATCGTTCCCAGATTTTCTTAAGGCTGTCTTTGGGAATACCGATTCCCGTATCCTTGACAGAAATAAAAACCTTATCGTTTTTTTCTGTGGTTTCGATGGTAATGGAGGAATCCGGATGGCTGAATTTGATGGCGTTATCTATCAGATTGTACAGTACTTGTTGAATTTTACTCATGTCTGCAGAGACATATGAGGTTTGTCCAGTAAGAATCAGTTCAAAAGAAATCCGCTTTTTCTTACAGGTGCCTTCAAAGGACTGTACGACCAGCTTTATGGTGTTGTTGATGTCAAAACTGCTGATATCCATCATAGAACCTTTGGCTCCGTATTTGTTTAATTCCAGCATTCCCTGAGTCAATTTGTTGAGCCGTTCCGTTTCAAATAAAATAATATTCAGATATTTGTCCTGCATTTCATGAGGAATGGTGCCGTCCATGATTGCTTCAATGTAGCCCTTGATAGAAGTAAGGGGGGAGCGGAAATCGTGGGAAACATTTGCAATAAATTTGCGCTGGTCTTCTTCCAGGGTAGACAATTCTGTCGCCATATAGTTGATGGAGCCTGCAAGATAGCCAATCTCGTCATTGGAATGAATATTAATCTTAGTGTCAAAATTTCCTTCCGAGTACTCTCTGGCAGCCTGGGTAATTTTACGGATGGGAAGGTAAACGGTAAAAGAAAATAGTCCCAGCATGACAAAAGCACAAAGAAAAATAATAGCCAGTGTCAGGTAGGATATGTTTAGAAAACCGTCTTTGAAATGCATTAAGCCGGAGACTGGCTTATGTATCACCAGATAACCGCGAACCTTATAATTGATGGTAACAGGAGAAAAAACCGATATGGTCGTTTCAGAAAAAGTATTAAAAAAGGTGCCCTTTTGATAATATTTTGTGCCAAAAGAGGCAATGTCAAAGTCTTTTACGTTGCCGCCAGGTACAGAGTCATTATTGGTGCTGATTAAAATATTACCTTTGCCGCCAATCAGCCATATCTCAGCATTTAGATAAGTGGAGACAGAACGAAGTTGTGAAGTTATGTCCTCAAGGGTCATAGAACCCATGTAATAATTGGAGGCATAACTGGAAGCCAGCAGATTGGATTCACGGTACATGCCGGAAATGGTATTTTTTTCTATGTAGTTTAGGGTCTGGTGGGATGTGAATGTGGCAATGGTAAGAAAAGCTAAAATCCCAAATACCACATATCCCAGCAGAAGTTTTAAATACAGCGTCCGTTTCACTATTTCACCTCAAATTTATAGCCGATACCCCAGACCGTGGCAAGACTCCAGGAAGCATGATCTTTGATTTTTTCCCGCAGGCGCTTCACATGGACGTCTACCGTTCGCGTATCACCGATATATTCATATCCCCAGATATGATCCAAAAGCTGTTCTCTTGTAAATACCTGGTTGGGGGAAGAAGCCAGGAAATATAAAAGTTCCAGTTCTTTGGGAGGCATGTCCACGGGTTTTCCATAATACAGAACCGAATAATTGCTCTGGTTGATGGTAAGATCCGGGTACTCCACACATTTAATTTTAGCTGAAACAGTTTCCTGTTTGGCGGGCTGATAACGCCGCAGGACAGCTTTTACACGAGCTACCAGTTCTTTAGAATCAAAAGGCTTCATAATATAATCGTCTGCCCCAAGTTCCAGTCCCAGGACTTTGTCGAATATTTCTCCTTTGGCGGAGAGCATGATGATAGGGATATTTGATTTTGCACGAATCTCCCGGCAGACCTGATACCCGTCAATGCCGGGAAGCATCAGATCCAGTAAAATCAGGTTCGGCTCGTACTGCTCGTATACCTGGAGCGCTTCTTCGCCATCGTGGACCATACGGGTATCATAACACTCTTTTGTTAGATACAGGGAAATCAGTTCTGCAATATTTACATCATCGTCTACGATAAGAATTTTCTGTTTTACGACCATGAAACTCCTCCTTTACTTGAATTCTGCTATGGTGACGCCGGAATCGCCTTCTCCGAACTCGCCGAGGCGGAAAGATTTAACATAGTTCAGACGTTTTAAATGATTCTGTACGGCCTTGCGTAAGGCACCGGTTCCCTTGCCGTGCACGATCCGTACCGAAGGCATATGGGCAAGATAAGCATCATCCAGGTATTTATCTAAAAGAGAAATCGCTTCGTCGGTGGTTTTGCCGATTAAGTTAATCTCGGAAGAAACGGAGGCTGACTTTGCCATTTTCAGTTTTCCGGCGCCGGTGGTCTTTCTTTTATTTCCCAGAGCAGGCGCCTCTTCCAGCAGCACTAAATCCTGGATATTTACAAGCGAGCGTAAAATTCCCATCTGTACATATAAATCTCCTTTGTCGTTGGGAAGGGTGTGAACCGTACCTTTTAGGTTCATGCTTAACACTTTTACAGAATCGCCAATCCGGAGATTCTTGGGTATTTTATGGTTTGCCCCCTGTTCTTTTTGTTTCAGGGAAATGTTTTTTTCCAGATCGTTCATTTTCCCGCGGAGTTTGCTGCGTTCCTGTTCCATCTCTTTGGCAGTGGCATTGGCCTGGCCGAATTTATTGAAATTTTTAATGGTGCGATCGGCAACTTCTTTTGCTTCCCTTAGAATCGCATGGGCTTCTTCGTTTGCCTGACGGATGATTTTTTCCCGCTGGCTGTCCAGACGTTCCTGTTTTTCCAGAAGTTTTCGCTTCAGGGCTTCCGTTTCCTGACGGTACTGCCGGGCCTCTAAACGTTCTTTTTCGATGGAGATCCGACGGGTTTCCAAATCAGAGATTAAGTCCTCAAAACTTTCATCCTGCTCAGACATATGGTTTTTGGCATCCGCGATAATGTCTTCGGGAAGCCCCAGTTTGCCAGATATGGCGAATGCGTTGCTTTTGCCGGGAATGCCGATGAGAAGCCGGTAAGTAGGGCTTAAGGTTTCCACAGAAAATTCGCAGCAGGCATTTTCCACGCCCGATGTAGATAATGCGAATACTTTCAGTTCACTGTAGTGCGTGGTCGCCATAGTGCGTATTCCGTAATTGTGCAGTTTTGACAAAATAGAAATAGCGAGCGCCGCGCCTTCTGTGGGATCCGTTCCCGCACATAATTCATCGAATAATACCAGTGAATTAACATTTACTTTCTCTAAAATTGAAATGATGTTCGTCATATGTGAGGAGAAGGTACTCAGACTTTGTTCGATACTCTGCTCATCTCCAATATCTGCAAAAACCTCCTCGAATACGGATAGCTCCGAACGGTCATTTGCTGGGATATGCAAACCTGCCTGCCCCATCAGCGTAAACAGTCCAACTGTTTTTAAGGAGACAGTTTTTCCTCCGGTATTAGGACCGGTGATAATCAGTAAATCAAAGTCATTTCCCAGATGAATGTCAATGGGAACAACTTTATGGCTGTCTAAGAGCGGATGGCGGCCTTTGCGGATTCGAATACGGTGTTCTGTATTAAAGACAGGAGCGGTTCCGTTATAGTCTTTTGCCAGAGAGGCTTTGGCAAAGATAAAGTCCAATTCTGTCAAAACTTCATAATTATCTTTCAAATACGGAATGTATTCTGCGGTCAGGCTGCTTAAATTGGCGAGAATGACTTCTATTTCCTCCTGCTCTTTCAGAAAGAGCTCTTTTAAATCGTTATTTAATTTCACTACGGCCATCGGTTCTATGAACAGGGTGGAACCGGTGGAGGACTGGTCGTGAATCATGCCGGGAACCTGGCTTTTTGCCTCTGCCTTTACGGGAAGGCAGTAGCGTCCGTTGCGCATGGTGATTACCGTGTCCTGTAAATGGGTACGCGTATCGGAACTGTTGAGCATGGTATTCATCTGACTGCGGATTTTATCGTTGATGTTCTTGATAGAACGCCGGATATTTTTCAGGTTAGCAGATGCGTCGTCAGCAATCTCATCCTCTGAAATAATACATCTGCGGATTTCTTCCAGAAGCGGCGTCAATGGCTCGATACGGGCAAACAGAGCGTCCAGGGAGTCTGATTTTGCGTCTTCGCGGTCGCTGCGTGAGTAAGCTTTTGCCCGTTTTGCCACCTCCAGAAGTGAGGCTGTCTTTAGAAGTTCTTCTATGCCCAGTACCCCGCCGATTTCCAGACGCTTAAGTGAGGCGCCGGTATTGTGGACGCCGGAAAAGGACAGAGAACCTTTCTGGTAGATTCTTGTCAGCGCGTCGGAAGTCTGCTGCTGGGCCAGCCTGATTTCCCCGATATTTTGAGAGGGTTTTAAATGCCGGCAAAGTTCCCGGCCGGACTGGCAGGTGGCGTGTTCGCACAGCAGGTCGATGATTTTATTATATTCTAAAGTGTGAAATACTTTTTTATTCATAATTGTCGTCCTTATATTTATAGTGCCTTCATTATATCGTATAAATAAAAATCTTGCAACAACCGCAGGAAAAACGTATAATAGAGAAAGAGACTGGTATTCGGGGAAATAGTGGAAGAAAAATTGTCCATTTTGTTATAAGGTATATCAGGAGGGCGGTTATGAAACAACAGGGTCGGGATGAGCAGGAATTTGCTTTTATCAAGGAGAAAATAAAGGATAAGCCAATTAACAAACGCAGGATGCTGCTGCGGATGGGATATAACCTTCTGTGCGCTGTGATATTTGGGGCGGCAGCCTGCTTTGTATTTGTTTTGTTAAAGCCTTATATGGAGGAATGGCTTTATCCGGAAAAGGAATCCACGATCAGTATACCCAAAGACGATCTTCCGCAGAATGAAGGGAATAATAAGGAAGAAGAAGGGCAGGAAAATGAGCAGCAAAATGAGCAGGAGCAGCCTGACGTACAGGGTAATTCCGGCGAGGGAGTTCAGACAAAGCCAGAGGAACAACAGCCGCCTGCGGTTGTTGTGGAGGAACTTGAGCTGGAGGATTATCAGGCGTTACAAAATAAACTGTATGATATTGGAAAGCAGGCGAATAAATCTGTGGTAACGGTTACGGGGGTAACCAGCAGTAAGGATTGGTTTGACACGCCATATGAAAATGAGAACCGATCTGCAGGCATTATCATCGGAAATAATGGTCAGGAGCTTTTGATTCTGGCGGAGAAAAAAATAATTGCAAACGCCCAGGAAATTAATATTACATTTATAGACGAGACGGAGGTTTCCGCCTTTCTGAAGAAATATGACGGCAATACAGGCATAGCGGTCATTGGAGTTCCGCTGGCGGAAATTCCAAAGGCGACAATGGAGAAGATAGAAGTCGCAGTGTTAGGAAACTCTTATATGATTGCGCAGGGGACTGCAGTGATTGCCATTGGCAGTCCGCTGGGCACCAGTTATTCTATTTTATGCGGGACGATTACCTCTTCTCAGAACAGAGTATCCACGATAGATACGAATTACACGGTTTTTACCACGGATATTGTAGGAAGCGCCAGCGGAAGCGGCGTGCTGCTTAACCTGAAAGGAGAGATTGTGGGGCTGGTGCTGCAGGACTTCAGTAACCAGAATGACCGGAATACCATTACTGCTTTGTCAATTTCTGAGTTGAAACAAATTATTGAAGATTTATCGAATAACCGGGATGTGCCGTATATCGGCTTAAGAATCAGTACGGTTACAGATCAGATTGCACGTGAATTTGGAATACCCAAAGGCGTATATATTAAGTCGGTTGAGCTGGATTCTCCGGCTATGAGGGCAGGGCTGCAGGAGGCGGATGTAATTACGGCGATCAATGGAGAAGAAGTAACTACCGTGGAACAGTATTTTCAGAAAATTTATGCGATGCAGCCGGAGGACACAGTGAGTATTACCATTAAGCGCCAGAATGGAAATCAATATGTGGATTTGGAATGTACGGTTATTGTCGGAATTTTACAATAATAAAGATGAAATTGGAGCATTGGAAAAGGAGCAAACTTATGAAATATATTGAAACGCTGCGGGAAGGGGAACGTGTTGGAGAGATTTATCTGTGCAAAAGCAGGCAGACCGCGCTTACTAAGGCGGGAAAACCCTATGAATCTCTGATCCTGCAGGATAAGACAGGCATGTTGGACGCCAAGGTATGGGATCCAAATTCACAGGGGATAGATGAATTTGACGCTTTGGATTATATTGATGTTGTGGGAGATGTTACCAGCTTCCAGGGGGTTCTGCAATTGAACGTGAAGCGCATTCGTAAAGTACGGGAGGGTGAATATGATCCCAAAGATTATCTTCCAGTCAGTGAGAAGGATATTGACCAGATGTATCTGGAGTTGACCAGATATATTCAGGAGATGAAAAATCCTTATTTGAAAAAGCTTTGTGCGTCGTTTTTTCTGGAGGATGCGGATTTTGAGAGCCGTTTTAAGTTTCACAGCGCGGCAAAAAGCGTGCACCATGGGTTTGTGGGAGGATTGTTGGAACATACGTTAACGGTGACAAAACTTTGTGATTATTATACCAGATTGTATCCTTTGCTGCAGCGGGATTTATTGTTGTCGGCAGCGATTTTTCATGATATAGGTAAATTGGAAGAGTTATCTGTATTTCCGGAAAATGACTATACAGATGCAGGCCAGCTTTTGGGGCATATTATGATTGGCGCGGAAATGGTGGGGGTACGGATTCGTATCATTCCGGATTTTCCAAAGAAGCTGGCAAATGAATTGAAGCATTGTATTCTGTCGCACCATGGGGAACTGGAGTATGGTTCGCCCAAGAAACCAGCGTTGGCAGAGGCGGTTGCGCTGAGTTTTGCAGATAATACGGATGCGAAAATGCAGACAATGAAGGAGGCTCTGTCAGCGGCAAATGGAAATACTGGCTGGCTGGGTTACAATCGGTTGTTTGAGTCAAATATCCGAAAGACAAGTGAGGAATAGTATGTTTCAGAAAAATATGGAACTTGAGCTTCTTATTGAAGATATAGGAGTAAATGGCGAAGGGATTGGAAAGGCAGGAGGAGCGGCATTTTTTGTGAAGGATGCTGTGATTGGAGATCGCGTTCTGGTCAAAATTATGAAAATGAAAAAACGGTATGGGTATGCGAGACTGATAAAAGTGCTGTCTCCTTCTTTGTACCGCACAAAGCCTTTGTGTGATTATTACCGCCAATGCGGCGGCTGCCAGCTTCAGGTTCTGGCATATGCACAGCAGCTCCAATATAAGGAAAGAAAGGTGCGGAACAATCTGGAAAGGATTGGAGGATTTCGTTTCGCGGAAATTGAACAAGATAAACAGAGGATTCTCTTTCATCCGGTGATCGGTATGGAAGAGCCTTTTTTCTATCGGAATAAAGCGCAGTTTCCGGTAGGAACGGATAAAGAGGGGAAGATTATCACGGGGTTTTATGCGGCGCGAAGCCATACTATTATTTCCAACAGAAGCTGTTGTTTAGGTGCAGATATTAATGAGAAAATATTGGATATTGTGATTTCTTTTATGGAACAACATCATATATCCGCATATGATGAGGCGTCGGGGACAGGTCTGGTACGCCATGTTGTGATACGCTATGGATTTGTTACGAAAGAGATTATGGTTTGTCTGGTAATAAATGGAAGTAGTATGCCAGGGGCGGACAAACTGGCGGCAGAGCTGCAGAAGCTTCCAGGGATGACAAGCGTTTTATTGAATGTTAACGAGGAGCAGACGAATGTCATTCTGGGCAGCCGTGTGATAAAGCTCTGGGGTCAGGAGTATATATCGGATTTTATTGGCAATGTGAAATATCGGATTTCACCGCTGTCGTTTTATCAGGTAAATCCTGTTCAGACAAAGAAATTATATGAGACGGCGCTGGCTTATGCTGGCTTAACGGGTCGGGAAATTGTGTGGGATCTTTATTGTGGGATTGGTACGATCTCTTTATTTTTAGCGCGGCAGTCTAAGCGTGTTTATGGGGTTGAGATTGTTGCGCCTGCCATTGAAGATGCCAGGAATAATGCCAGGATAAATGGGATTGAAAATGTGGAATTTTTTGTGGGAAAAGCGGAGGAAGTGCTTCCGCAGTGGTATGAGCGCGAAAAGATTTTTGCGGATGTAATTGTGGTAGACCCGCCCAGAAAAGGCTGTGATATGAAATGCTTAGAGACGATTGTCAAAATGCAGCCGGAACGGGTGGTCTATGTGAGCTGTGATTCTGCAACGCTTGCAAGAGATTTGAAGTATTTGTGCGAGCGGGGGTATGAATTAAGAGAGGTGCAGCCGGTGGATATGTTTCCGCAGACGACACATACAGAATGTGTGGTGGGAATACAAAGGAAACATATCTAGAAATCCTTTGTTTTAGGCAGTTTTATAGGCATTTTGTGTTTGTGGAAGATGAGGAAGGGAATCGGAGTAAGAAGATGGAGAAGTATTTTGATGTTTCAGCGGTGGTCGATGTGGGGTGTGGGGGTACAAGAAAATAATATTAAGCCTTTTTAAGTTTCATTCCCCGTAGTGAGTTACAAATAACCTAAGTGAAGAAGAAATGCTTGTTTTGTTACCTGCGGCGGGGAATTTATTTATATATTATAAGGAGAGATTTTATGATACCAGAAACATCTGTAGATTGGAAAGCATTTGAATATAAATACTCAAATAATCCACAGAGGGCATTTGAGAATCTTGCCTACTGTTTGTTTTGTTATGAATTTAACCAGAAGAATGGTATTTTTCGTTATTTTAATCAACCCCACATAGAAACAAATCCCATTCAAGTGGATGAGCAACTTATAGGTTTTCAAGCAAAATATTATGCAGATAATATTTCCATGTCCGGTAAAGAAAAAGATTTGAAAGAAGCTGTAGAAGGAGCTGCAAGATCATATCCTGGAATTACGACACTATATTTTTATATAAGTAGAGAGTTTTCTCCAAGTTCAAAAAAAGATATGATAGAACCATCCTGCAAAATTAATGTAGAAAAAGCGGCACAAAATCTTAATATAAAAATTGAGTGGCGTGTAAGAAGTAATATTGAAGCGCAGCTTATGCAGGATAGTCAGCTTACTATCTGCAGGAATGTGTTTTTTCAGACAGATTCTGCTGTGCAGTCATGTTGTGAAAATCTTGATAAACACAAGACGGATTTATTTGGGAATATTAATACAAGCATGGTTTATAAAGAGAATGAAATTGTTTTAGACCATAATATGTTTAATATTGAAAGTTTTCTTATTTCGGATTATCAGATTTTGATTGTAGATGGAGAGGCGGGTTCTGGAAAGTCTGCATTGATTAAAAGAGTGATACAAAATTTTAGTGATGAAACAGCATTTCTTGCATTTAGAAGTATAGATATGGATGTAGATGATAAACTGAGATTTTTAAGCTTGCATGGGGTATTAAAAATTGATGAAGTGCTCAGAGTTTATAAAGATGCAGAGTTCCGCATTGTATATATTGATGCGGTAGAGAAATATTTTTCTATGGAAAATCAGCAGACATTTGAAGAACTTCTACAGATTTTTATAAAAGCGGGATGGAAATTGATTTTTACAATTAGAACAACATATAAAGAATCATTTCATAATAGTTTGTTAAACAAGGTTAAGGTTCAGCAATATCATGTAGTCCCAATACATTACAATAAACTTTTAGAATTGTCTGATACATATGGCTTCGTACTTCCAGAAGATAAAAAGCTTTTGGAATTGCTTGGAGCGCCGTTTTATCTGAATTTGTATCTTTCACTGGATGATTTGGAAAATGAAACAAGTGTTATACTTAACAGAGAAATTTTTGAAAACAAAATATGGGAGGATATTATACGAAATAATAGAAAACGCAAAAATAATATGCCAACCAGAAGGGAAAATACTCTTTTATTTATTACAATAGATATGTTGATAAATGAGAATTATCAGTATGAGATACAGCCCAAAGATGATCATGATGCATTTGAGGATTTGGAGCAGGCAGGAATATTGAATCAGACAGATGATGCCAGGAAATATTATTATAGTCATGATGTATATGAAGAATTAGCTGCAAACCACATTTTTACACAGCAGTATAATGTGAACATAGGAGCTGACAAATTTTTTTCACAATTTCGAACATCTCTTCGGGTTAGAAAATTGTTCCGTGGTTGGTTGACATATTTTACTGTTACAGAAAGTCACCAGGATATTATTTTCAAGATTCTTGAATGCCAAGATGTTAATAAGGTATGGAAAGAAGAGGTTCTTCTGACGGTAATCACTAAAGAATATTTGAAAGATGTGTATTACAAAATTACATCTGATATGGCTGGTGATAATTATGCAATGTTAAAAAGAATTGCAGTTTTGGTTAATACATGTTGCCGTGTAGCGGAACATGAAGAAATATATTTTAATCGTGGAAATCTTATACCGTTTCGGTTGTCGAGACCTTTCGGATATGCATGGAAAGAGTTATTTGTTTATATTTTTGCCCATAAAGAATCAATATGTTGGGACAAGGAAATGACTTCTGTTGTAATTGAGGTTCTGGATTCATGGACAAAGCATATTGAAAATAAAAAAGAAGAAAATACAGCGCTTGCCGGGAAAATAGGATTATTTTTGTTAGAATACGTATCAAATGATAAAGATTTAAGATACGGATTAAAGGATGAAAAGATTGATAAATTGCATGATGTTTTGTGTAATTCTGCATGGATGATTAAGGATGAACTAAACAATATTTTTCAAGCTGTTTTAGATGCTTTGAAAGGCGATGGGATAGATGCTTGTTATGCTAAAATAAATTCGAATGTTTATAGAATGTATAGTGAGTTGGCAGAGCGTGCGGTAACAGACATTTATCATTATGGACAAATACCGTTTGCGATGCCTGAAATGACAATCAGATTGATGGAAACAATGTGGCTTAGTCAGGGTCAATTACCTGTTTATCGAAGTGTAGATATAGATAGCTATTTCGGAATTGATTCACATCTGTCGAATAAATATCATCCGGCGAGTGCGTACAAGACGCCAATAATAAATTTACTGCAAAATAATCAGTATGTGGCAACTGATTTTTTGATTTGTTTTTGCAATAAGGCAGGTGAAAATTATTTAGAATCACATTTGAATATAGATTATAAAGAATGCATGAAAATCATGATTCATGTGAAAGAGAAGGAGGTAGAACAGACAGTATCTGATCGTCTTTGGAAAATGTATAGAGGAACGCATGTGGGTTCAGATCTTCTTGTCAGTTTGTTGATGGGATTTGAGACATGGCTTCTTAATGTGGTAAAAAATTCTGATGCAAATGTGGTTATAGATTTTTGTAGAGATATACTAATAAAATCTGAAAATGTTATGCTGACAGCAGTTATTGTAAGTATAGCAGAAGCATATCCAGAGAAAATGATTGATATTGTCTGTGATTTCCTTAAAACAAAAGAGATATTTCACTTTGATTCAGATCGATTTGTATCCGAACGGCAGGCATCATTTTTGCTGCATGGAGATAATATTTTTGAAGAAGAACGGAGAGAAGCTAATAAACTTCCACATAGACAAAAGAGGCTAGAGGACATTATTCTTCAATACCAGACGGACAAAAACGAAATATCTGAGGAAGAATATAGTGTGCGGTTGCAAAAAATTTATCAGGCTATTGATGATGCGACAAAGGATATTGATACATGGCAAACAGCAGACAAGTATGCATATTATAGAATGGATTTGCGTCATTATAAAAGAATTATTAACGTTGAACCCGATGGTAAAGGAAATAATATGTGCATGGTGATGCCTGATTTTACCGAAGATATGGAAAAGCTAAGCAAAGAGAGTAGGCAGACAAGTGACTATCATTTTAAATATATGGATTTAGAGTTATGGAGTGATTATAAATTTAATGGAAATAAGAAGTTTAAAGAATATGGTAAATATACCGATATGTCAATTGTTTTAAAAGAATTGGAAGAACTGTGGGAGTACCTATGTAATTATAATGGCAAAGATAATTTTGAATATGAAGAACAGTCATTTTTATTCCATCGATATCTTTCAATTGTTCCATATACATGTGCAGTATTGCTCAGAGATTTTGGAAAAGATTTGACAGATAGAGATAGAAACTTATGCAGGCATATTATTTTTGAACTTGGAGGTTTGTTTTCGGAAATATCAGATTTTGAATTTGGACAAGCTGGAAATGGGGTAGAAGCAATTGTGCTTGGACTTATATTACTAATAAATGGAGAAAATACAAAAACGGCAGACAATAAAAATCCACTATATTTGCTCTTAAAACTGGTGCTTAAAGACTGGAGTGATGATAGCCACATTATAAAACAGATTGCGAATGCCATATGGAAACAGAGTTCAACTGATGGATGGAAGCTTGTTTATATTTTTTCTTTGCTTGCTGATGAGTACGAAATACAAATTATGAAACAGAGAGAACTCTCTTCTCTTGATGCTTTTTTGGAAAGCTATCAACAAAATATAGAACAGGCTTTCATGAAAGATTCTATCGGTCTAGCTGATATTGATTTTACAAAGCTAAGTGGAGCGGTGACGTTTGCTGTCATATCATTTGTTTCTATAGATATGAAAGAGGCATTTAAGATGGTTGAATTGACGAAAGATAAAACAATAAAAATGACATTTGGCAAAAAATATGATGGGAAAGAAGAACGAAGAAATCTCATAGGCTATACATTGAATTTCATTGTTTGGTTTGCAGATGTACTGTTACATTGTGATAATTTAGAAAGAAAAGTTTTGATTGAGTCTTTTATGGAAAGGGCAGATATTGTCAGAAATGAGAATGTAAGAGAACTATTAAAATGGCTTATTATAGATCAGGAGGTTTATAGAAAGACAAATGAATTTTGGAATATATGGGAACTTATGAAACCAAAGATGATTGAACTTGGTAATAAAGGAATGCATGATTATTATACGAACAACAATGTACCTTTTGGGGAGGATAGGGTTATTGTAACGTATCTATTTGCAAATACTTCTTGGCGGAAAGATATTCATAAATGTGATTTGCTTTCCGAGGAAAGGGCTGCATTTTTTACGGATTTTGTTGAAAAATCAAGAAGCGCTAAAGCGGTGTTTTATGCGTTGGCTAAGCTGCTGAATACAGTTGGGATGGAAACTTATAATGAGATTGGAATTGAGTGGATATATAAACTGATTATGAAAGACTCAGAATGCAGGGTACAGTTTTATGACTATACACTATATTATCTTGAGGAATATATTGGAAGTTTTGTGGCACATCATAGAACAGAGTTTAGGGAGAACACGGGGCTTTTACAGAAGATACAGACTGTATTAGAATATATGATAAATCAAGGTTCTCAGATAGCGTATTTTTTGGGAGAAGAAATATGATTGGGAAGGAGTGGAATTGTGACAGATAAAAAAAAGGACGTTGGGAAAAATACACAAAGTGAAATTATCATATACCAGACAGAAGATGGAAATACAAAAATAGATGTAAAATTTCAAGATGAAACGGTTTGGCTCACGCAGGCACAATTATGTGAATTATATCAAACCAGTAAATCCAATGTCAGCGAGCATATCAAGCATATATTTGAAGAAGGAGAATTAGATGAGATTTCAGTTGTTCGGAAATTCCGAACAACTGGGGCTGATGGGAAGAAGTATAATATTACCCATTACAATCTTGATATGATAATCTCTCTGGGGTATCGTGTGAAATCTTTTATTGCTACGCAATTTCGGCGTTGGGCAACAGAACGCTTGAAAGAATATATGATAAAAGGTTTTACAATGGATGATGAGCGCTTAAAAAACTTAGGTGGAGGAAACTACTGGAAAGAATTATTAGACCGCATACGGGATATCCGTTCATCTGAAAAGGTGATGTACCGACAGGTGCTTGACCTTTATGCTACTAGCGTAGATTACAATCCGAAAAGCAATGAATCTATAGCTTTTTTCAAAATGGTACAAAATAAATTGCATTATGCGGCACATGGGCACACAGCTGCTGAGATTATATATGAACGTGCAGATGCAAGTCAGCCATTTATGGGACTTAAAAGTTTTTCGGGTAACTTTCCTGCATTAAAAGATATAGGGATTGCAAAGAATTATCTTAATGATGAGGAACTGAAAATTTTAAATAATATTGTATCTGGATATTTCGATTTTGCTGAAATACAAGCTATGCGTCATAATCCCATGTATATGTCCGATTATGTGGAACATCTGGATAATGTGTTGAAAACGACTGGAGAAAAACTATTGCAGGGAGCAGGAACAATCAGCCATGCACAGGCAATGGAAAAAGCGACAGAAGAGTATAGAAAGTATCAGGTTCAAAACTTATCACCGATTGAGGAAGAATATTTAGAAAGCATTAAAAATTTACATAGTACGGCAAAGAAGGAAGCAAAAAAATAATGCTATCAAATTGTGTTCCTATACGAGTGACGAGGCTGAAAAATTGTGTTTACATAGTAGTTTCGACACATACAGAATGTGTGGTGGGAATGCAAAGGAAGCATATCTAGAGATCCTTAGTTTTAGGCAGTTTTACAGGCATTTTGTATTTGTGGAAGATGAGGATGGGAATCGGAACAAGAGGGTGGAGAAGTACTTTGATGTTTCGGCGGTAGTTGATGTGGGGTGTGGGGATACAAAAGAATCTCGTTAATGAAAAAAGTAAAATGGAAGTTTCAGTTGTTCGGAAAATCCGAACAGCTGAATAAATCCATGCTCAGAAAGCTGATTGACAGTACAAGAAACAATTTGGGGCAAGTGTAATTATGGTACTCATAAGTTTTTTGTTAGGAAGAGAAGTTAGAAGGTGTTGATTGATAAGATGATAATCTATGAGGAGGAATGATAGATGTATAAGGGAATTGTTTTAGATAAAGTGCAGACAAAAATCTTGTTGTCGATGGCTGCACAGGAAGGGTTGATTTGTGAAAAAGGCAAGACAGATGGAGTTTTTGACATGATGACACAGTACATACCTTCGTTACAGCTTACACGAATGGTTCTTGAACAATTTATTGTGGCAGGTGCAGTTTATGTAAACCCATTCACATATAGATGTATGGATGGTGAAATGATTGAAAAGGGAATTATTTTGCCATATGAAAAATGTGGAGAAGATGTGGAAGGGTTTTTTACTTTTGATATAGATATAGTTCAATTTATGATGCAAGAGAAAGGGTACGATATTAAGTATTATACAGTAGATAAAATTAAAGAGATATTTGATGAATGGATTGAAAAATTTGATGAATTCCAAGAGTTCGAGGAGCGATATAACCTTAATTACAATAGAATTCAACTTCTCAAAGCATTCAGGCTTGAACCTAAAGAGGATTATACTGGTATTGATATTGACCATTTCATAGAACTTGGAGATTTTGTTTTTCATAATCCTGTTTTTGAAGTGCTTAAAGAATATAGGGAATTGTTCAATATTGCTTACCATAATGATTTATTGTCTCCTGTGATTGATGCTAGAAATTTAGGTATGATCCAATCTTCCCATATTGATACAACGATTTCTGTAATGAAAGGAACTGAAGCCGTTAAAGTTCTAAAATATACGTCTAAAAAATTAGACAGAATATACACAGCATCTTCGTTAAAAGATAGTATCAAATTAGTGCAGACAGAAGAGGCTAAAGCATATAGAAGTAAAGTGGATGAGTGGATATCTGCTTTTTCTGACCAAAATTATGATAATATGCAAATAATAGAAGACGAAATTATAAAAGCCCAGAAAGCTATGAAATTTAAAGGAATTATCGAAAATATAGGAAAGATATGTGCAACTAGTGGGGTGGTTGCAACAGCTCTTACGCCATTTTTACCACCTGCAGGTGTAGTTTCTGCAATAGCGACATTTGTTGGTTTGCCAACAGCTTTTTTTGATCCAACGAAGAAGCATTTATGGGCGTCCTTTGGTGTCTATAGTAGATAGGAAATTATATGTTGAGGGAGAAAATGCAACAATTAATATTCTGCTCTGCAAACAGAGTAAGGATGTTCTTGTGTATTTGACACTTTCAGAAGATGTAAAAATTTCACGTGAAAATATAAGTCAGATTTGTGAAAAAATTTAGCTAGATGAAATGTCAATCTGTCGGAAATTCCGACAGGTTTGGAAAAAGGAAAGCCAATAATGAGCGGTATTTATATAGAGATTGTTAGTATATTGTAAGAAATAGGAGCGGTTGAATATGAAAAAACTAATTGCAGAAGAATATAAACGATTTGAGGACATCAAGCAGATTCGTGAAGATGGTTCAGAATTTTGGAGTGCAAGGGAGCTTGCGGCTGCATTGGATTATACTCAGTGGAGAAATTTTACTGGTGTGATAAAAAGAGCAATGATTGCTTGTGAAAATAGTGGACATGATATTTATCGCGATTTTGCTGAGGTCAGCAAAATCGTGGAAGCAGGAGCAACAAACAAGCCTGTAAAGGATTATGAATTGTCCAGATATGCCTGTTACTTGATTGTGCAGAATGGAGACCCACGGAAAGAAGTAATTGCATTGGGACAGACATATTTTGCAATTCAGACATATCGTCAAGAGGTAGCGGATCATTTTAATGAATTGAGTGAAGACAATCGCAGACTCGTTGTGCGTGGTGACATTAAACAATGGAATCAGATGCTTGCAGAGACGGCACATAAAGCGGGTGTTATTACATGTTATTACAAATGAGGAATTTGCTATTTTTCAAAATGCAGGATATATGGGATTGTATGGTGGTTTGGACGTAGATGATATTCATACAAAAAAGGGTTTGGAAGTCGGACAAAAAATTCTTGATTATATGGGGAGCACAGAATTGATTGCTAACCTGTTTCGTATATCCCAAACAGAAGAAAAATTGCGGAAAGATGAAGTTCATGATGCTAAAACGGCAACTTCTGTTCATTATTCTGTGGGGAGAGAGGTACGGGGCGCAATAGAAAAGATTGGCGGAACAATGCCAGAGGATTTGCCAACACCTGAAAAAAGCATTCAACAGATAGAAAAAGAACAGATGGCACGTTTGAAAGCGAAAGCGAAAAAAGGAAAGCTAATGCTTGATGAGTAAAAGAATTGAAATATTTTTGTGTGAACTGAAAGAGGAAAAAGTGAAGAAATAACACGAGAATTGTGTTCCCATACGAGTGACGAGGCTGAAAAATTGTGTTTACATAGTAGTTCCGACACATGTGGAAAGTATCGTGTTGCTTTCCAAACTTCATACAAAACAGAATATAGAAGTGGAACTCACAATGAGTGAGATGGATTTGACGGCGGCGGAGAGTAAGGCGACTTATGAGGAAATCAAGGAGTATGTACTGGAGCATACGGGATTAAAGGTTAGCAGCTTATATATCGCACAGGTAAAGCAGAAATGTGGGATTATTGAGAGGGAAAACTATAACTTGTCGAAATCGGAAAATTACAGACAGCCGAAATGTCCGCCAGAGAAGGAAAAGGCGATAAGAGAGGCATTAGCACATTTTAAGATGATACGGTAAGGAAGGTGTAAACGAAAGATGGTAAATAATATTAATATGCGTCGAGTACAGACGCGAATCCAAGAAATGTTTCAAGGTAAGATTGACATGGCAGATTTTCCAAATGATACAAATAGGCATTTTGAAACAAGAGCGTTAGCTGCATTTGCATTAATTATGACATCTGGACTCGAAGTGTCGCAGGCAAGTGTTCAAGTTACAGATGGTTACCATGATATGGGAATTGATGCAATTTATTTAGATGAAGCTCAGAAAAAATTATTCGTTGTTCAAAGTAAATGGCGAGCAGACGGAATAGGTTCTATTACTCAAGATGAAATGTCTAATTTCTCTCAAGGAGTTCAGAGAGTATTGGAAGAAGATCTGGCAGGTGCAAATGCTAAAATAATGGCTAAAAGTATTGATATAGATGTAGCATTGACGCAGATGGGGTATCAAATACATTCCATTTTTATACATACGGGAAATAAAAAGGCAAATGATTATATATTACGTCCTATTACGCAACTGATGGGAAAAACAAATGATGAAGTAAGTACGATTTTGCTATTTGATGAGTTTGATTTTAAAGATATATATACTTTTTTAGCAAATGGACAAGAGCAACTTGGCATTAATATTGACGATGTTATCCTATCCAATTGGGGAAAGGTGGATGTCCCCTTTGTTTCATATTATGGAACTATTTCAGCGGCAACAGTAGGTGAATGGTATAAAAATTTTGGAAATGCTTTGTTTGCAAAAAATATTCGATTTTATAAGGGGAATACTGATGTAAACGAAGGCATGAAAAAAGTTCTTATGCAAGAGCCAGAAAAATTTTACTATTACAATAATGGGATTAAACTGTTATGCAAATCTATTAAGCGAAAAGCAAAGGACAGTACAACTAATGCAACAGGGTTGTTTGCCTTGGAAGGAGTTTCTCTTGTTAATGGCGCACAGACAACAGGTACGATAGGCTCCTTGTTTTTGAACAATCCAGAGCAAGTTTCAAAAGCGATAGTCATGATTCAAATAATTGATCTCAGTAGTGTTGACATAGAAACGACTACACAGATCACAAGATTATCCAATACGCAAAATCGAATTGAAAATAAAGACTTTGCAGCGCTTGACCCTGAACAAGATAGATTGCGGACAGAGTTAACATTTGCTCATTATTCATATCTCTATAAGAGTGGAGATAAAATTACAAATTTAGAAAAACAAATTTCCTTTGATGAAGCAATTGTGGCATTAGCATGTTTAAATGAGGATGTATCGTATGCCGTCATTGCTAAAGGCAATGTCGGAGCGTTATCTGAGGATATTACAAAAACACCATATAAAGCATTAATGAATCGTTCAACAAATTCTTATGTGCTTTTAAATTCTGTTTTATATATGAGGGAAGTCGAGCGTTGTTTACAAGATAAGAAAGAGCATGTAATCAATAATAGGGAACGCCTGGTATGCATTCATGCCAATAGGTTTATTTTGCATTTTATTTTAAAAGATAAAGGGAAAAATGATGACTTTAAGATGTCTGTCATAGATAAACAGTGTATACGGAATAGCGTAATCCCCTCGGTTGATGTGCTTGTGGATCAAGTAACCCAATTTATTGATGAACTTTTTCCAGAGTCCTACCCTGCCAATATTTTTAAAAATTCAACAAAGTGTAAGCAACTTGAAGAAAAAATTAATACGGTCGTCCATGATTAAAGAATAATTAAAGGAGAGCATTTATGGATAAACGAAAGCGCATGGGAAAAGATAAAGAAGGAGTGATTTTTCCAGTTGCTCCGAATCTTTCTGAAATGGGTGATAGTTATTTGCATTTTATAGAAGAAATCAAGAAAGAAATTCAGAGGCAGAGAGTTTCTGTTGTAATGAATGCCAATGCAAGTATGATTAGCCTTTACTGGAATATTGGTAAGGCTATTTTGGAAAAACAAGAGAAGGAAGGATGGGGCACAAAGGTCATTGACCGTATGTCAAAGGATTTGAAAATGGCTTTTCCAGAAATGTCTGGCTTTTCTCCTCGTAATATTAAATATATGCGCAAGTTTGCCCAGTGTTGGATGGATTATGAAATTGTGCAACGGGTCGTTGCACAAATACCGTGGCGGACTAATATCACCCTAATGGATAAATTAAAAACGCAGGAAGAACGCATGTGGTATGCCGCTAAAACGATAGAGAATGGTTGGAGCAAAACAATACTTGAGTTACAGATACAAAGTAGATTGATGGAGCGTACTGGAAAAACAGTCAACAACTTTCCTGCGGTATTGCCGCCGCTTGATTCTGATATGGCGAATCAGATATTCAAAGACCCTTATTTGTTTGATTTTTTGGGAACCGATGTGCCAAGAAGAGAAGTGGAAATTGAACAGAAGCTAACAGAACATATACAAAGCTTTCTCTTAGAATTAGGGCAGGGATTTGCATTTGTTGGCAGACAGGTTCATTTAGAGGTTGGAGGGCAGGATTTTTATTTAGATCTTTTATTTTATCATTTGAAATTACGCTGTTATATTGTGATAGAATTGAAAGCCTGCGATTTTGAACCGGGATTTATCAGTCAGTTAAATATGTATCAGAATATTGTAAATGATATTTTGTGTCATCCTGATGATAAGCCAACAATTGGTCTTTTATTGGTTAAGGGCAAGAATAAAACAGTAGTGGAATATTCTTTGTCTGGATATCAGAACCCGATTGGAGTTGCAGAATGGAAAAATCAGCTTACGCAATCTTTGCCAGAAGAGTTGAAGAGTAGTTTGCCGTCTATTGAGGAAATAGAAAGGGAATTGGAAGAATAGTAAATGCGATGAAAAAGTGCAATGGCCGTTGCACAAATCCAATGGTCAGTGGCTTAAATCAATTCGGTTTAAGCTACCGATTATTGAAAATGATTTGAGCATAGGTTTGGACAATGGTGGACACGTTGAGTGCGTATGTCTACTACATCGGAGGGATTCGTGAAAATCCTTGATTTTAGGCACTTTGAGAGGTTTTTCAGCTTTTCAAAAAGTGACCGGAAAACGTATAAAAAAGCGATTTCTGATGGTGTAAATGTCTTCGTGGTTCTTGATATGGTATCACGGAACACATGGAAGTAGAGTTCAAAATTCATCATAAACTGTGTTATTCAAATAAAGAAGAAAGTATGGGAGACCGTTCATTTTCAGAGTTTTTTGAAAAACTTGCTTTGAAGATGGACGGTCTTTTTGTTTTGAAAGAAAAGGTGGTGATGGGAAATGGCAGAGAAAAAGCAGAATAATTCTTCAATCGTTGAGAACAGGGTAAGCGTCAAATAAGATAGTGGATAGAAAAATAACCACCAACCCTCTATACTAAAAGGGCAGTGGTCATCGGCAA
>QXWW01000064.1 GCA_009911185.1 Lachnospiraceae bacterium
AAAAATTTGACAAAAAAATAAGCCAAGAATAAGGCTTTGAGGTGATTTTTTGATTATTGATGTGTCAAACTCCCGGGTTAAATTCTTCACATCTAAAATCATATCCCTTCCGTCTCCTTTTTAAACTCTCCTTATTTTCTCATATTTCTGTAAAAACCACAACTTACTTATTGAAAAAAAATAATTGCAGGCATATAATTAGTTGCAGACAAAAATACACCATAAGGAGACTATCATGAAACAGTTGATGATACCAGAAAATTACCACTCGGAGCTTAGCCTGCACGACACCCAGATTGCCATCAAAACCGTAAAGGATTTTTTCCAGAATCTGCTGTCAGAGCGGCTCAACCTGCAGCGGGTATCCGCCCCCTTATTTGTAGATCCGGATTCCGGACTCAACGATAATTTAAACGGCGTAGAACGCCCCGTCGCCTTCGGGATCAAAGAGCAGGATGACAAAAAGGCTGAAATCGTCCACTCCCTCGCCAAATGGAAACGTTATGCGCTGAAAAAATATGGATTTTCTATGGGAGAAGGGTTGTATACGGATATGAACGCCATCCGCCGGGATGAAGACACCGATAATATCCATTCTATTTTCGTAGACCAATGGGACTGGGAAAAAATTATTTCCAGAGAGGAGCGGAACCTTGACTTTTTAAAAGAAACCGTCAGAATCGTCTACAAAGTTCTGCGGAAAACAGAAAAGTACATGGCAATCCGCTATGATTACATAGAGGAAATCCTGCCTCACGACATTTTCTTCATTACTACCGGCGAATTGGAAACCATGTACCCACAAAGTGCCCCCAAAGAACGGGAATACCTGATTTCCAAAGAACATGGCGCCGTATGTATTATGCAGATTGGCGATAAACTTGCCTCTGGCGAACCGCACGACGGACGTGCACCGGACTACGACGACTGGGCCTTAAACGCCGATATTGTCGTCTACTACCCAGTCCTCGACATTGCTCTGGAACTGTCTTCCATGGGAATCCGCGTAGACGAAACTTCGCTCTTATCACAACTTGACAAGGCGAACTGCCCGGAACGGGCAAAGCTTCCTTTCCAGAAATCTATTTTGGAACACGAACTTCCCCTGACCATCGGCGGCGGTATCGGACAGTCCCGCATCTGCATGTTTTTCCTGAGAAAAGCGCACATCGGAGAAGTACAGTCCTCTCTGTGGAAAGAAGAGGTCGCAAAAGAAGCCGAAGCACACGGCATCATGCTGCTGTAAATTGGAAGAACCAAGAACTCTCATAATATCTCTAAGAAACCCTTGACTTTACCATGCTAACTTGTTAGTATATTGACGTAGCATTTTACAGAAACACATTTACCAGATAGACCGCAAAACCGTCGTACCAAAACTGTATGACCGTTTTGCATTTATCCGGAATAAGGAAAGGGAGAATTTTTATTATGAAAAAGATACTTGCACTTCTGCTGACACTCGTTTTCGCCCTGTCATTAACGGCATGCGGCGATTCCAAAGATGACAAAGACGCTTCCGCGTCTTCCTCGGAAGAGAGCGATATCGCTTACGTAAAAGACAAGGGAACCCTGGTGGTCGGCATCACTGATTTTGAACCGATGGACTACAAGGATGAAAGCGGCGAATGGATCGGTTTCGACGCCGATATGGCGAAAGCCTTCGCGGAAAGCCTCGGCGTAGAAGCTGAGTTTGTAGAAATCGACTGGGACAATAAAATTATGGAATTAGAGGGAAAAACCATTGACTGTGTATGGAACGGTATGACTCTGACCGATGAGGTCACAAGCTCCATGTCATGCTCTAATGCCTACTGCAATAATGCCCAGATTGTAATCGTCCCCAAAGACAAAGCCGATCAGTATCAGGATACGGACAGTCTGTCCGATCTGACCTTTGCAGTGGAAGCAGGCAGCGCCGGAGAAACGCAGGTAAAAGCGTTAAATTTAAATTATACTGCCGTTAAAGCACAGGCGGACGCCCTGATGGAAGTGGCAGCCGGAACATCCGACGCCGCAGTCATTGATTCTCTGATGGCTGCCGCTATGGTAGGTGAGGGCACCAGTTATGCGGACCTGACTTATACCGTGGGACTCAACAATGAAGAATACGGCGTGGGATTCCGTAAAGGCTCCGACCTGACTGAGGCATTAAACAATTTCTTCTCTTCCAGTTATAAAGACGGAAGCATGACAACATGTGCGGAAACCTACGGTGTACAGGCTGCTGTCATTGAACAGTAAACCGCCTGTTTGCTCTGAAAAACGCACGAATGGAGAAAATCATGGAACAGATTTTAGAACAGCTTCCTATTGTGCTGAAAGCATTGAACATCGGCTTTCTGCAGACATTAAAACTATTTTTTGTAACATTAATCGGCGCTTTTCCTCTGGGACTGGTGATTGCCTTTGGTTCCATGTCCCGATTTAAGCCCTTAAGCTATTTTACCAAAATCATTGTCTGGATCATAAGGGGAACCCCCCTGATGATTCAGCTTTTGATTATTTATTATTTTCCGGGACTGGTATTACATAATCCCGTCTGGGGCGGCGGGGAAAGCGGACGTTTCGCGGCTGCATCCGTATCCTTCATCCTCAACTATGCCTGCTATTTTTCCGAAATTTACCGGGGCGGCATTCAGGGTGTACCTGTGGGACAGGAGGAAGCCGGACTTGTCTTAGGCATGACAAAGGGACAGATTTTTTTCAAGATCACCCTGCTTCAGATGATCAAACGAATTGTCCCTCCTATGTCCAATGAAATCATTACCTTGGTGAAAGACACTTCTCTGGCGCGGATTATCGCCCTTCAGGAAATCATCTGGGCGGGACAGGCTTTTATGAAAGGCTCTCAGGGAATCTCCGGCGCCATCTGGCCTTTGTTTTTCACAGCGGTTTACTACCTGATCTGCAATGGCCTTCTCACTGTCCTCTTAGGACGCTTAGAGAAAAAACTGGATTATTTTAAGTAGTAGGAAATGGAGAAAAGATATGCCAATTTTAGAAGTAGAACATATACGCAAATACTTTGAGCACACGGAGGTCCTTAAGGATATCAGCTTTTCTCTGGAACAGGGGCAGGTGGTTTCCATTATCGGCTCTTCTGGAAGCGGAAAAACCACTCTGCTGCGGTGCCTGAATTTCCTGGAACGCCCAGACCAGGGAACCATTCGTGTAAATGGTGAAACTTTATTTGACGCTGACGATCCCGCCACCTGGCAGGAATCGCAAATCCGCAAAAAAAGACTGCATTTCGGTCTGGTTTTTCAGTCGTTCAACCTGTTTCCCCAATACACAGCATTGCAAAACGTCATGCTGGCAGAAGAACTTCTGGCCAGGGAACAGGCGGATTATAAAACAAACCGCAAACACATCCATGCGCAGATAAAGACACATGCAGAAGAATTGCTGCGGCAAATGGGGCTGCACGACCGCATGGCTAACTATCCCCACCAATTATCGGGCGGCCAGTGCCAGCGCGTGGCAATTGCACGCGCGCTTGCCCTGCAGCCGGATATTCTCTGTTTTGACGAGCCAACTTCTGCCCTGGACCCTGAACTGACCGGAGAAGTCCTCAAAGTCATGAAGGAGCTTGCAAAACAGAATACCACCATGGTAATTGTCACACACGAAATGGCATTTGCCAAAGATGTAGCCAACCATGTAATTTTTATGGATGACGGACATATTCTTGAGCAGGGCGATCCGCTGGAAGTATTTGAACATCCAAAAGAAGAGCGCACCCGGCAGTTTCTCTCCAGATATACTCAGGGGTAACCGCTTATTTACGTAATGTATACCAAATTTTTATCATATTTAAGGGGGCTGTCGCATCAATGATTGACAAATCATAGGTGCGGCAGCACTTTTTTGCCCATTTTTTCTGAGGTGTGTGG